>JAXDMK010000122.1:0-3287 GCA_034666105.1 Actinomycetota bacterium | reverse complement strand
GTCCCGGGCGTCGTCGGCGCACCCCGGACAGGGTCGGCGCCGGTGGCGGCGGACGGATCACCCTTGCCGGCGGTCATCTTCACCCTGCTCGGCGGGGGGTCGGCGATCGGCGTGATCCGGCGCCGGCGGCCGGTCCCGGCCACGACGAGCACCACGCCCCCGGTCACTCCGTGACCGGGAGGGCCCGGATCGGTGCCCGCGCCGCGACCGTCCTGCTGGCGACCGCCCTCCTGGCCGGTTGCACCAGCTCCCACCCGGTTCCCCACGGGGCGCGGCCCGCGATCGGTCAGCCGGCGGCGGTTCTGCCCGTTCCCGCCGCCCTGACCGACGCCGGGCTGGCGCTGCGGGCGGGGCCGGTGGCGGTGCCCCTGGAACTGCGGATGCCGTCGCTGCACGTGGACGCCCCCGTCATCGGCGTGGGGATGTCGACCGAGGACGTGATGGACGCGCCGATGGGCCCGGCCGACGACCCTGTCTGGCAGCAGGCCTTCTGGTACCGCGGCAGCGCCGTCCCCGGCGAGGTGAGCACCGCCCTCCTGGCCGGCCACGTCAACGACCCCCTCGGCCGCCCGGGCGTGTTCGCCCACATCGAGGACCTGCGGGCGGGTGACCCGATCGTCGTCCACGACACCCGCAGCGGCCTCGACGTCGCCTTCTCGGTGACGGAGACGAAGACCTACTCGCTCGCCCAGACGACCGAACCGTCCGTCCTCACCGAGATCTACGGCGCCGGCCCCGTGGCCGGCACGTGGCCCCAGCCCTCGACCGACGGCCTGTCCCACCTCACCCTCATCACCTGCGCGGGGACCTTCCGCGACGGCACCCACGACCACCGCCTCGTCGTCTACGCCACCCGCGTGGTGTGAGCGAAGCCCTCAGTCGAAGAGGCCGGCCGGCGGGTCGATGACCAGGCGGCCGGCGGTGGGGCCGCTGACCACGAACACCAGGGGCACCAGCTTGCCGCCGGGCAGGACGAGCAGGTCGGAGGCGGGATTGGCCTCCACCGCCTCCACCGACCCGTAGCTGTGACCATCGAGGCCGACCACCTCGGCCCCGATGAGCTCGTGGATCCACAGGGTGTCGTCGTCGTCACCGCCGGCCAAAGGTTCCGCCATCAGCACCGTGCCCCGGAGGGCCTCGGCCCCGTCGCGGTCGTGGACCCCCTCGAAGGCCACGATCCACCGCCCCTGGTGGGGGGTGGCCGAGAGCAGGGTGAGGTCGCCCCGGTCGGTGGAGAAGACGAACCCGGACACCACCCGTTCCTCGGGCCGGTTGGTGATCATGGACACGATCACCTCACCCTTGAGCCCGTGGGGCTTGACGACCTGCCCGACCTCGAGCACCGGCCTACCGGTTTCCGAAAATCAGTCGACGATATCGACGGACGCGTCGACGCCCTCGCGGGCGCCGGCGGCCCGCACCACGGTGCGGATGGCCTGGGCCACCCGGCCCCGGCGGCCGATCACGCGGCCCATGTCGGACGGCGAGACGTGCAGGCGCAGCATCACCGAGCGGCGACCCTCGTCGACCTCGATGTCGACCGCGTCCTCGTCGTCGACGATGGAGCGGGCGAGATAGTCGAGCACGCCGGCCGAGAGTCCACCGACGGCCCGGTTGCCGTCGACCTCGTCCTCGTCGTCGAGGTCGTCGTCGTCCTCGAGGTTGTCGTCGTCCTTGAGGTCGTCGTCGAGCTCGTCGTCAACCTCGTCGTCGATCTCGAGGTCGGCGTCAGCCTCGGCCACGGCCTCGGGGCCGGCGTCGGTCATGTGGTGCCCTTGTACTCGCCCCACGCGCCGGAGATCTCCAGCAGCTTGCGGGCGGGGTCGGACGGCTGGGCGCCCTGCTTGAGCCACCCGACGGCCTTCTCGTTGTCGATCCTGACAACCGACGGCTCGGCCCGGGGGTCGTAGAAACCCACGATCTCGATGAAACGCCCGTCACGGGGCGACCGGGAGTCGGCCGCCACCATCCGGTAGGTCGGCTGCTTCTTCTTGCCCATCCGCATGAGGCGGAGTTTCACTGCCACGCTGCTCTCCTATCCGAAGCTCGGCACACGGGGACGGCCCTTGCCGCCCTTGCCGCCCTTGCCGAGGAACCGCATCATCTTCTGCATCTCCTTGAACTGCTTGAGCAGCTGGTTGACGTCGTTCGTCGTCATCCCACTGCCCTGTGCCACCCGCAGCCGACGGGAGCCGTTCATGAGCGACGGGTCGCGTCGCTCGGCTGGGGTCATCGACCGGATGATGGCCTCGACCCTCGCGATCTCCCGGTCGTCGATCTCGGCGTTCCGGATCTCCTTGGGAATCCCTGGAAGCATACCGACCAGGCTCTGCAACGGCCCCATCTTCTTCAGCTGCTGCATCTGCTCGAGGAAGTCCTCCAGGGTGAACTTGCCGCTGGTGAGCTTCTCCGCGGCCGCTTCCGCCTCGGCCATGTCGTAGGCCTGCTCGGCCTTCTCGATGAGGGTGAGGACGTCGCCCATGCCCAGGATCCGCGACGCCATGCGGTCGGGGTGGAAGGGCTCGAAGTCGGCCAGCTTCTCGCCGGTGGACGCGAAGGCGATGGGTCGCCCGATGACTTCCTTCACCGACAGGGCCGCGCCACCGCGGGCGTCGCCGTCGAGCTTGGACAGGATGACCCCGTCGATCTCGAGGACGGCGTGGAAGGCCTCGGCCACGTTGACCGCGTCCTGGCCGGTCATGGCGTCGACCACCAGGAACGTGTAGTTCGGCGAGACGGCCTCGGAGATGAGGCGGACCTCGTCCATGAGGGCCTCGTCGATGTGGAGGCGGCCGGCGGTGTCGACGATCATCACGTCGCGGCCGAGGCGGCGGGCCTCTTCCAGGCCCGCCTTGGCCACGGAGACGGGGTCGGTGGCCTGGGAGAAGACGGGAACGCCCACCTGGCCGCCGAGAATGCGGAGCTGCTCGACCGCGGCCGGGCGCTGGAGGTCGGCCCCGATCAGGATCGGGTTGCGGCCCTGCTGCTTGAACCAGCGGGCCAGCTTGCCGGTGGCGGTGGTCTTACCGGAGCCCTGGAGGCCGGCCAGCATGACGACCGTGGGGGGCTTGGAGGCGTAGGTGATCTTGAGGGTCTGGCCCCCCAGGCTGGCGATCAGCTCCTGGTGGACGATCTTGATGACCTGCTGGGCCGGCGACAGGCTGCCGGAGAGGTCGGCGCCGACGCACTCCTCGCGGATGCGTCCGACGAGGTTCTTGACCACCTTGAAGTTGACGTCGGCCTCGAGCAGGGCGACCCGGATCTCCCGCAGGACCTCTTCGACCTCG
>JAXDMK010000121.1:0-3353 GCA_034666105.1 Actinomycetota bacterium | reverse complement strand
TTCCACGAAGCGCTTGGCCGCCACGCAGGCGTCGGCCGGCTCCATGCCCCGGGCCAGCTCGGCGGCGATGGCGGCCGACAGGACGCAGCCGGTGCCGTGGGTGTGGCGACCGGGCCGGCGGGACCCCTCCAGCCACATCGGGCCGTCGGCCGCGTCGGCCACCAGCAGGCAATCGGGCGAGCGCTCTCCGTCGGCCAGGTGACCGCCCTTCACCAGGACCACCTCCGCCCCCAGCTCGACCAGGGCCCGGGCGGCCGATTCCATGTCGGCCCGGGTGCGCACCGGGAAGCCGACCAGGGCCTCGGCCTCGGGCAGGTTGGGCGTGAGCACCGTGGCCAGGGGGAGGAGGAGGGTGCGGACGGCGTCGACGGCGTCGGGCGCCAGCAGCCGGTCACCGTGCTTCGACACCAGCACCGGGTCGACCACCAGGGGCCCGACGCCGAGTTGGGCGACCGTCGCGGCCACCGCCTCCACCACGTCGGCCGACGCCAGCATCCCCGTCTTGGCCGCGTCGACCCCTATGTCGGCCGCCACCGATGCGATCTGGGCCCGCACCAACTCGGGCGTGACCGCCTCGAAGGCCTGGACGCCGAGCGTGTTCTGGGCCGTCACCGCGGTGATGGCGGCCGTCCCCCACACCCCGTGGGCCTCGAACGTCTTGAGGTCGGCGGCCACCCCCGCCCCGCCCCCCGAGTCGGTGCCGGCGATGGTGAGGGCGACCGGCCGCCGGGTGCTCACCGCCGCCGACCTGTGCGAACTGGTGACGCTGAACGCCCTGTGGGGGCTGTAAGTGTCACCGGTTCGACGGACGGGGCCCCACCGAGCCCAACCGGTGACGGTGAACGCCCTGGGGGGGCTGTAAGTGTCACCAGTTCGACCTCGGGGGGCGTCACCACCGGTGCTCCCAGCCGACTTCGGGCAGGTCGCCGTCGCGCAGGCGGCGTTCGGTGGGGTCGGCGGTGCAGGAGCCGATGAGCAGGGGCAGGCCCAGGCCCAGCTCGACGAAGACGGCGGCCACCCGGTCGGGGTCGGGGGCGGTGAAGACGAGCTCGTAGTCCTCCCCGCCGCCGAGGGCGAGGAGCTCGGGCTCGTCGCTCACCCGGGGCACGCCCAAGGCCACCGGCACCTTCTCCACCACCACCCCCACGCCGGAGGCGGTGGCAAGGTGGCGGAGGTCGGACGCCAGCCCGTCGGACACGTCGATCATGGCCGTCGCCCCCGCGGCCCGGGCCGCCGCCCCCTCGGCCAGACGGGCACGGGGCCGGCGGTGGGCCTGGACCAGGTCGGCGAAGAACTCGATCGCCTGCTCCCCCTTGGCCCCTGCCCCCGCCGCCGCCCGGAGCACCTCCAGCCCCGCCGCCGAGGACCCCAACGGGCCGGTGACGAAGAGGTGGTCGCCGGGACGGGCCCCCGAGCGCAGCACGGGCCCCGGCGACGACGGTCCCGCGTCGCCGGCGATGGCCACCGACACCACCAACGTCGGCGCCGACGTCATGTCGCCCCCCACCACCGGGCACCCGTAGGCGGCCGCCGCCGCCAGCAGCCCGTCGTAGAGCAGGTCGAGGTCGACTTCCCCCAGCGGCCCCGCCACCGAGATCACGGCCGCCAGCGGCCGTCCCCCGACGGCGGCCACGTCGCTCACGTTGGCCACCAACGCCTTCCAGCCGAGGTCGTCGAGTCCCACCAGGGAGAGGTCGGCGTGGACGCCGGCGACGACCGCATCCGAGGCCAGGAGCAGCGCGCCCAGGGGTCCGGGGACCACCGCCACGTCATCGCCGACCCAGACCTGGCCCTCGGGGCCGGTCATCCGTCCGCGCAAGCGCTCGATGAGGGCGAACTCGCCCGGTAGGATCGTGAAGTTCACGTTACGCGTTCCCCCGGGAGGGCTTCTTGCAGGGCGTCATCAAGTCGTACGACCCCGGTACCAAGGAAGGTGTCCTCGTCCGGGACACGGATCGCAGCGAGTACGACCTCGCAGCCGACGCCATCACCGGGTCGGTGTTTCGCATGCTCCGCCAGGGCCAACGGGTCGTCTTCGACCTCGACGGCGCCGGCCGGGCCACCAAGCTCCGGCTTGGCTCCGAAGTCGACATGGGTACCCCAGGATTCCCGCCCCGGAAGCAATGACAGAGTGAAAGAGGATTGATGGCCAACACTGAGCAGACCAGGACGACGAACGCAAAGCTGCTGGCTTGGGTCGACGAGATGGCGGCGCTGTGCACGCCCGACCGGGTGGAGTGGTGCGACGGCTCCCAGGAGGAGTACGACCGCCTCTGCCAGCTCCTCGTCGACGGGGGCACCCTCACCGCCCTCGACCCCGACAAGCGTCCGGGCAGCTACTGGGCCACGTCCGACCCCGGCGACGTCGCCCGCGTCGAGGACCGCACCTACATCTGCTCCGAGAAGAAGATCGACGCCGGCCCCACCAACAACTGGCGCGACCCGGCGGAGATGAAGGAGGTCCTCACCGGCCTGTTCCAGGGTTCGATGAAGGGCCGCACCATGTACGTGGTGCCCTTCAGCATGGGCCCCCTCGGCTCGCCCATCGCGCACATCGGCGTCGAGCTCTCCGACTCCGCCTACGTGGCCATCAACATGCGGATCATGACCCGCATGGGCCAGGCCGTCCTCGACACCCTGGGCGACGGCGAGTTCGTCCCCTGCCTGCACTCGGTGGGCGCACCCCTCGCCGAGGGCCAGGCCGACGTGTCGTGGCCGTGCGACGCGGAGAACAAGTACATCGTCCACTTCCCCGAAGAGCGCACGATCTGGTCCTACGGGTCGGGCTACGGCGGCAACGCCCTCCTGGGCAAGAAGTGCTTCGCCCTGCGCATCGCGTCGGTCATGGCCCGCGACCAGGGCTGGTTGGCCGAGCACATGCTCATCCTCAAGCTGACGTCGCCGGAGAAGGTCGTCCGCTACGTGGCCGCCGCCTTCCCGTCGGCCTGCGGCAAGACCAACCTGGCCATGCTCGTGCCCACCATCCCCGGCTGGGACGTCCAGACGGTCGGCGACGACATCTGCTGGATGAAGTACGGCGCCGACGGCCAGCTCTACGCCATCAACCCCGAGGCCGGGTTCTTCGGCGTGGCCCCGGGCACGTCCGACGACACCAACCCCAACGCCATGAAGACCCTGCTCAAGGACTCCCTGTTCACCAACACCGCCCTCACCGACGACGGTGACGTGTGGTGGGAGGACATGACCAAGGAGAAGCCGGCCCACCTCATCGACTGGAAGCGCAACGACTGGACCCCGGAGTCGAAGACGCCGGCCGCCCACCCCAACGCCCGCTTCACCACCCCCGCGGCCCAGTGCCCGGTGATCGCCCCCGAGTGGGAGGACCCCAAGGG
>JAXDMK010000120.1:0-18742 GCA_034666105.1 Actinomycetota bacterium | reverse complement strand
AGGATGTCCTTGGCGTTGCGTAGGGTCGGCGGGGTGACCGCGCCCGGACCGTCGGCCCTCGGACGGGGCGTGGTGGTGATGGCCGATGGGGAGATCCCGGCGCCGTGGGCGGGGGCGGCGGTGGTCGTCGTCGACGAGGCCGCCCTCGCCGATCCCGGCCCGCTGGTGGCCGAGTTGCATGCAGCGTGGGCCGCCCGCCGGCCGGTGGTGGTGGGGCTCGCCGTCGACCCGGCCCGGTTCCGGCAGCCCGAGTCGTGGGCGGTGGAGCCGTGGACCCTCGGCCCCGACTTCGAGGCCCACCTCGACCGGCTCCACTTCCTCGTGTGGGCCAACAACTACGACGCCCGCGGCCCCGGCGATCCGGTGTGGTGGTGGGCCCGCAAGGCCGAACGCCTCGGCGCCCGCCCGAGCCCGAGCGCCCCACCAAAAGGCGAACTCGTCCTCCCCGCCGGAACGCCGGCGTGGGTCGACGGCGGCCCCCGCGGCCCCATCTCCACCGACGACGGCGCCGCCATCGTCCATGTGGAGTCGGTCGCCCTGGGCCGCCTCACCCCCGCTCCCCCGCCCGTCGCCCCCACCGCCGTCCTCGCCCCCGACCAGCTGGCGGCCGTCGCCCACGGCGCCGGCCCGGCGAGGGTGATCGCGCCCGCCGGCTCGGGCAAGACCCGGGTGCTCACCGAGCGCCTCCGGCACCTGGTGGTCGACCGGGGCTTCGAGACCGAGACCGTCCTCGCCGTCGCCTACAACAAGAAGGCCCGGGAGGAGATGGAGGAGCGGTGCCAGGCGTTCCGGCCCCGGGTCCGCACCCTCAACGCCCTCGGGCTGGCCCTGCTCACCGAGGCCCGGGGCCGTCCCCCCGCTGTCCTCGAGGAGCGCGACCTCCGCGACCTCGTGGCCTCCCTGGTGCCCCGTCCGAAGCGGCGGGTCAACACCGATCCCATCGGCCCCTACCTCGACGGCCTCTCCCTGATCCGCCTCGGTTTGCGGGATCCGATCGCAGTGGAGGACTCCCGGGACGACGTTCCCGGCCTGGCCGAGGCCTTCGCCCCTTTCCGCCACGAGTTGAACGCCCGGGGCGCGGTCGACTTCGACGAGCAGGTCTACGGGGCCGTCGAGTTGCTCCTCACCGACGGCGAGTTCCGGCGCCGGGCCCAGGCCGGCTGCCGCCACCTCCTCGTCGACGAGTTCCAGGACCTCACGCCGGCCCACGTCCTCCTCCTGCGGCTGCTGGCCACGCCCGCCCTCGACGTCTTCGGCGTCGGCGACGACGACCAGGTCATCTACGGCCACGCCGGCGCCGACCCCGACTTCCTGGTCCACTTCGACCGCCTCTTCCCGGCCGCGGCCGACCACCCCCTGGAGGTCAACTACCGCTGCCCGGTCGAGGTGGTCGGCGCCGCCCGCCACCTCCTCTCCTACAACGACCGGCGGGTGGCCAAGCAGATCCGACCCGGACCGGACGCCGATCCGACAGAGAACGCCCTCACCGTCCGCCTCCACGCCCCCGACGCCGGCGGTGAGAGCGTGGCCCAGACCGTCACCGCCTGGCTGGCCGAGCCGGGCGTGGAGACGAGCCACATCGCGGTCCTGGCCCGGGTCAACTCCCTGCTCCTCGCCCCCCAGGTGGCGCTGGTCGAAGCGGGCGCGGCGGTCGACTCCGTCCTCCGGCCCAGCGTCCTCGACCGCACCGGCGTGCGGGCCGCCCTCGCCTACCTCCGCATCGGGGCCGACCCCGAGAACATCGACGGGGCCGACGTGGTGGAGGTCTACCGCCGGCCGTCCCGGGGCTTCCCCCAGTGGTTCCCGAAGTGGCTCCGGGGGCGGTTGTCGATCGACCGGCTGGCGGCGATGTCGACCCGCATCGACGACGTCAAGGTGGGCGCCAAGGTGGAGGAGCTGGCCGCCGACCTCCGCCGGGTGGCCCAGGCCGTCGCCACCGGCACCACCGCCACCGCCCTGGCCGTGGTCAGGGACGAGATCGGCCTGGGCGGGGCCATGGGCATGCTCGACTCGTCGCGCGCCGGCGAGGGCGGGTCGAGCCACCTCGACGACCTCGAGGCCCTGGCCCAGGTGGCCGCCCTCCACCCCGACGCGACCTCGTTCGAGCCCTGGCTGCGGGGTGTCCTCCGCCGGGAGGCCACGCCCGGCGGGGTGACCCTGTCGACCATCCACAGGGTGAAGGGCCGGGAGTGGGACCGGGTGGTCGTCTTCGGCGCCACCGCCGGCCTCATGCCCCACCGCCTGGCGGAGGACGTGGAGGAGGAGCGCCGGGTCCTCCACGTGGCCATCACCCGCGGCCGCCACCGGGTCACCCTCCTGGGCGACGCCTCCCGCCCCTCGCCGTTCCTGGCCGAGCTCGACGGCACCGCGTCCCACGACCGGCCCCGCCCCGCCCGCCGGCCCGACCCCGCCACCGCGACCAGCCCACGCTCCCCTCGGGAACCCCCCGTCCTGGCCGCGCTCCCGGCCGACGCCGAGGCCACCGAGGCCGCCCTGCGGGCGTGGCGGACGGAGCGGGCCCGGAGCGACGGCGTACCCCCCTACATCGTCCTCAGCGACAAGTACCTGCGGGGCATCGCCGTCGCCCGCCCCACCAGCCTGGTGATGCTCCGGCTCCTCCCCGGCATCGGCCCCACCAAGCTCGAGCTCTACGGCGACGAGATCGTCGCCGTCATCGCCGAGGCGGCGGAGCAGGTGACCGGCCCGGCCTAGCTCTGGTGCACGTACGTCCCGGGGGCGTCGCCCGCCGGCGGGTGCTCGGCGCTCCCCATGGCCGGCGGCGGCCGGCGGGCCCCCGACCGGGCCGCGATCCATCCGGCCCAGTCCACCCACCACGAACCGGGGTGCTCCTCCGCCCCCGCCAGCCACGCCTCCGGACCACCGTCCGCCGGCACCGGGTCGTTGGTCCAGTACCGGCGCCGGCCGGAGGTGGTCGGGTTGACGATGCCGGCCACGTGGCCCGACGACGTGAGCACGAACCGGGCCTCGCCCCCGAGCAGCCCCGTCGTGGCGTAGGCCGACTTCCACGGGGCGATGTGGTCTTCCCGCGCCGACAGCACATAGGCGTCGGCGGTGACCGTCGACAGGTCGAGACGGGTGCCGGCCAGCGTCATCTCCCCCTTGGCCAACTGGTTCTCGACGTAACAGCAGCGCAGGTAGAAGGAGTGCATCTCGGCCGGCATGCGGGTGCCGTCGGCGTTCCAGGCCAGGATGTCGAAGGCGGGAGGCGGCTCCCCCATCAGCCACCCGCTCTCCACGTAGTTCCAGATCAGGTCCCGGGGCCGCAGCAGGTCGAACATGGCCGACATCTCCGACGCCTCCAGGTAGCCCCGCTCCAGCATCTGGGCGCTCAACCGCTCGACCGACGCCTGGTCGAGGAACTGCCCCATCGGTCCGGGCTCGGCGAAGTCGACCAGGGTGTTCAGCAACGTCGCCGTGCGCACGGCGACCGGGTGCTCGCCATCGCCGTGCCCGCCGGCGGCCATGTGGGCCAGCAGCATCGTGGTCAGCGTCCCGCCCAGGCAGAGGCCGACCACGTTCACCGAGTCGGCGCCGGTGATGTCGGCGATCACCTCGAGGGCGTCGTAGGGACCGCGCAGCAGGTAGTCGTCGAGGGCCACGCCCGCCATCGACGCGTCCGGGTTCCGATAGCTGATGGCGAAGACGGTGTGGCCCTGGGACACGGCGTACTCGGCGAAGCTGCGGCCCGGCGCCAGGTCCATGATGTAGTACTTGTTGATCCACGGGGGGCTCAGCAGCAGCGGCACCTCGTGCACCGTCTCCGTCTGCGGGGCGTACTGGATCAGCTCCATGAGGTCGTTGCGGAACACGACCTTCCCCGGCGTGGCCGCCAGGTTGACGCCCACCTCGAACGACGAGGCGTCGACCTGACGAGGCCGGCCGCGGTTGGTCTCCACGTCGCGGAGGAAGTTGGCGAGGCCGGCGATCACCGACCGTCCGCCCGTGTCGAAGGCCCGCCGGAGGGCGGCCGGATTGGTCCACAGGAAATTGGTCGGCGCCAGGGCGTCGACCAGGATGCCGAGGGCGAAGCGGGCCTTGCTCTCGGTCGCGGGGTCGACGCCGGCCGCCTCGACCAGCTCGTACAGGTACCGGCTCCAGGCCAGATAGCACTGCTTGAGGCCAAAGAAGCGGGGGTCGGACTCCCACGACGGGTCGCGGAAGCGTCGGTCGCCCGGCTCGGACTCGACCGCGCCGGGCACGGCCAGGCCGAACGATCGGCCCGCCACCGCCCAACCACTCATGGCCAGCGCCCCGGCGTAGCGGCCGGTGGGCCCCCACGCCCGCGCCGGGTTCCGCCACAGGGCGGCGGCGACCTCCTCCAGGGCCCGGGCGAAGCCGTCCCGGCCCAGGCCGGCCAACAGGCCCGCCTCGGGTCCGAGCGAGTCGGCGGCGAGGGCGGCCGCCTCCGCCTCCGCCTCCTGGTCAGCCACCGCGGTTGCTGGCCAGATAACTCCGGTAGACAGAAAGCAACGCCTCCTTTTGGTCCGACGTCAGCTTGGGGTCCTGGCGGATGGCGGCCTCGGTGCCGCTGCCGGCGGCCGGGACGCCGCCGCCGCCGCCGCCCGGGCCGGGCGTAGCGCCCGGATCGGCCGCGTCGTCGTCCTCGAACAGGCCCGCCTGGGCCAGCATGGCTTCGGCGGACAGGTCGAGGGCCTTGGCGATCGAGCGCAGCACCCGGACCGAGGGTGCGTGCATGCCCCGCTCGATCTGGCTGAGGTAGGCGTTGGACACCTTGGTGCGCTCCGCCATCTCCCGGAGCGACAGGTTGGACAGGCGGCGCTGGGCCCGCAGGAAGGAGCCGAACGCCTCCCGCTGCGCCTCCCACGGATCCTCGGTCACCTCACAACTCTGACACCCCGGCCCGCCCTCCCGGAGGGAGTGCCCGGCCGAGGTCAGGGGGCTGCGGCTAGGGCTTGGGCTTGGGCGGGGTGGCGGCCGCCTTGGCGACGGGCAGCATGGCCTCGAACAGCTTGGCCGTGAAGTCCTGCTGGCTGGCGATGACCTTCTCGGTGAAGGCGACGGACGTGGCGAACGCCTGCGTCGGCTTCATGGGCTCGGCCGTCATGAGGTCGGGCAGCTTGGCGTAGATCGTCTCGACCGTGTCGGCCCAGGTCTTGACGCCGTCGAGCATGGCCTTCTGGCCGAACTGCATGGCGGAGAACATCTTGTCCTGGATAGCCGTGGTGGCTTCGAGTGCGGTGGCCATTGGGAGGCCTCCTTCCGTTGCTGTGCGTACTTTACCACGCAGTTGCTCGGTTTGAAACGCGGATTCCGGGGCAGGCTTGACACGAACCGTTCAGGTCGGTAGACCGGAGTGAGGCGTTCGGCCGAACATTCGTTCCGGCGGCAGGACACCTTCCGGCGATCTTCACATTCTCGCCACCCAGCCTTCTCACTGAGGGAACCGGCACGTAACCCGGCCGGACCAAGCTGGGGCGAGTAGGGATCGAAACCCACCAGGGCGCGACCCGAACCGGCTGCGGCCTCCGCCGCGCCCTGGCCCGTGAGCCAGGCCGCCATCCGAGGGACTGACGACCACGTCCCCTCCACCTATCCGAGGGAGAGCAACGATGCCCATCCCCGTCTCCGATGCCGCAGTCATCCACATCTCCGACCTCGCCGCCCACAGCGGTGAGATCCTCGGCCACAGCTCGTGGCGGACCATCACCCAGGCCGACGTGGACACCTTCGCCCACTTGACGGGCGACGAGCAGTGGATCCACATCGACACCGAACGGGCTGCGGCCGGCCCCTTCGGCGGGACGATCGTCTACGGCTACCTCACCCTCTCCCTCTCCACCCTCTTTCTGGACGAGGTGGTGACGGTGGAGGGCGCCGGCCTCGTCCTCAACTACGGGTCCAACCGGGTGCGCTACCCGTCGCCGGTGCCGGTCGGGTCGAACGTGCGGGCCGAGATCACCCTCACCTCGGTGGAGCCGGTCCCCGGCGGCCTGCAGACGACCTTCCGCCTGCTCTTCGAGGTGGAGGGCCAGGTCAAGCCCGGCTGCGTGGCCGACATCGTCTACCGCTACTACGACCACTTTCCGGAAGGCAGCGTGACCGGATGAGCGCCGACCCGACGTCGTTCGGACTGGCCCTGGCCGAGCTCGGAGCCGAGATCGCCCGCAACCCGGAGCGGGCCATCAACGCCTGGGCCGACTTCTCCGCCGACCTGGCCGCGGCCGCGTCCGACACCCTCGACAAGGCGGTCATAACCGGCGACCAGCGCCCTCCGAGCCTCACCCCGGACCCCAAGGACCGCCGCTTCCGCGACCCGTCGTGGGTCGAGAACCCGTGGTTCTTCGGTCAGCGTCAGGCCTACCTGGCCTGGTCGCGGTTCATGCACAACCTCGGCGGGGCGGCCGACCTCGACGAGCGCACCGCCCAGAAGGCGGCCTTCGCGGTGAACATGATCGTCGACGCCCTCGCCCCCACCAACTTTGCGGCGTCGAACCCGGAAGCCATCCGCAAGGCGTTCGAGACCGATGGCGAGAGCCTGCGGCGGGGCCTGGAGAACCTTCTCGACGACATGACGTCGAACAACGGCAGGCCCCGCCAGGTCGACGCCTCCTCGTTCGAGCTGGGCGTGAACCTGGCCGCCACCCCCGGCCGGGTCGTGTTCCGCAACGACCTCATGGAGCTCATCCAGTACTCGCCGAGGACAGAAACGGTGCACGAGGTGCCCCTGCTCCTCTGCCCGCCGTGGATCAACAAGTACTACGTGATGGACCTGGCGCCGGGCCGCAGCTTCGCCGAGTGGGCCGTCGACCATGGCCACACCACCTTCGCCATCAGCTGGCGCAATCCCGACGCCGACCACTCCATGAGCGCCACCAGCCTCGACGACTACCTCTTCCGGGGGCTGGCCACCGCGGTCGACGTGGTCCGTGAGATCTGCGGCGTCCCCCAGGTGAACATCGCCGGGCTGTGCGTCGGCGGCACCCTCTCGGTGATGCTCCTCGCCTGGCAGGCCCAGATGGAGGGGACACAGACCGAGGCCGCCGCCGGCCTGCCCCCCGTCCGCTCCCTGACCCTCCTCAACACGCTGGTCGACTTCAGTGAGCCCGGCGCCCTGGCCGCCTTCACCGACCTCGACTGCATCGAGCGGTTGGAGAAGGCGATGGGCGAGCGGGGCTACCTCGACGGGGCGGAGATGGCGGGCACGTTCGACGCCCTCCGGCCCAACGACCTCATCTGGAACTACGTGGCCGGCAACTGGCTCATGGGCCAGACGCCGCCCGCCTTCGACATCCTCGCCTGGAACGCCGATTCCACCCGGATCCCGGCCGCCACCCACTCCGCCTACCTGCGTAGCTTCTACCTGGAGAACCGCCTGGCCACGGGCCGGATGACCATCGGCGGGCGCCTCCTCAGCCTCGACGACATCGAGTCCGAGGTCTACGTCCTGGCCGCCAGCGAGGACCACATCACCCCGTGGAAGTCGTCGTACGCCACCGTCGGCCTGCTCCCCTCCCCCATCCGCTTCGTCCTCAGCTCGGCCGGCCACATCGCCGGCATCGTCAACCCGCCCGGACCCAAGCGGGTGCACTGGACCAACGACGATCTACCTCTCGACCCCGATGCCTGGCGGGCGGGGTCCACCGAGAACCCGGGCACGTGGTGGAACGACTGGGCGGCATGGATCGAAACCCGGGCCGGCGAACGACGCCAAGCGCCCCGGACCGGAAGCGACGCCCACCCCGCCATCGGCATCGCCCCCGGCACCTACGTAGGAGGATGACGTGAACGAGATCAAGCCCGCAGCAACCAAGCCCGAAGCAATCAAGCCCGAAGCAACCAAGCCCGCCACCATCAAGCAGATAGGAATCGCCGGATCCGGGATGATGGCCGCCGGCATCGCCGAAGTGGCGGCCAGGGCCGGCTTCGAGGTCATCGTCCGGGGCCGGTCGCAGACCAGCGCCGACGCGGCCCTGGGCCGGTTGGCCAAGTCGTTCGCCTTCCAGGTCGACAAGGACAAGATGACGGCGGCCGACGCCGAGGACGCCCTGGCCCGGGTCCGCGCCACCTCCGACCTGGAGGACCTCGAACTGTGCGGCCTGGTGGTCGAGACGGTGGTGGAGGACCTGGACACCAAGCGATCGCTCTTCCGGGAGCTCGATCTGCTGTGCGTGGAGGAGACCATCCTCGCCACCAACACGTCGACCCTGGCCGTGATCGACCTGGCCATGAGCACCCACCGGCCGGACCGGGTCCTCGGCCTGCACTTCTTCAACCCCGCCCCCCGGATGCCGCTGGTGGAGCTTGTGCCCGCGCTCACAACCTCCGACGCCACCGTCGCCACCGCCCGCCAGTTCGCCCTCGACTGCGGGAAGGAGCCGGTGACGGTGAAGGACAACGCCGGCTTCATCGTCAACGCCCTGCTCTTCCCCTACCTGAACAGCGCGGTGCGGATGCTAGAAAGCTCCATCGCCTCCAAGGAGGACATCGACGCGGCCATGCGGGGCGGCTGCGGCTACCCCATGGGTCCGCTGGAGCTGCTCGACCTGGTCGGGCTCGACACCAGCCTGTCGATCCTCCAGGCCCTCGACGACGAGCGCCACGAGGCCGCCTGCACGCCGGCGCCGCTGCTCCGGCGGATGGTGACGGCGCAGCATCTGGGCCGCAAGGCGGGCCAGGGCTTCTACTCCTACCCGAAGGCAGGTTGACCATGACCCCGAAGCTGACCACGAACACCGTGATCGTCTCCTCCGCCCGGACTCCGATCGGCAAGCTGGCCGGGTCGCTGTCGTCGCTGTCGGCCACCGACCTCGGGGGGCTGGCCATCGCCGCCGCCCTCGAACGGGCCGGCATCCCGGCCGCCGTCGTCGACCGGGTCGTCATGGGCCACGTCCTCCAGGCCGGCCAGGGCCAGAACCCGGCCCGCCAGGCGGCGGCCAAGGGCGGCGTGCCGATGGACGTGCCGGCCGTCACCGTCAACAGCGTGTGCCTGTCGGGCATCCACGCCATCCACCTGGCCCATCAGCTGATCCGGTCGGGCGAAGCCGACGTGGTCGTGGCCGGCGGCATGGAGTCGATGAGCCAGGCGCCCTACCTGCTGCCCGGCGCCCGCGCCGGCTACCGGCTGGGCGACGTGACCGCGGTGGACTCCATGATCCGCGACGGCCTGTGGTGCGCGTTCGACGACGTCCACATGGGCGCCGGCACCGAGGCCTACGCCAAGGAGGCCGGGATCACCCGGGCCCGGCAGGACGAGCTGGCCGCCATGAGCCACCAGCGGGCCTGCATCGCCACCAAGGAGGGCCGGCTGGCGGGCGAGATCGTGCCCGTCACGGTCCGCCAGCGCCGGGAGGAGCTCGTCGTCGACACCGACGAGGGCATCCGCTCGGAGACCACCGTCGACGGGTTGGGCCGGCTCAAGCCCGCCTTCTCCCCCGACGGCACCATCACCGCCGGCAACGCGTCCCAGATCTCGGACGGCGCCGCTGCGGTGGTGGTCATGAGCCGGGCCACGGCCGACGAGCTGGGACTCTCCCCCCTGGCCGAGCTCGTCGGCTTCGGCCTGGTGGCGGGGCCCGACCCGTCGCTGCTCACCCAGCCGTCGCGGGCCATCAGGCAGGCCCTCGAACGGGCGGGAGGCCGCCCCGTCGCCGACGTCGACCGGTTCGAGATCAACGAGGCGTTCGCGGCCGTATCTGCCGCGTCGATCGACGACCTCGGCATCGGCGACGACGTGGTCAACGTGAACGGCGGGGCCATCGCCCTGGGCCATCCCATCGGCATGTCGGGTACCCGCCTGGTGATGACCCTGGTGGAGGAGCTGCGCCGGGGCGGCGGCGGCCTGGGGGCGGCGGCCCTGTGCGGCGGCGGCGGCCAGGGCGAGGCGGCCCTGGTGGTGGTCGGTACATGACCCTTCTCGAGACCAGCTGGACCCGCCAGCTCCCCGAGGTCGACGCCACCCTCACCCGGGAGTGGCTCGACTCTCTCGACGACGTCGTCGACATCCACGGCCCCGGCGCCGCCCGTCTCCTGCTCGCCCGCCTGCTCGACCGGGCCGGCGAACGGGAGGTCTCCACGCCCTACGTGAACACCATCGCCGCCGTCGACCAGCCCGCCTACCCGGGCGACGTCGAGGCCGAGGCCCGCATCGAGGCCCTCGTGCGGTGGAACGCGGCGGCCATGGTGACCAGGGCCAATGTCCACTCCGAGGGCATCGGCGGCCACCTGTCGACGCCGGCGTCGGCCACCGGGCTCTACGAGATGGGCTACAACCACTTCTTCCGGGGCCGCGACGGCCGCGCCGACGGGGGCGAGCCGGGCGACCAGGTCTTCTTCCAGGGCCACGCCACTCCCGGCATCTACGCCCGGGCCTTCCTGGAGGGACGGCTGGGCGAGGACGAGGTCGACCGCTTCCGCCGGGAGATCGGGGGCAATGGTCGTCTCGGAGGGGGACTGTCCAGCTACCCCCACCCCCGGCTGATGCCCGAGTTCTGGGAGTTCCCGACGGTCTCCATGGGACTCGGCCCGATCAACGCCATCTACCAGGCCCGGTTCAACCGCTACCTGGCCCACCGGGGCATCGCCGACACCGGCCGGTCCCACGTGTGGTGCTTCATGGGCGACGGCGAGTGCGACGAGCCCGAGTCCCTCGGGGCCCTGTCGATCGCGGCCCGGGAGGGCCTCGACAACCTCGTCTTCGTCGTCAACTGCAACCTTCAGCGCCTGGACGGGCCGGTGCGGGGCAACGGCAAGGTCATCCAGGAGCTCGAATCGGTGTTCCGGGGCGCGGGCTGGAACGTGGTCAAGGTCATCTGGGACTCCCAGTGGGACGACGTCCTGGCCGCCGACATCGACGGCGCCCTCGTCGAGCGCATGAACGTCACCCTCGACGGCCAGTTCCAAAAGTACGCGGTGGAGGGCGGGGCCTACGCCCGGGAGCACTTCTTCGGCGGCGACGCCCGCCTGCTGCGCATGGTCGAGGGCCTGGCCGACGACGCCCGTCTGCTCACCCTGCCCCGGGGCGGCCACGACCGGTCCAAGCTCTACGCCGCCTACGCCGCCGCCGTCGCCCACGAGGGGGCGCCCACGGTGATCCTGGCCAAGACGGTGAAGGGCGCCGGCCTGGGCCCGGAGATCGAGTCCCGCAACGCGGCCCACCAGATGAAGAAGCTCGGGAAGCCGCAGCTGGCGGCCCTGCGCGACCGCCTCGGCCTCACCGACCGGGTATCCGACGAGGCCCTCGCCGCCGGCCTGCCCCCGTACCTCCGCCTGCCCGAGGGCTCACCCGCCGCCGACTACCTCCACGGACAGCGGCGCCGGCTCGGTGGCGTCGTCCCCCGCCGGACGGTGGTCGGGGCGGCCGCGGGCCAGGCGGAGCCGGCCGTCTTCGACGACCTCCTCACTGGATCCGGCGACCGGGCCGTGTCGACCACCATGGCCTTCGCCCGCCTCTTGCGCTCCCTCCTCCGCGACCCCAGCGTCGGTCGCCGGATCGTGCCCATCATCCCCGACGAGGCCCGTACCTTCGGCCTCGACTCCCTCTTCGGGGAGGTCGGCATCTACGCCCCCGGCGGCCAGCGCTACGAGCCGGTCGACGGCGGCATGCAGCTCGCCTACCGGGAGGCCAAGGAGGGCCAGATCCTGGAGGAGGGCATCTCCGAGGCGGGGGCGATGGCCTCGTTCACCGCCGCCGGCACCGCCTACGCCACGTGGGGCGAGCCCATGATCCCGTTCTACGTCTTCTACTCGATGTTCGGGTTCCAGCGGGTGGGCGACGCCCTGTGGGCCTTCGGCGACATGCGGGGCCGGGGCTTCCTGCTGGGGGCGACCGCGGGGCGGACCACGCTCAACGGCGAGGGCCTCCAGCACCAGGACGGCCACAGCCTGCTGCTGGCCTCCACCGTGCCCAACCTGGCCGCCTACGACCCCGCCTTCGCCTACGAGGTGGCCACCATCGTCCGCCACGGGATGGCCCGCATGTACGGCGACACGCCCGAGGACGTCTACTACTACCTCACCCTGTACAACGAGAACTACCCCATGCCGGCGATGCCGCCCGGTCCGAATCCGGGCGATACCGAGGGCGGGATCCTCCGCGGGTTGTACCGGTTCGCGGCCGCCCGCGAAGGCCCGGAGCGGCCGGCGGTGATCCTGTTCAGCGGCACCGCCCAGGGCGCGGCCCGGGAGGCGCAGCAGATCCTGGCCGAGCACCACGACGTGGCCGCCGAGCTGTGGAGCGTCACGTCCTACAAGGCCCTCCGGGAGGACGCCCTGGCCACCGTGCGGTGGAACCGGCTCCACCCCACCGCGCCCGCCCGGACGCCGTACGTCACCGATGCCCTGGCGAACACCGAGGGCCCGTTCGTGGCCGTCACCGACTTCATGAAGGCGGTGCCCGACCAGGTGGCCCGGTGGATCCCGGGGAACGTGATCACCCTCGGCACCGACGGTTACGGACGGTCGGACTCCCGGGCCGCCCTCCGCCGCCACTTCGAGACCGATACCGCCCACGTGGTGGTGGCCGTGCTCGCGGCGCTGGCCGACACCGACGACGCCAAGCCGGAGGAGGTGGCCGACGCCATCGCCCACTACGGGATCGACCCCGACGCGGTCGAGCCGAGGGTGGCGTGACGGGGCCGAGCGGGACCTCGATCGAGCGGGTCGGGGTCGTCGGTTGCGGCCTCATGGGATCGGGCATCGCCGAGGTGTGCGCCCGGGCCGGCCTCGACGTCCTGGTGCGGGAGGTCGACACCGACGCGGTGGCGGCGGGGAAGGCCCGCATCGACAAGTCGTTGGCCCGGGCCACCCGCAAGGGCAAGCTGTCCGACGACGAGGCCCGGGCGGCGGTGACCCGCATCCGCTACACGACCGACTTCGCCGACCTGGCCGACCGCCAATTGGTGCTGGAGGCGGTGTCGGAGTCGGAGCCGCTCAAGCTCGACGTCTTCGCCACCCTCGACAAGGTGGTCGCCGACGACGCCATCCTCGCCTCCAACACGTCGGCCATACCCATCATGAAGCTGGCCATGGCCACCGGCCGGCCGGAGCAGGTGGTGGGCCTGCACTTCTTCAGCCCGGTGCCGGTGCTCACCCTGGTGGAACTGGTGTCGTCGCTGCTCACCAGCGACGAGACGGCCGCCGCCACCCAGGCCTTCGCCGAGGACGTGCTGGGCAAGCGGGTCATCCGGGCCAAGGACCGGGCCGGGTTCATCGTCAACGCCCTGCTCATCCCCTATCTGATCTCGGCCATCCGCATGTTGGAGTCGGGCTTCGCCACCGCCGAGGACATCGACCACGGGATGGTGCTCGGCTGCAACCACCCCATGGGCCCCCTGGCCCTGGCCGACTTCATCGGCCTCGACACGACCATGGCCGCAGCCGAGAGCCTGTACGAGGAGTTCAAGGAGCCGCTGTTCGCGCCCCCGCCGCTGCTGTCCCGCATGGTCGAGGCCGGTCTCCTCGGACGCAAGACCGGCCGAGGGTTCTACGTCCATAACGGGACGTGGCCGTGAGCCAGACGACGACGGTCGACGACCTGACGGAGGAGATCTTCGAGCGCCTGGCCCGGTCGGGCGAGATGCCGCCCTACCTGCCGGTCGCGCCCGAGAAGAGCATCCCCGAGACCAAGACGCCCGAGGCGGGGACGAACTGACCGCAGCCGGCCGGACCAAGATCGGGTGCACGCTGGGCCCGGCGACGAGGTCGTAGGAGGCCATCCGGGCCCTCGTCGAGGCGGGGATGGCCGCCCTCCAGGGCCCCAGGATCCGGCTGGGCAGCTTCCTCGGCGGGGCTGCCCCCTACGGTGTGTCCGCCAAGAGGCCACGGCGTAGGCCGGGATCCTCGATCCAAACCATCTGCGGCGCGGCGGGCAGGCGCCCAACCAGCACCAGGGTGGCGTACCCGCTCGTGGCACCCGACGTGTACAGGGACAGGCGCTGGCCCATGGCTGGACCCGACCCCCGGTCGAACACCTCATCGCGGAAGGTGGCGTGACTCGCACTCTCTATCTCGGCCACTCCCCGCAGGAGGAGAAGTGAGTGGTTCCTGGTGGACACGGCTGCGGCCCGGACCCGCACGTCGTCATCGGCGAGCATGGCGACGAGGGCCCGTTGCTGGGCGGGGGTGCGGGCGACCAGCACGTGCTCGGCCAGGTGGGTGCCCGCCGTCGCCGGGTCGAGTCGGACGCGGCTGGCCACCACCTCCGCGGCCACGTCGGCCCGCGGCGGCGCCGCCGACCACCAATGGTCGTCGGGGTCACCGAGGCGATCGGGCTGCGAGAGCTGGTCGATCGCCCCCTTGAGCCGCATCGCCAGCGCCCCGTCGTCCGTACCCAGGGCCACTCTCGCCACGACGTCGCGGAACCGGTACACGTGCGAGTTCGGGTCGTAGTGGGCTCCCTGCGCCATCAGGAGGAATGCGTGCCGGGCGGCGTCCTCGTCGGCGCACACGACGATCAGCACCGGCGCGAAGCCACTGGTGTTCGGCGGGAAGTAGGCGCCGCCCCCGAGGACCCGCCGGGGGTCGGCGAAGGAGTCGGAGGGGATGCCCGGGCCATAACGGGTGGCGATCGGGACGCCGACGGCCGCCCACAGCTGCAGCACCTCCCGCAGCCGGGGCGACGGTTCTGCTTGGGGTGTCGGGGCCGCCCTGGACGACCGAGCGGCAACCTCGCCGGAGCCCCACCCCCACGGCGCGTCGCGGTAGTCGGGCACGTGCTCGAGCAGCCGGTGCCGCATGCGGTTCAGGCGGGCACGGATGCGGCTCTGCACCCATGGACCCTCCTCGTCGTCCTCGTCGGCGGACTGGTAGACGAAGAAGGCGACCTGCTTCAGGCCTTCGCCGGCCGTGACCCCAACGGGAAGCGGCTCGAAGGTGTAGGCCGGCATCTCACCGTCCTCGTCCACGTGTGCGGCCGCGGCCCAGTTCAGCGCCCACAACTCCCCACCGAAGGCGTCGGCATCGTCCACCAGCGGATTCCAGCGCTCGGCCTCCAGCGGGCCGAGCACAGCGAGCTGGACCAACACGTCGACGTCGAGCTTGGTCAGCAGCATCCGGCTCATGGGGCCAACCGTAGCGAGGGGTTGGGCGCGGCCTAGCCACCCCCCGGACGTTCAACACGGTTGTCAGCCGACCGACTTCGACATCGGTCCCGATGCGGTCGCGTACGTCCGAGGAGTCGGAGCCGTCGGAGGCGCACCTGCTCAGTCTCCTTGGGAGCTGGCATTCGTGCTCAAGCGAGAACGACATCGTGCGAGCGTTCCTGATCGCAGGCCGAACCGGCCCGGCGGACGGGAGACTCGGTCGTGGTCGTGGAGCACGTGAACGATGGGGCAGTCAGTGGAGATGACGCCGACTCGCGTCCTCCTCACTGCCGCACGACCTACTGCGTCTGAAGGTTGGAGATCTCGGCCACGCGCTCCTCGGGCTGGCCCTCGAACCCACCCTCAACGGGCAAGCTCGCCAGGAGCACGTCGTTGACAAAGCGGTCGGCGCTCTCCTTGGAGTCCCATATGGCCGCGATGAGGTAGCCGCCCTCGGTCGGGCCGGCCGCATGGTAGGTCTGACCCTCCGGCAACCCGCCTGCAGGGTGCACCGCGGCGATCGTGGTGCGGTACTGATCCTCCGTGGCGCCGGGCCAGAAGTGGGTCAGCAGAAACGCCATCGTGTGCTCCTCCTCGGGCATCGGGAACGCTTCGAGTGCTGGACCGTACCACCGGCGCGGCCCGGTGGTACTCCAAGCACGAAGCGCCCTAGGGCGAGTCGTGAGGCGGGTGGTGAGCGTGCTCGAGGTGGGCTTTCGACGACTTTCGGATCATTTTCTCGGGCTCAACCCAGTCGGTTCGACACAAACACATGATGACCCAGTGGCCCGCCCGCCCGGTTCTGGTCCCATGCTCAGCACCGTCAAAGGGAAGGTGAGCTGCCGGCCGGGTCTGCCGGCTCGAGTCCGCCCCGCAGATTCGACTCCCCGGGCAGGCACGCTCGAGTGCGTCGTTCGACGGGCCTCCCGACATCGCCGCCCTCCTCCCCGTGCCAGCCCTCCACGGCGTCACCGTTGTGCCTGGATGAGGACAGCGCCTGACCCGGCGGCTGTTACGGCACCGGACACCGAGGCCCTGAGGCCCTGAGGCTTCGTCGAGATCAGCGGGATTTCGCCCAGCGACGCTAGAGCAGGATGCCCCGACCGGCGTAGCGGACGGTGCGGCCCAGGCTGCGCACGTAGACATCGTGGAGGCGCGGGTTGTCGGTCAGCGCCCAGATGGTCTCGGCCTGGTGCCACGCGAACTCCCTCCCACTGGCGATGCTCCACATCGAGAGCGCGTCGTCGAGCTTGCCGAACGCCTTGTCGAGCGAAGCGATCATCCCCGTGGAGAACCAGCCCTTGATGCTGTCCTGCACGGTGGCGAGGATGCCGTTCGTCACCGTGTAGTCGCGGTGCTGGGGTGTCTCCTCCTGGGGCTCGAGGGCGAGGTCGCGGCACGTGTCGATCACCGACAGCGGCAGGTCGTTGTTGATGTGGGCGTTCATGCCGGCAAGGACGAACTGGATGGGCGCGGTGTTGGGTCGCTCACGCTCCTCGAAGAGCGGGCACCAACCGCCCGTCACCTGCTCGCCGCGGGCGTCCTGCCCGACTGCTGCGAAGTAGCGGTTGGCAAAGACGACGTCGAGGCGCGTGAGGAAGCCCACGTTCTCGAACACCGCACCGGCGCAAGCCTCCTCCACCTCCTCGGTCACCTTCATGTACACCCGGTTGAAGTAGGCGACGCCGTCGTCGCTGGGCAGGTTCTTGTCGATGATCTGCATGCGCTCGATAACTTCGGCGATGGAGTCGGCCGGTTCGGCGACGTTGCGCAGGGGATGCACGGGTGACCGTCTCTTCTTGTTTGTTTGGTGGACTAGTTGTCGAACGGTTTGGGGGCGATGACGAGCAGGTCGTCGGCTTCGAGGATGGGCCGTAAGGCGTCGGGGTTGACGTCGAAGCGCGACCCTCCGGACAGGACGGCCACCAGGATCGCGTCGTGCGAGCGCTTGAGTGAGCCGAGGGCGTCCCCCACAGTCATGCCGATCACGCCGATCGGCGGCCGGACCCGATAGAACTCGTGGCCCACCGGATGGGTCATCAGATCGGTGACGAGTTGGCTCAGACCGTGGGTGGAGGCCGAGCTGGCGAGAAGGGCCCCGGTGAGCTCGGCGCTCACCACCATCTCGTTCACCCGCGTCCTGTCGAAGTGCTGCCGGTTCTCGGAGCGGATCACCTCGACGCACGAGTAACAGTCGGGGTTGATGCTCTCGACCGCCAGGCAGGTGAGCAGCGTGCGGGCGTCACGGTCGGTGGCCGACGTCGTCGGGTTCGAGTCGTCGGCGAGGATGATGGCGGTGTCGGCCCGGTCGATCCCGGCTCGGCGCAGGTCGATCTCGTGGCTCGGGTCACCCCGCAGGAATTCGACGTCGTCGTCGCGTGTGGGATCGTTCTCCAGCAGCGCGAGCACGACGATGCCCCGCTGGTCCTCGACCTCCTTGGCCCGCAGCTCGCGGATGATCTCGACTCCCTTGGAGCTCCAGCCGCAGATGACGATATGACCGCGTTGCTTGGTGTCGCCCATGCCCTTGCCTTTCGATATGACGGAACTAACCAGGCGGGATGCGATCGATCCGGTGATGAAGGCCACCAGGCTGACCCCGGAGATGCCGACCGCGTAGTACACGACGTAGCCGGGAGCCGTCCGGATGTCGTAGGGCGACCCGCCCTCGAAGAGGGTGCGGGCGAGCCAGGTGAACGCGGACGACGCCGTCGCCACCTCCGGGTTGCGATCGTGCTCGAAGAGCCAGAAGAGAAGCGGGCAGAGCACGAGGACAGCCAGCGCGACGCCCGCCCTGATGAGCAACCGCCGGCTGAGCCCGAGAAAGGCCTTCGCCTGGCCGGTGCTGGTTCCAGGCATCCGCCACGAACGCACGGCTGTCACGCCTCCGTGCAGGTACGGGCAGCGTCGCGGAGCCGGGGTGGGCACTCCGCAGGTGTCCGGGCGCAGCCCGGTCCCCCGAGAACCCTGGCGACCGGGCGGAACGCCATACTGCGCCTGCGCACCGAGGAAGGGCCCATGTCCGTCTGGTATCGGCGGCCTTCGACGCGGACTTGAGGCTCGGGGCCGACGGCGCCCGGCGCGGCCTACATCCCGGCGTGGATCTGCGCCGTGGTCGGGCTGCGCTGCCTCCGGCGCGCTACAGATCCGGCAGCCAGGGCGATGACGATCGGCCATAACCAGGGGGGCCGCAGTCGCCCGTCGGGGGCCATCACCTGCCGAGTGCTATTGAGATGATCAGGGCTGGTGCTTTTCGACGATTATGTCAGGGTACTTTGCCGCCACTCCATCCAAGACGGCGGCCGGGCTACCCTTGAGATACCGATCGAAGAACGTCACCGAATAGGCGTTCACGATGCTATGGGCCCGCTTCTCCTTGATCGGACCTGTAACCCCGAGTTGCGGAAAGAGCGGCGACCAGTACGGAAGGTCGGTCAGGTTGGCGTGGAACATACCGGGTATCTGCACGAAGTAGCCGTCTCCGTGCAGACTTTCGAACGCCGCCCGCATGGTGGTCTGGTGCTCGTCGATCTCGATTGCCGCCCAGCCTTCGTCGCGCATGGTTTGGGCATCCCGTGTGATCCACATCGTCGGCTGATCCAAGCCCGCGTCGACGACGTCGGTCGGCATGGGGGCATCCATCACCAGACATGCTCGCAAGCGTGGGTCCATCCTGCAGGCCT
>JAXDMK010000119.1:0-22883 GCA_034666105.1 Actinomycetota bacterium | reverse complement strand
GGGTCGACCAGCTGCCGTTGATCTGGCGCCGGCTGGTCGACGTGGGGATGGAGTCGGGCCACGCCTACGGCAAGGCCCTGCGCACGGTGAAGTCGTGCGTGGGCAACACCTGGTGCCGGTTCGGCGTGCAGGACTCGGTCACCCTCGCCATCGACCTCGAGCTGCGCTACCGGGGCCTGCGGGCGCCCCACAAGCTCAAGGCGGCGGTGTCGGGCTGCACCCGGGAGTGCGCCGAGGCCCAGGGCAAGGACTTCGGGGTCATCGCCACCGAGAAGGGCTGGAACGTCTTCGTCTGCGGCAACGGGGGGATGAAGCCCCAGCACGGCGTGCTCCTGGCCGCCGACCTCGACCGGGAGACCGTGTTCCGGTACCTCGACCGCTTCCTGATGTTCTACATCCGCACCGCTGACCGCCTCGAGCGCACCAACGTGTGGTTCAACAAGCTGGAGGGCGGCATCGAGCACCTCCGGCGGGTGGTCATCGACGACGCCCTGGGCATCTGTGACGAGCTGGAGGCGGAGATGGCCCACCACGTGGCCACCTACGAGTGCGAGTGGAAGGCCACCATCGACGACCCGGAGCGGGTCAAGCGCTTCCGTTCCTTCGTCAACTCGGACGAGGTCGATCCCAACGTGGTGTTCGTCACCGAGCGGGGCCAGCCCCGTCCCGCCCGGCCGGGGGAGGAGAAGCCCGACCCGGCCCTGCTGGCGGCGGGACGGTGACGGCCGACCTGTCGGCGGCAACCACCACCTGGGTCGACGTGTGCTCCGTCGCCGACCTGGTGCCTGACCGGGGGGTGGCCGCCCTCGTCGGCGGGGTCCAGGTGGCCGTGTTCCTGGTCGACGGCGAGGTGTTCGCCCTGTCCAACTTCGACCCCTTCAGCGAGGCGTTCGTGTTGTCGCGGGGCATCGTGGGCTCGCGGGGCGACCGGCTGAAGGTGGCGTCCCCCGTCTACAAGCAGTCGTTCGACCTGCGCACCGGCCAATGCCTCGACGACGCCGACGTGTCCGTGCCCGTCTTCGGGGCGCGGGTCGTCGAGGGCCGGGTCCAGGTCGGCACCCGGTGACCCTCATCCTCGACGGGGCCCCGGCCCTCCTGCCCCTGGAGGACGGGGAGCAGTATCGGTTCACGTTCGACATGAACGTGTGCGTGGGCTGTCACTCGTGCGAGGTGGCCTGTGCCGAGCAGAACGGGACGTCGGTCGATGAAGCGTGGCGCCGGGTGGGCGAGCTGGAGAGCGGGAGCTTCCCCCAGACCCGCCGGTTCAACCTGTCGATGGCGTGCAACCACTGCCTCGACCCGACCTGCCTGTCGGGCTGCCCGACGAAGGCCTACGAGAAGCTCGGCAACGGGATCGTCGTCCACCACCCCGACGAGTGCGTGGGCTGCCAGTACTGCATGTGGAACTGCCCCTACGAGGTGCCGGTCTTCGACAAGGCCAAGCGCATCGTGTCCAAGTGCGACATGTGCCGGCCGCGCATCGACGCGGGCCAGTCGCCGGCGTGCGTGCAGGCGTGTCCGACATCGGCCATCGGCATCGAGAAGGTCGACCAGGCCGCGTGGCGGGCCGACCCGTCGGCCGGGAACGCCCCCGGCCTGCCCCCGGTGGCCATCACCATGGGGACGACCCGGATCGTGCTGCCCCCGGGTGACGTGTCGGCGATGATCGCGGCCGACGACCACCGGGTCGAGCCCGAAGACCCGCACTGGCCGCTGGTGGCGTTGACCCTGCTGACCCAGCTGTCGCTGGGAACGGTGGCGGCCACGGTCGTGCTGCAACTGGCCGGCGCCGCCACCCGCTCGGTGATGGCGGGCGCGGCGGTGGGTGCGTTCGCCGCCGGGGCCGTCGCCTTGGGCGCGTCGTTGTTGCACCTGGGCCGGCCGGGGCGGGCGTTGAAGGCGTTGCGGAACGTGCGGACGTCGTGGTTGAGCCGGGAGGTGGCCCTGTTCTCGGCGTTCTCCGGCCTGTCGCTGGTGTACGCGGGGTCGCTGAACCCGGTGGTGGGCGTGCTGGCGGTGGTGGCGGGGGTGGCCGGCGTCTACGCCAGCGGCCGCCTGTACCTGGTGCCGGCCCGTCCGGTGTGGAACTCGTGGCGGACGCCGGTGGCCTTCTTCGCCACCGCCGCGGCCACCGGCCCGCTGCTGGCGTACTTCACGCTCGACCGGTCGCAGGTGGCCAACGGGTGGCTCTTGGGACTGGTGGCGGCGGCCGCCGCGGGCACGCTGGCCCAGGTGGCGGTGCAGGTCCACCTGGCGGTGACGGTGCGGCGCCGGTCCGACCGTCAGCACCAGGGCACGGCCCAGCTCCTCCTGGAACGCTTCGGGGGACGCTTCCAGGGACGCCTGGCCCTGTCGGCGGTGGCCCTGATGCTGCTGGTGGGGGCCCTAATGGAGCCACTGGCCGGCGCCGCCGCCGGGGGACGGCTGGGGGCGGCGGTGGTGGTGGTGGCGGCGGGCGAGCTGCTCGGACGGTGGCTGTTCTACGTGACCGTCGTCCCCTTCCGGGTGGCAGGGAGCTTCTTCCGGTCTCGCGGATGAGCTCGTATGTGGACGACCCCACCTACGGGGTGATGCGGGAGGAGGTCCGCCCCGACCAGTGGGTGCGCACCACGTGCGGCTACTGCTCGGTGGGCTGCGGGATGCTGCTCGGGGTCAAGGGGGGACGGGCGGTGGCGGTGATGGGCGACCCGGCCCACCCCGTCAACCAGGGCCGGTTGTGCCCCAAGGGGCTGTCGGAGCACCAGACGATCGCCGTCGACGGCCGGTTGACATCGCCCACCGTCGGGGGCCACGAGGTGTCGTGGGACGCCGCCATCGGCACCATGGTGGTCGGCTTCCGCCGCCTCCTCCACGACCACGGGCCCGACTCGGTGGCCGTCCTGTCCACCGGCCAGCTGGTGACGGAGGAGTTCTACGCCCTGGGCAAGCTGGCCCGCCTGGGCCTGGGTCTGCGCCACTACGACGGGAACACGACCCTGTGCATGGCCAGCGCGGTGGCCGGCTACAAGCGGTCGTTCGGCAGCGACGGCCCGCCCGGCGCCTACTCCGATTTGAACGTGGCCGACTGCATCCTGCTGGTGGGGGCCAACATCGCCGACAACCACCCGTTGTTGGCCCCCCGGGTGCTCGGGAACACCGCCGCGACGGTCATCGTGGTCGACCCCCGGGTGACCAAGACGGCGATGATGGCCGACATCCACCTGGCGGTGAAGCCCCGCACCGACATCGTCCTGCTCAACGGGATGATCAAGATCCTCATCGACGAGGGACTGGTCGATTCGGCGTACGTGGAGGCTCACACGACGGGGTACGCCGAGCTGGCCACCCACGTGGCTTCCTACGACTTGGAGCGGGTGGCGGCCGAGTGCGGAGTGGAAGGGTCGCTGATCCGGGCGGCCGCGCTCGCGTTCGGGCGGGCGGGCTCGGCCACCGCCGCGTGGACCATGGGCGTCAACCACTCGACCCAGGGAACGGAGACCGTCACCCTGCTCAACACCCTGTGCCTGATCACGGGCAACGTGGGCAAGGCGGGGGCGTCGCCCTTCTCCATCACCGGCCAGTGCAACGCCATGGGCACCCGGGAGGCGGGGGCCACCGCCTCGATGCCCGGCTACCGGGCGTGGGACTCCTTGGCCGACCGGGAGGAACTGGCCCGGCTGTGGGACTGGCCCGTCGAGCGGCTGCCGACGACCCGGGGGCGGGCCTATCCCGACATCATCGACGGGGTCTACGACGGGACCATCAAAGGGTTGTGGATCATCGCCACCAACCCGCCGGTGTCGTTCCCCAACCGGGGCCGGCTGGAGCGGGCGCTGGCCAACCTCGACCTGCTGGTGGTGCAGGACGGGTTTGAGACGCCCACCACCGCCCTTGCCCACGTGGTGCTGCCGGCCGCCATCTGGGGCGAGAAGGACGGGACGTACACCAACGCCGAGCGGCGGGTGTCGCGGGTGCGCAAGGCGGTGGAGCCGCCGGGACTGGCCCGGTCCGACTTCGACATCTTCCTGGCCGTGGGCGAGGCGCTGGGCGTGCGGGAGGCTCTGTATCCCGGGTGGAAGGGCCCGGAGGACGCGTTCGCGGAGTGGGGCCGGGTGTCGGCCGGCCGTCTGTGCGACTACTCGGGGATGACGTGGGACATGATCGACGCCGAGGGCGGCGTGCAGTGGCCGTGCGTTCCCGGCACCACCGGCTCGCCCCGGCTGTACGAGGACGGGGAGTTCCAGACCGCCGACGGCCGGGCCCAGCTGTGGTGCGTCTCCTCCCAGCCCATCGCCGACGCCGTCAGCGGCGGTTTCCCGTTCAATCTCAACACCGGCCGCACCGTCGAGCACTGGCACACCCGCACCAAGACGGGCCGGGTCGGCGTGCTCGAGCACCTGGCGCCGGAAGGATGGGTCGAGGTCAACCCCGCCGACGCCCGCCGCCTCGGGGTCGCGGCGGGCGATCGCGTTCGCCTCGTCTCCCGCCGCGGCATCGTCGAGGGCGTCCCCGTCCGGGTGACCGCCACCGTCCGCGAGGGCGAGGTCTTCATGCCTTTCCACTACGACGAACTCTGCGTCAACCGCCTCACCGTCGACGAGTTCGACCCCGTTTCCCGAGAACCCAACTACAAACAATCCGCCGTCCACATCGAACCCATGACCTCCCGCTAACGCCCCCGCCCGCCCCGCCCCTGCGAGCGACCAGCCCCGCGGCGAAGAGTCCGGCGCCGAGCCGGTCCGGCGGCGCCCCAATCCCGCGGCGGCGACACGAGTCCGGCGTCGACACCGTTCGTGGCGAGACAGGCACAGAGGGCGCGCCGGCCCGCCCGGAGCGAGCTCGCCCCGGCGCCTGCCCGCCATAGTGGCCGCGCCCGCCCCCCGTTCACGGCGGGGCGGCCCGTTCACCCTGGGATCGACGGCGTGGCGGGGATGGCGGCGATCCTCGGGTGGGACGAGGGCCCGTTGGCCCCGGCCCTCGACCAGGGACCAGCTTTTCCTCGTCTTGAGGGCGTGGCAGTGGGGGCAGAGCCGGTTGAGCAGGTCCAACACGGTGAAGTGGGTGCGGGACCAGTCGAGGCGGTGGTCGTAGTCGAGACGGGCCCGGGCGCTGCAGGCCTGGTTGGCACAGCTCGGGTAGAGCCACTGCAGCGCCGTCTGCTGCAACGCGTTGGGCCGCCGCCCCCGATGGGCCACCCCCACCAGTTTCTGGCCCTTGGTGACCACCGCGGTCAGGAACGGATCCTCGGTGGCGATCATGTCCCGCACCGCGGAGACCGCCACCGGCCCGAACCCGGCGATCTCGCACACCTCGCCCTCCGTCGCATAGCCCCGCAGCAGTGTCTCCAAGTCGACCCGCACGATGACCTTGGGTCTGCCCCCGACGGCCCGGGCCGGCGCCGGCGGGCGAGGAGGAGGGCCGGTCCCGCTGGCGGGCAGGCCATGGTTGGCCCCGTCCGCGTCCACGACGGCGGAGGCGCCGGCGGCGGCACTCCGGTTGGCGACACCGGCCTCGGCGGGCCCCGGTTCCAGAGTGGCTCCGGTTCCGGCCGATCCCGGCTCGCCGGAGATGGCCGCCGTCGGGGACACGGCGCCGGCTGCGCCACCGCACGACCGGCGGGCCATTTGGGTTAAGGCGTCGGCGGCGTAGGCCTCGGGGGGTTCGTGACGGCCTTCGCCCCGGGCCTGGCGGAAGATGGCCTCCCGGAAGGAGTCGAGGGCGGCCATGATGCGGGCCCCCACCTCGGGGTTGTTGCGGCAGTGGAGGTGCCACACGCCCTCGGCGTCGGTGAAGGACCGCAGCGACCGCCGTTGGTGGATGCGCCGACGGCGGGCCTCGGCGTCGACACCACCCGCGGCCATCGTCCGGGCGCAATGCTGGCGCAGCTCGGCCAGCGGCACCCGACGGGCCGTTTCCAACAGGTCGTGCTCGGCCCCGCCGTCGGCCGCGGCGGCGTCGACGATGGCCGAGGCCTGTTCGGCCGAAAGCTCTCCCCGGCGGGCGGCGGCCGCCGTCGCCGGCAACGAACCCAGACCACGGGCGGTGTCGATGGCGGCCGCCGCCTGGACGACGGTGCTGCCCGTCCGGCGGGCCAGTTGGTGGGCGGCCGACCGATCGCCCTCGGCCCGCCACGAGCCCGTCTCGGCCAGGCGGGCCGCGGCCAGCCCCTTGAGAGTGGCCGCGATCTTCTCGATACGCGACGCCTGGTCGAGGACCTCCTCCGCCTGCGCCGCCGACAGCACGCTCGCGTCGAATCCGGCGGCGTACCCGCTCAGTGACTCCCGCAGCTCCGCGATCCCCACGCCCATACCTACCGTCCAAGACGAACGACCAAGGGGGAAGCCGAGACCAGTGATCGAACTGGTGTTCGTATCCTACCACCATCTGACGACATGCAAACAGACATCACGACGATTTGCGCCACATCCTTCGCCCCGCCAGCGTCCTTGATGGCCGCAGCGCAAGGCGGCGTGGGCAACGGCACCCGATCACCGTCGCTGCGGCCCGGTCGCCTACCGTCGGGGGGGTGGACGAGGCGATCGTGGTTCGGGGCACGGGTCAGGCCCGGGCCATGCCCGATCGGGCCCTCGTACGGGTCGAAGTCCAGGCCGACGGGGCCGCCCGTGACGACGCCTACCGGGAGGCGGCCCGGCTGGCGGGGCAGGTCGACGCCGCCGTCGCCCTCCACCAAAGTGCCATCGACCGCACCATCACCACCTCCCTCGTCGTCCACCCGAAGACCCGATGGCGCAAGGGCGAGAGCGTCCGCACCGGTTGGCGGGCCAGCCGGACGTCGGTGGTCGAAGTCGCCGACTTCGCCGTCCTCGGCGATCTCCTGGCCGAGCTGGCGGCCGCCGGCGCCGCCGTCGACGGCCCCACGTGGCAGCTCGATCCAACCAACCCCGTCCATGGCGAGGTTCGCCGGATGGCCGCCGCCGACGCCCGCACCCGGGCCGACGCCTACGCCGCCGCCCTCGGCCTGCGGGTGACCGGAGTGGCGTGGGTGGCCGAGCCCGGCCTGCGCCCGGGCCAAGCCCAGGACAACGTCGGCTTCACGCCCATGATGTCGAGGATGGCCGCCGCCGGCGGCAGCGCCGAGCCCGAGGTCATCGACGTCACTCCCGACGAGATGACCGTCGACGCCGCCGTCGACGTGGCCTTCCCCTTCGCCGCGGGCTGACCGAAGCCGGCGGGCCCGCCGCGCCCGTGCCACGCGGCCGTCCCGGGAACGTGAACGCCTCCGCACAGCGGCCGGACCGGGGGTGTGAGCGAGCCGTCATCAACCGCTGACGGACCGGAAACGGCCCCGAAGACATCGACTCCTAGGTTCCGGAGCGAGGGTCGAAACCCCGATCCCGCGCCACGCCAGCCCGGAGGCGACATTGAGCACGACCGACACCATCACCGCTCCCGCACCGAGCGTCCCCACCGACGGCACCGGGCGGCGAGGCCGTTGGATCGACCACTGGGAGCCGGAGGATCCGACCTTCTGGGAGCAGACCGGAAAGCGGATCGCGGCCAAGAACCTGGCCTTCTCCATCGTCGCCGAGCACATGGGCTTCAGCATCTGGGTGCTGTGGACGATCGTGGTCATCAACCTGGCCAACATCGGGATCACCATGTCGGTGTCGGAGCTGTTCCTGCTCACCGCCGTCCCCAACCTGGTCGGCTCCTTCCTGCGCATCCCCTACACCTTCGCCGTGCCCAAGTTCGGAGGACGGGCGTGGACCGTGATCAGCGCCTCGCTGCTGTTCATCCCGGTGCTGCTCCTGGCCATCGTGGTGCCGAGCGGGTGGCTGGCCCATCAGGCCCACGACGCTCAGCTGTGGATTCTCCTGGCCTGTGCCGCCACCGCCGGTTTCGGGGGCGGCAACTTCTCGTCCTCGATGTTCAACATCTCGTTCTTCTATCCGGAGGGGAAGAAGGGCTACGCCCTGGGCATGAACGCCGCCGGCGGCAACCTCGGTGTCGCCACCGCCCAACTCCTGGTGCCCCTGGCGATCATCATCGGTATCCCGACGGCGGCGGTGAAGCTCCCCAAGCACGACATCCACATGGCCTACGCCGGCCTCATGTGGGTCCCCCTCATCGCGATCGCGGTGATCGGCGCCTGGTTCTACATGGACAGCCTGTCGCAGGTGAAGTCGGACAGGAGCTCGTACGTGACGTCGCTCCGCTACGGCCAGACGTGGATCATGTCGTTCCTGTACATCGGCACGTTCGGCTCGTTCATCGGCTTCTCGTTCGCCATGCCGCTGGTGATCAAGAACACGTTCCCGGAGTTTCTTGCCGGCCACCCGTTCATCGCCACCTACCTCGCCGGCCTCGGCTTCGTCGGCGCCCTGCTCGGATCGGTCGCCCGGCCCGTCGGTGGCTGGCTGTCGGACAAGGTCGGTGGTTCCCGGGTCACGCTCGGGGTGTTCCTGGGCATGGCCGTCTTCACCGGGACGGCCATCGCCGGGGTCCAGCAGCGCAGCTTCCCCCTGTTCTTCGGTTCCTACATGCTCATCTTCCTGCTGGCGGGCATGGGAAACGGCTCCACCTACAAGATGATCCCGTCGATCTTCGCCCTCCTGGGTCGGCGGGAGGCCGCCGACAAGGGGATGGAGCCGCGGGAGACGACCGTCGAGTTCAAGCGCCGGGCGGCGGCCGTGATCGGCATCGCCGGGGCTATCGGCGCCTTCGGCGGGTTCCTCATCCAGGTCGTCCTGCGCCAGGCCAGCCTCGACGTGTCCGCCCTGGTGAAAGCGGCCAAGACCCCGGCCGAAAAGGTCGCCGTCGCCGCCGCCCACGCCGACTGGTCGGTCCCCGCCCTGGAGGTGTTCCTGGCCTCCTACCTGGTGTTCGCCGCCGTGACCTGGGCGTTCTACCTGCGTAAGGGCGCCAGCTTCTCCCAGGCCTCGGTGTAGGCGGCCGGCCGGCCCGCTACAGGGTGGTGGCCGCCTCGGCGCCCGGCGTCGACACCGGCGTCGGCGCCTCGGGGGCCGGGTCCACCGCTGCCGGCTCCACCGCCGCCGGCTCCACCGCTGCCGGCTCCACCGGCACGACGGCCGCCGCCGGCTCCACCGGCTCCACCGCCGCCGGCGCCGGTCCACCCTGCCCCCCGATTCCTGCTCCCTGGATGCCCCGGGAGTCGTGGCGGGCGGGCATGAAGCGGGCGACCATCACCGCCGCCCCGAGGGCGACCGCCGCCCCCACCAGGAAGGCGAGGGACATGGCGTCGACAAAGGCCTCCTTGGCCGCCGCCGCCAGCTGCGGCCCCTGGTCACCGGCGGTGGCGGCCACCTGCAGGGCCGCGCCCAGAGACCGCCGGGCGAGGTCGCCGGGGACGCCGGCGAAGCCGGGGACGGCGCCGATCGACGAGGAGTAGTGGGACGCCACCAGGCTGCCGAGGACCGCGACCCCGAGGGCGCCGCCCAGCTCCCGGGTGGTGTCGTTGACGGCGGAGCCGACGCCGGCCTTGCCCAGGGGCAGCGAGCTCATGATCGACGTGGTGGCCGGCGCCATCGACATGGCCATACCCGTGGCCAGGATCACCAGGCAGACGGCCAGCAGCAGATAGGGCGTGTTGGTGCCCAGGGTGGACGCCATCGTCAGGGCGCCCGCCACGATCGCCAGGCCGCCCGAAATCGTCCACCGGGTGCCGATGCGCTCGACCACCTTGGAGCTCATCGGGGCCATGATCATGATCGTGAGGGGGGCGGGGAGGGTGTGCACGCCGGCCTGGAGGGCGGAGTAGCCCCTCACCAGCTGCAGGTACTGGGTGAGCAGGAAGAACGTGCCGAAGAGGGCGAAGAACACCAGCATGATGGCGGCCGACGCCGAGCTGAAGCGGGGGTTCTTGAAGAAGCGCAGGTCGAGCATGGGGTAGGGCGTGCGCAGCTCCCAGGCCGCGAAGAGCAGGAGGAAGACCAGGCCGATGCCGGCGGCGACGAGGGTGGGTCCGCCGGTCCAGCCGTGGGTGGGGGCCTCGATGATGGCGTAGAGCACCGAGCCCAGGCCGACGATGGAGAATCCGGCCCCGACGGGGTCGAGCGGCGGCTTGCGGGGGTCACGGGATGTGGGGACGAGGAAGTGCCCGCCCACCAGGGCGACGGCGATGACGGGGAGGTTCACCAGGAACACCGAGCCCCACCAGAAGTGCTCGAGCAGCCAGCCGCCGGCGATGGGACCGATGGCCGCCCCCGCGCCCGCCAGCCCGGCCCACACGCCGATGGCCCGGCCCCGCTCCTGGGGCGGGAAGACGGTGACGAGGATCGACAGGGTGGCCGGCATCACCAGGGCCGCGCCGACGCCCATGATCCCCCGGGTGATGATCACCTGGCTGGCGGAGCTGGACACCGCGGCCAGCATCGACGCCGCTCCGAAGATGACGAGGCCGATGGTGAGTGAACCCTTGCGCCCGAAGCGGTCGCCCAGGGCCCCGCCGGTGAGCAGGAGGCCGGCGAAGACGAGGGCGTAGGCGTCGACCATCCACTGGAGGTCGGTGGACGAGGCGTCGATCTCGCGGATCAACGTGGGCAGGGCGACGTTGAGCACCGTGTTCCCGACGATGATCATCACCAGGCTCAGGCACAGGATGCCGAGGGTCCACCACCGCCGCTGATAGATCCGTTCGTCGTCGGTCATGGTCCCCCTCTTCCCCGCAGACGATCGCGTCCGACCGTTGGGAAAGTCAACCGATTTCGGGGTTGACCAATTCCTTCGACGGCGACAAGTTCTCGATCAGGGGGAGCTCGACGACGAAGGTCGCCCCCCGCCGGTCGGGCGCCGGCGGCTCCAGGCGGGCGGACCCGCCGTGGACCTCGGCGATGGCGGCCACGATCGACAGGCCCAGGCCGGCGCCGCCCGTCGCCCGGCGGCGGGCCTTGTCCACCCGGTAGAAGCGCTCGAAGACCTTCTCCGCCGCCTCGGGGGCCAACCCGGGCCCGTCGTCGCTCACCTCCAGGCGGGCCCGGTCACCGACCGCGCCCACCGTCACCCGCACCGGCGTGGCCGCCGGCGTATGCACGAGGGCGTTGGACAGCAGGTTGGCCGCCACCTGGCGCAAACGGGGCTCGTCGCCCAGCACCATCACCGGCGACCCGTCGGAGAAGGTGATGGGACGGTCGGGCGCCACCGCCCGGGCGTCGTCGACCGCGTCGGCGGCCAGGCGGGCCAGGTCGACCGGGGCCCGCTCGGACGGCCGGGCCTGGTCGAGCCGGGCCAGGAGGAGCAGGTCCTCCACCAGCACCCCCATGCGGGCCGACTCCTCCTCGATGCGGCGCATGGCCGTGGCCAGGTCCGCGGGCCGGTCAGCCGCCCCCCGGCGGAAGAGCTCGGCGTAGCCCCGGATAGACGTGAGGGGCGTGCGCAACTCGTGGCTGGCGTCGGCGACGAAGCGGCGGAGGCGGTCCTCCGTCGCCCGCCGCTCGTCGAACGCCGACTCGATCTGGCCCAGCATGCGGTTCAGGGCCAGGCCCAGGCGGCCGACCTCGGTGCGCTCCTCGGCCTGCTCCACCCGCCGGCTGAGGTCACCGGCGGCGATGGCCTCGGCGGTGGCGCCGATGTGGTCGAGGGGCCGCAGCCCGAGGCGCACCACCCACCACCCGAGGGCAGCCACCGCCACGAGCACGCCCGCGCCCATGCCCGCCTCGATGCCCAGCAGCTGACGGAGGGTGGCCCGGTTGTCGTCGAGGGGCAGAGCCACCGAGAAGACGCCACCGTCGTCGAGGGGCGCGGCCAGCACCCGGAAGGAGCCGTCGCCGGAATCCGCGGGCGCGGTGTAGAAGCGCTCCGTGCCGATGGTGACGTCGTCCAGATCGGCGACGGGCTGTCCTTCGGTGAAGTACTTGACCACCGGGCCGTCCGGGTGCCGGAGCTCGGCGAAGGTACCGGTGAGGATCACCGACTGGCCGCTCGGGCGGTGGTGACCGGGGAAGTCCTCGCCCCGGGCCAGCTCCCGGTAGACCGGGTCCTGCGAGTCGCGGAGCTGCTGGTCGGTGCGGTTCTGGAGGAAGCCGGCCAGAGCCCGGTAGGTGCCGAAGCCGAGCACGAGCACGCCCACCGCCGTCACCGCCAGCAGGCCCGCCACCAGCCGGCCCCGGAGGGACCGGACGCGCCACATCAGAGTCTGGACATCAGCTGGGCAGGCGGAGGGAGTACCCCACGCCCCGCACGGTGTGGATGAGCCGGGGCTCCACCTGGTCGACCTTCTTGCGCAGGTAGCTGATGTAGGTCTCGACCACGTTGGCGTCGCCGTCGAAGTCGTAGTGCCACACGTGGTCGAGGATCTGCGACTTGGAGAGCACCCGGCGGGCGTTGAGGAGCAGGAACCGGAGCAGCTTGAACTCAGTCGGCGTCGTGACGATGGGGATGCCCGCCCGGAACACCTCGTGCGTGTCCTCGTCCAGCTCGAGGTCGGCGAAGGTCAGCTTCGACGTCGTCTGCGTCGGACCGTCGGCCCGGCGCAGGAGGGCCCGCACCCGGGCCACCAGCTCCTCCAGGCTGAAGGGCTTGGTGACGTAGTCGTCGCCCCCGATGGTGAGGCCGGTGACCTTGTCGTCGGTGCCGTCCCGGGCGGTGAGGAACAGGATCGGCACCCGCACCCCCTCGCCCCGCAGCCGGCGGGTGACCTCGAAGCCGTCGAGGTCGGGGAGCATGACGTCGAGCAGCACCAGGTGAGGGCGGAAGGTGGACGCCGCGGCCAGCGCCTCCCGGGCGTTCGAAGCCACCGCCACCTCGAAGCCGACGTAGCGCAGGGCGGTGCTGACCAGGTCGGTGATGCTGGGCTCGTCGTCGACGACGAGCAACCGTCTCTCACTCGTCACGGGGGCCACCCCTAGTTCGCCGGCCGCTCGCCCAGGGTGACCGTGAGCTTCTGCGCCTTCCCGGCCCGCTCCACCGTCACCGTCACCTTGGTGCCCGGCTTGAGCTGGCGGAGCACGCCCACCAGCCCGTCCGACCCGATGACCTCCTGGCCGTTGACGTCGGTGACCACGTCGCCGATCTCAAGGCCGCCCTTCTCGGCGGGACCGCCGGCCACCAGATCGACGATCTGGGCCCCCCGGCTGTTGTCGTCGGGGTCACGGGTGCTCACGCCCAGGTACCCGACCGCCTGCGGCGCCTGCCCCGAGCGGAGCCGGTCGAGGATGGTGCGGGCGAAGTCGATGGGGATGGCGAAGCCGATGTTCTGCCCGCCCCGGCCGGCGACGGCGGTGTTGATGCCGATGACCTGGCCCCGGCTGTTGGCGAGGGGGCCGCCGGAGTTGCCCGGGTTGATGGCGGCGTCGGTCTGGATCATGCCCGACAGGGTGTCGAGGGACCGGTTGAGGGCGGACACGATGCCCCGGGTGACGGTGGGGTCGCCCCGCAGGCCGAGGGCGTTGCCCACCGCGACCACGTCGTCGCCGACCTTCACCGCAGCCGACGAGCCGAGGTCGGCGGTGGCCAGGCCGGAAGCGCCGTCGATCTTGAGGAGGGCGATGTCGTTGCCGCTGTCGGCGCCCACCAGGGTGGCGGTGCGGGACTGGCTCTGGCCCTGGAGGGTGACCCGGATGCTGGTCGCGCCCTCGATGACGTGGGCGTTGGTGAGCACCTCGCCGTCGGCGCTGATGACGATGCCGGTGCCCTGGCCCGTGCCCAGCCGGCCGCTGGCCTGTACGGCCACCACCGCCGGCTCGACCTTGCCCAGGATGCCGGCCACGTCGAGCACGGGCCCCGCCACCGCGGACGACGGGGCGGTGGGCGACGGGGTGCCCGGCGACGGGTTGGAGGTGGCCCCACTGGCCGTCACCGGCGTGTCGTCGTGGGCCAGGTTGGCGCCGACCACGCCGCCCACGACGCCGGTGCACAGCGACACCGCGGCCGCGGCCGCCACCCACATCGGGGTCCGGCGGCGGGAGCCGTGGGGCGGCGGCGGGGTGTAGGACGAAGCCGGCTGGGGCCGGATCGGCGGGGGGGTGAAGGGCTCGGTCGGGTCGCTGTCGTGCTCGGGTGGGGGGAACGACTCCGCCGGTGGGGACGAGGGGGGAGCCGATCGGCTCCAGGGGGAGGGGGGAGTGTCCACGGTGCTCATGTCCAGAGTAAGCCTCCGCTTCCTGTGAAGGTGCTGAGAGCCATCTGTGAGCCGGCCTACAACCGCGGCCCCCGCAACCCGAACCGGTGACACTTACCGCCCTGTCCGGGCTTCCGGCGTCACCAGTTCGGCCAGCCGACCTCGAACCGGTGACACTTACCGCCCTGTCCGGGCTGCCGGCGTCACCAGTTCGCTCAGCCGACCTCGAACCGGTGACACTTGCCGCCCTGTCCGGGCTGCCGGCGTCACCAGTTCGCTCAGAGGCGGCGGACGATGCGGGCCGGGTTGCCGACAGCGACCACGTCCGGCGGGAGGTCCCTCGTGACGACGGCGCCGGCGCCGACGACGGTGTTGTCGCCGATGGACACGCCGGGCAGGACGATAGCGCCGCCCCCCAGCCACACGTTGTGGCCGATGGTGATGGGCCGGGCCGACTCCCACTTCTCCCGCCTCGGCTCGGCGTCGGTCGGGTGCGTCGGCGTGAGGAGCTGGACGTTGGGGCCGATCTGGACGTCGTCGCCGATGGTGATGGGGGCGACGTCGAGGGCGACCAGCCCGAAGTTCACGAAGACCCGGGCCCCGATGCGCAGGTGCGATCCGTAGTCGCAGGAGAACGGCGGTCGGATCTCGCTCCCGGCGCCGAACGCCGCCAGCAGCGCGTCGAGGATCCGTCGCCGGGCGGCCGGATCGTCGGCCGGGCTGCGGTTGTAGGCCTCCAGCAGGCGCATGGCCCGGAGGCCGTCGGCGGCCAACTCAGGGTCGTCGGCGATGTACCGCTCCCCCGCCAGCATCCGCTCCTTCTGGCTGCGGCCGTCGTCCACCCCGGACCCCGCCACGCCTAGGCCGGCGACACGGTGGCGTCCATGCTCAGGTGCTGTTCGAGGGTCGCCTGGTTGGCCCCGACGGTGATGGTGAACGTGCCGTCGCCGGTGCCGGTGGCCGTGCTCGTCTGGGGCATGTGCCGGGTGAAGTCGCCCGCCGTCTGGCCCGTGCTCTGGACCTTGAAGCTGATGATCGACGCCCGGGTGCCGGCGGGCAGGTTCGGGAAGTCGGCGGGGCCGGGCGGGGCGTCGGCCGTCTGGCTGAAGTCGAGCTCGTACCGGTCGCCGGTGCGGCTGCGCAGCGTGTACTGGGTCGTCGTGTTCATGGTGATCCCGTTGATGGTGGCGGTCGACGTCGTGCTCCACCGGGCGCCCACCCCCACCGGCTCCGCCGGGAACGGTGCCGAGAGGTTCCCCACCTGGGACGAGATGGAGGCGATGGTGGAGCGGAGGGTCGGGTTGGTGATGCTGGCCGTGTCGTAGGAGAGCGTCTGGCCGCCTCCGTGGGGGGCGAAGGTGCCGGTGCCGGTGAGTCCCTCCAGCTCGCTGAGGCCGGCCTGGGTCTGGCTCACCACCTCGGGGTCGGTTCCGGCCCCGCCCACCACCGTCACCTTCTCGAATGTCACCGAGTAGTGGGCGGTGCCGTCGGCATCGACCTTGTCGATCACCTCGTCGAGCACGAGCGACGTGGCCGGCAGCGCGCCCGTGGGCACCGTCTCGCCGTCGATGGTCATCTCCAGGCCGATGCGGCTCTCGAAGGCGACCTGGGACCGGGTGCCGGCCGCCACCCGCAGGGCGAGCGCCTGACGGGGCTGGGCGCCGGCGTCGTCGAGGACCACGCGGGACGACTCCGCCACCGTCGTCGTCGGGGCGGGAGGGGCCGTCGAAGTGGCCGCGGAGGGCTCGGAGGATGAGGAGGAGCCGCCGTCCGAACTGCAGGCGGGGGCGGTGACCAGCAGGAGGACGAAGGCGAGGGCGATCCGCCGGGGATGAAATCGCATCCGCCAGTCGTAGCAGACGCCCCCCGTCAGCGCTCGACCTCGCTCCAGTCGATGTGGGCGAAGGTGGCCCGGAGGCGGGCGCCGCGGGCCGGGTTGGTCTGGTCGACCCAACCGATGCGACCCTCGAGGTGTTCGCGGAAGCGCGGGTGACCGTCGCGGTTCTGACCGGCGGGCCCGTGGCGGGCGGCGTTGTGGACGATGGCCTCGAGCAGCTCGTATTCCCTCCGCTCGACGTTGGGGCGGCGGTTCACCACCACCCCGGCCAGCCGTTGGCGCTGGCCGGCCCGGCGCACCGTCGTCTTCGAGGGATTCACCCGGAACCCCTCCTCGGCGGCGATGGTGGTGACGCAGTCGACCAGACGGTCGGCGTCGTGCGGGGTGCGGCGGGCGAAGGAGGAGAAGGCCAGGTCGTCGGCGTAGCGGGTGTAGGTGAGGTGGGCGGCCGCCGCCAGCCCGGCCAGGCGCCGGTCGAGCCGGAAGGCGGACAGGTTGGCCAGGGCGGGCGAGGTGGGCGCCCCCTGGGGCAGGTGCGGATGGGCCAGGTGGCGGCCGAGGCGGCGGTAGGCGGGCAGCCGGCCGGCGTCGGTGGGCGGGGTAGCCGCGGCCCACACCCGGCGGGGCACGCTGTTGGTGGTGAGGGCGGCCAGCAGGTGGGCCACCGGCTCGGGGTACCCGCACCCCCGGAAGATGCCGTAGATTCGCCCCACCTCGACGGAGGCGAAGAAGTCCTCCAGGTCGATGCGCACCACCATCTGGCGCTGCCCATGCTGGCCGGCGTGGGTGAGGGCCGAGCGGCCCTTCAGGAAGCCGTGGGCCGCGGGGTGATTCGGGATCCGTTCGAGGATCTCCCGCAGCAGGACCCGCTGGACGTGCCTGAGGATGGGCTTGGGCGCCTCCAGCAGCCGCTGCCCGCCGTTGGTCTTGGGGATCCACCGGTAGCGGTAGTGGCGCAGGGCCTCGTCGGTCGCGGTGCGCTCGAGTTGCTTCGGGTCGGCGAACCACAGCAGGTCGTTGGTGGCGAAGCCGAGGAGATCCTGCACGTCGCGGACGGTGTGCAGCTCGGCCACCGGCCAGCGCATGGGGCCCATCGCCGTTCCCGGGACGTACCACCGGCGCACGGTGCCGCCGGCCATGGCCTCGCACGCGGCCAGCAGTTGGGCCAGCTCCCGGGGACGGTCCCGGGGCGGGTCGGGGTACTGGTGGCGGGCGACCAACGCCAGATCGCGGATCCAGACCCGCCGTTGGCCGAGGGCGCTCTGGCCCCGCCGGGTCATCGCCGGCGGGTCCCAGTCGCCGGCCAGGAAGGCGTAGGCCAGGGCCTTGGCCACGGTGCCCGGGTCGTCAGCCACCAGCGGTGCCGCTGCGGGACGCGACGAGTCCCCGTGGTGCGTGCGCCCGCCTCCGTGGTGCGGAGAGTGGCGCAGGCGATGAGATGCCTAGGTAGGAAGGTGTCCCCGGGGTAGCCCCGGAGCGACCCGGTACCGCCCGAGGGCGATCCGGGCAGGTCTCGCGTCGCCGCAGCTGCACCGGGCGCGACCTTAACGACCTCAAGTCGGGGGACGAACGGGTCGACATCTACGGCTGTGTCCCGGGTGGTCCGCGTCGTCGTCGCGCTGCTGGCCATCAGCCTCGTACCGGCCGCCGCCGCCGGCGCCCAGCCCGCCCCCTCCGCCCCCGCGGCCGACGCCCGCACGGGCGTGGTGCTCGACGGACTGGTACCCACCGCCGCCTGCAAGGGCAAGCTCCAGGTCGCCCGCCGGCTGGCGACGGCCGTCGGCCCCGTCTCGTGCACCCACGGGCCCGACCCCGCCCCCGACGGCGTCGACGTCCGCCTCTCCCGGTCGACGGCGGAGTTGGTGCCGGCCGCGGCCCGGACGGGAGCGGTCGCGGCCCAGGCCGCGCCCGCCATGGCGTGCTACGGCGACGGCACCAGCGGCTACCGGGTCCAGGTGATCTTCGCCCGCTCGTCCGACGTCCCCGACCGCTTCGCCGCCCTCCAGTCGTCCCTCGGGCAGTGGTCGGCGGCGGCCGACACCGTGGTCAGCGCCAGCGCGGCCGAGACCGGCGGCGTCCGCCACATCCGCTTCGTCACCGGCCCCGGCTGCGCCCTCTCCATCGCCCGGGTCACCCTGTCGCCCGCCGGCGACGACGACTTCGGCACCATGATCAACGAGCTGGTGGCCCAGGGGTACGACCGCACCGACCGCAAGTACCTCGTCTACGTCGACGCCAACGTCTACTGCGGCATCGGCGAGCGGTACGACGACGACCGGGCCATCGCCACGCCCGGCGTCAACTACAGCAACGGCAACGTCGACGTGCCCGGCACCGTGGCCCGGGTCGACAACGGCTGCTGGGGACGCCCCGACTCGGTCGAGGCCCACGAGCTGATGCACAACCTGGGCGGCGTGCAGGACAGCGCCCCCCACCACACCCCCAACGCCCACTGCACCGACGACTACGACCGGATGTGTTATCCGGACGCGGTCGGCGTGATCATGACGTACCCGTGCCCGGCGGCCCACGAGAACCGCTTCGACTGCAACCACGACGACTACTTCTCCACCCTCACCCCGCCCGTCGGCTACCTCGCCACCCACTGGAACACGGCCAACAGCGCCTTCCTGGCCACCGTCGAGCCCTTCCCGGCCCGCTCCTGGGGGTTCAACGGCTACGGCCAGCTGGGCGAGGGAACCGTCACCAGCCGCCCGACCGCGACCATCCTGACGCCGACCAAGGTCGACGCCGTCGCCGCCGGCGGCTTTCACTCGCTCGTCCTGTCGGGCGGAACCGTGTCCGCCTGGGGCCTGGGCCACGTCGGCCAGCTCGGCCGGGGCTCGACCGTCAGCGCTTCGACCCCCGGTCCGGTCGGCGGCGGACTGTCCGGGGTCACCGCCATCTCCGCCGGCGTCTTCCACTCGCTCGCCCTCCGGGGCGACGGCACCGTGTGGGCCTGGGGCTGGAACGCCTACGGCCAGCTGGGCGACGGCTCCCTCGTCGACCGCAGCCTGCCGGTGCAGGTCGCGGGACTCGCCGGGGTGGTCGCCATCGCCGCCGGCGGACTCCACAACCTGGCCCTCAAGGGCGACGGCACCGTGTGGGCCTGGGGCGAGAACGGCGTCGGCCAGCTGGGGACGGCCGGCCCGGCCCTGTCGACCCTGCCCCACCAGGTCCCCGGGCTCACCGGGGTGACCGCCATCGGGGCGGGGGCGTACCACAGCCTGGCGGTCGTGGCCGGGGGCGCGGTCGCAACCTGGGGATGGAACGCCTGGGGCCAGCTGGGCGACGGCACCACCACCAGCCGCTCGACCCCGACGGGAGTTCCCGGCCTCACCGGCATCGTCAGCGTCGCCGGCGGCACCGGCCACAGCCTGGCCGTGGGCGCCGACGGCCTGGTGCGGTCGTGGGGCCTGGGCGCTTCCGGCCAGCTCGGGCGCCCGGTCGCGGCCCAGTCGGCCAGCCCGTCGGTTGTCCCCGGCCTGACCGGGGTCGTCGCGGTCGTCGCCGGCGGCTACCACAGCCTGGCCGTGAAGTCCGGCGGCACCGTCGCCGCCTGGGGATGGAACGTCTTCGGCCAGCTGGGCGACGGCACCACGGTCGACCGGGCCGGTCCGGTAGCAGTGGTGGGCGTGGCCGGCGCCTACTCCACGTCGGCCGGCGTGGCCCACGTGCTCCTCGCCGCCCCGTGAGCCGGGCCCTCCGAAGGGCACGATGGACGGCGGTGCTCGTGGTGGTGGCCATCCTCACCGCCGCCGGACCGGCTGCGGGCGCGGGCTCCGCCGGTCGGCCGGACGATCCCCGGCGGGGCGTGGTCAACGAAGGACTCCAGCCGGCCCCGGCCGGGGGCGCCTGTGCCGGCCTCCTCCAGCTCTCGGTCGACGGCCAACCGGTCTGCACCCACGGCCCCGATCCGGCACCCGACGGCGTCGACGTCCGCCAGCGCCGGCCCCCGGAACGGGCGCTGGCCGCCTCCGAGGGCCCGAGTCCGTTCGCCTGCTTCGGCAACGGCACCGACGGCTTCCGCGTCCAGGTCATCTACGCCCGGGCGGCCGACGTCCCCGACCGTTTCCCCCTCTACGGCCCGTCGTTCGAGGCGTGGACGGCCCGCGTCGAGCAGATCTTCCGGGCCAGCGCGGCCGAGACGGGAGGTGTCCGCCACGTCCGGTTCCTCACCGACGCCGCCTGCGACCTGGTCATCGACCGGGTCGTGCTCACCCCGACCGGCGACGACACGTTCAACAACACCGTCCGCGACCTGTGGGCCCAGGGCTACAACCGCACCGACCGTCGTTACCTGGTCTACGTCGACGCCAACGTCTACTGCGGGCTCGGGTCGCTGCTGGGCGACGACAAGCCCGCCACCGCCGGGAACATCAACAACGGCGGCGTCGCCGGCACCTTCGCCCGGGTCGACAACGGCTGCTGGGGCATGCCCGACTCCACCGAGGCCCACGAGGTCATGCACACCCTGGGCGGAGTGCAGCCGTCGGCCCCCCACGCCACCCCCGGCTTCCACTGCATCGACGAGTCCGACCGCATGTGCGGCGACGACGGCACCGGCATCCCCCTGCGCTACCTGTGTCCTTTCGGCCACGAGAACAGCTTCGACTGCAACCACGACGACTACTACTCCACCAACCCTGCCCCCGGCAGCTACCTGGCCACCCACTGGAACGTGGCCGACAGCGTGTTCCTGGGCACGGTGGACGGCGCCGCCACACCCGCGCTGACCTGGGGTTTCGACGGATACGGGCAGCTGGGCGACGGGACCGCGGCCACCCGGGTGGTGCCCGACCACCTGAGCCTCACGGGGGTCGACGCGGTCGCCGCGGGCGGCTTCCACTCCCTCGCCGTCGTCGGCGGCCGGGTGTGGACGTGGGGCCTGGGCCACGTTGGCCAGTTGGGACGGCCGTGGCCGGCCGACGCCTCGTCGCCCGGCGTGGTCGCGGGCCTGACGGGCGTGGTGGCGGTGTCGGCGGGCGTGTTCCATTCGGTGGCGTTGAAGTCCGACGGAACGGTGTGGGCGTGGGGGTGGAACGCCTACGGCCAGTTGGGCGACGGGACCACCACCGACCGCTGGCAGCCGGTGCAGGTGGCCGGCCTCACCGGGGTGACCGCCATCTCCGCCGGCGCCACCCACAACCTGGCCCTCACCGGCGACGGGTCGGTCTGGTCGTGGGGCTTCAACGGGCTCGGCCAACTGGGGCGGACGGGCTCACCGCTGGTGGCGACCCGGGTCGCGGGCGCGGGCACGGGCGTGACCGCTATCGCCGCCGGCGCCTATCACAGCCTCGCCATCGGTCCCGGGAACGCGGTGGGCGCATGGGGCTGGAACGCATGGGGACAGTTGGGCGACGGCACCACGATCGATCGGCCGGCGCCGGTGGCCGCGGTCGGACTCGCCGGGGTGGCGATCACGTCGGTGGCGGCGGGTGTCGGCCACAGCCTGGCCCTGGGCGCCGACGGCCAGGTGCGGTCGTGGGGACTGGGCAACACCGGCCAGCTGGGCCGGGTCCCGACCACGTCGTCGCCGGCGACCGTGCCGGCGTTGGTTCCGAACCTGGCCGGCATCACCTCGATCGCGGCCGGCGGCTACCACTCGCTGGCGGTGGGTGCCGGGGGAGTGGTGTCGACCTGGGGCTGGAACAACCTCGGTCAGCTGGGCGTCGGGACGCTCACCGACCACGCCTCGCCCGTCGTCGTGCCCGGCCTCACCGGCGCCCGGACGGTGACGGCCGGCATCGCCCACGACCTGGTGACCGCGCCCCGCGGGTAGTCGGTCGTCGCCACCGGGCGTCGTAGGCTCGGCTGGGTAGGGGAGGAGCCCATATGGACGATCACGACGTTCTCGGTCGCATCGCGGCCCTGGTGGAGAAGGAGCACAAGCTCGAGGAGATGCACGTCGGCGAGGGCCTCGACCCCGACCGCGCCCACGAGCTGCGCCAACTCGAGGTCGCCCTCGACCAGTGCTGGGACCTGCTGCGCCAGCGCCGGGCCCGTCGGGCGGCCGGGCTCGATCCCGACGACGCCGAGGTGAGGGGCGAGGGCACGGTGGAGGGGTACCGCCAGTAGGCGCGGCCGGGTAGGCATCGGATCGGGGTAGGAAGGAGGGATGGAACAACGCACCCTCCGTGACCTCACCGTCTCCGCCATGGGCCTGGGCTGCATGGGCATGTCCGAGTTCTACGGAGCCACCGACGACGCCGAGTCGACGGCCGTCCTCCACCGGGCCCTCGACCTGGGCTGCACCTTCCTCGACACGGCCGACATCTACGGCCCGTTCACCAACGAGCGCCTGGTCGGCCGGGCCATCCGTGGCCGGCGGGACGACGTGGTGCTGGCGACCAAGTTCGGCAACGAGAGGCGGGAGGACGGCTCGTGGGTGGGGATCAACGGCCGCCCCGACTACGTGCGGGCGGCGTGCGACGCGTCCCTGCAGCGGCTCGGCGTCGACCACATCGACCTCTACTACCAGCACCGGGTCGACGCCGAGGTGCCCATCGAGGAGACGGTGGGGGCGATGGCCGAGCTGGTGGCGGCGGGCAAGGTCCTCCACCTGGGGCTGTCGGAGGCGGGGGCGGCGACGGTGCGGCGGGCGGACGCGGTGCACCCCATCACCGCCCTCCAGAGCGAGTACAGCCTGTTCACACGCGACGTCGAGGACGAGATCCTGCCCACGGTGCGGGACCTCGGCATCGGCTTCGTCGCCTACAGCCCACTGGGGCGGGGCCTGCTCACCGGCGCCTACCGGTCGGCGGCCGACCTGCCCGAGGGCGACACCCGGGCCCGGCGGTTCCCCCGGTTCGGGGAGGCCAACTTCGATCGCAACGTGGCCCTGGTCGACTCGGTGACCGAGCTGGCCGGGCGCAAGGGGTGCACGCCGGGGCAGGTGGCCATCGCCTGGGTGCTGGCCCAGGGATCGGACGTCGTCCCCATCCCCGGCACCAAGCGCCTCCGCTACCTGGAGGAGAACGTGGCCGCGGCCGACGTCGACCTCGACGCCGACGACCTGGCCTGGCTCGACGC
>JAXDMK010000118.1:0-7174 GCA_034666105.1 Actinomycetota bacterium | reverse complement strand
CGAGGCCAAGGTGGTGGGACTGGTCGCCTTCCTGGTCACGGTGGCGGTCACGCCGCCGTCCCGGCCGGGGGTCCTCGCCGGCCAGGCCGCCATCGCCCTCGCCGTCGCCGCCGTCGCCCTGGTGCCGACCCGGGCCGTCGTCCGCCGCCTGGCCCTCGACCTGCCCCTGGCCGTCCTGGCCGCCACCATCGCCGTCGCCGGGTCGGGGCCGAGGATCCCAGTGGCCGGCGTCAGCCTGTCCCGGGCCGGGCTCCACGTGGGGCTCGCCCTCCTGGCCAAAGCCACCATCGGCATCGTCGCCGTCTCGGCGGTGGCCGCGTCCACCACCGCGACCGAGACCGTGGCCGGGCTCCGCCGCCTGCGCCTGCCCCCGTGGGCGTGCGACCTCACCGCCCTCACCGCCCGCCAACTGCAGGTTCTGGGCGACGACCTGGCCCGCCTCCGCCTGGCCGGGTCGATCCGGGCCGGCACCCGCGGCCGGCGGGGCCAGTGGTCGGCCGGGGCCCGGTCCCTGGGCGTGCTCTTCGTCCGCAGCGTGGAGCGGGCCGACCGCCTCGAGATCGCCCTCGCCGCCCGGGGGGGAACGCCGCCGCCGGCGCCGCCTCCCGCCCCGGCCGCCCGCGGGTGGCTCCCCGCCGTCCTCCCCGCCGCCGCCGCCCTCGCCGTCCGGCTGGCCCTATGACCGACCTCCTCCTCGTCGGCCACGGCAGCCGCGATCCAGCCGCCGCCGCCGAGTTCGCCCAGCTCATCGCCCTCGTGCAGGCCGCGGCCGGTCCCGCCACCCGCGTCGGCGCCGGCTTCCTCGAGCTGACCGACCCCCCCGTCGACGCCGCCCTCGACCGGCTCGTGGCCGACGGCGCCACCGACATCGCCGCCGTCCCCTACGTCCTCTTCGGCGCCGGCCATCTCAAGGACGACGGCCCCGCCGTCCTGGCCCGCGCCCGCCGCCGCCACCCCCACGTGCGCTTCCGCCTGGCCCGCGACCTCGGCATCCACCCGGCCGTCCTCGACGTGGCCGAGGACCGGGCCCGCACCGCGCTCAAGCGCCTGCCCCCGTCCGAGCGCACCGCCGTCGTCCTCGTCGGGCGGGGCTCCACCGACCCCGACGCCTGCGCCGACTTCGTGAAGTTCGCCCGGCTGCTGGAGGACGGGCGGGGCCTCGGCCCCGTCCACCCCGCCTTCGTGGCCATGAGCCGCCCCCACCTCGAAGACGCCCTCGACCGGGCCCGCAGCCTGGGGGCCGATGCCGTCACCGTCGTCCCCCTCCTCCTCTTCCCGGGTGTGCTCGTCGACCGGATCACCGCCACCGCCACCGCGTGGGCCGCGGTCCACCCCGACGTCGCCGTCGCCACCGCGGCCCATCTCGGCCCCGACCCCCGACTGGCCGGTCTCGTCGTCGAGCGCCACCGGGAGGCCCACCAGGGCGACGTCCGCATGAACTGCGACCTGTGCGCCTACCGGGTGCGCCTGCCCGGCTACGAGGAGAAGGTGGGCACGCCCCTCACTATCGCGCCGCCGGACGACGCCCCTCGCCGCTGGCGGGCCCGGCGGGCGGCCAACCAGGCCGCGGCCGACGCCGCCACCCGACGGGAACGGCCCCGCCTCGGACTGGGTCGCCGCACCGGCATCCCCCCCGCCCCCGACCGGGACGGCGACCTCCCCGCCGTCCGCATCGTCGGCCTGCGCCACACGTGGCCCGACGGCACCGACGCCCTCACCGGCGTCGACCTCGACGTGGCCCGGGGCGAGCGGGTCGCCATCCTCGGGCCCAACGGGTCGGGCAAGACCACCCTCGCCCTCCACCTCATCGGCGCCCTCGGCCGGCCGCCGGCCGCCGCCGGCACCGTCCACGTCACCGGCCTCCCCGTGGTCGACACCCACCTGGCCGAGGTCCGCCGGCGGGTCGGGCTCGTCTTCCAGGACCCCGACGACCAGCTCCTCCTCCCCACCGTGGCCGACGACGTGGGCCTCGGCCCGGCCAACCTCGGCCTCACCGGCGACGCCCTCGCGGCCCGGGTGGCGACCGCCCTCGACGTGGTCGGCCTCACCGACGCCGCCCACCGGGCGCCCCAGCACCTGAGCATGGGCGAGCGCCGCCGGGCCGCCCTCGCCGGCGTGCTCGCCGTCCACCCCGAGGTCCTCGTCCTCGACGAGCCCAGCGCCAACCTCGACCCCTCCGCCCGCCGGGACGTGGTCGAGATCGTCAAGGGCCTCCCGTCCACCATCACCACCCTGGTCATCACCCACGACCTGCCCCTCGCCCTCCAGCTCTGCCCCCGGTCGGTCGTACTCGACGGGGGACGCATCGTCGCCGACGGCCCCACCGCCGCCCTCCTGGCCAACCCCGCCCTCATGGCCGCCCACCGCCTGGAGCTGCCCTACGGGTTCTCGGTAGCCGCCCTCCTCCCAACTGGTGACACATGAGCCGGTCCTGGGCGGATGAAGTGTCACCAGTTCGCCCGTGCCCCCCGCCGGCGGCCCACGGGGGGGACGGGGCCCGGCTGGCGGCCGCCCTCGGGGTCGCTCCCGACGAGGTGCTCGACCTGTCCGCCTCCCTCAACCCGTGCGCCCCGGACGTGGTCGCCCTCGCCTCCCGCCACCTGGGCCGCCTGCGCCGCTACCCCGACCCAGCCGAGGCCACCGCCGCCCTGGCCGCCGCCGTCGGGGTCGACGCCGACCGGCTGCTCCTCACCGCCGGCGGGTCGGAGGCCATCGCCCTCGTCGCCCATCACCGGGGGACGGGTCATGTCGAGGGCCCCGAGTTCTCCCTCTACGAGCGCCATCTCCGCCCCGGCCCCGGCCGGTGGCGCTCCAACCCCAACAACCCGCGGGGGACGCTGGCCGCCCCTACCGACCGGGCCGCGGTCTGGGACGAGGCCTTCTGGCCCCTCGCCGCCGGCACCTGGACGAGGGGAGACGCCGACCGGGGGTCGTTCGTGGTCGGCTCCCTGACCAAAGTGTTCGCCTGCCCCGGCCTGCGGGTCGGCTACGTCATCGCGCCGACACCCGAGAGCGCCGACCGCCTCCGCCGGCGCCAACCGTTGTGGTCGGTGAGCGGGCTGGCCTGCGCCCTCGTCCCCGACCTCCTCGACCGGACCGACCTCCCCGCCTGGCACACCGCCGTCGCCCATCTCCGCGCCGACCTCGCCTCTCTCCTCCGCCACCACGGCCACACCGTCGCCGTCGCCAACGCCCCGTGGGTGCTCGTCTCCCCCGCCGGCGACCTCCGCCCCAACCTCGCCGCCCACGGCATCCTGGTGCGCGACTGCGCCAGCTTCGGCCTGGTCGACACCGCCCGCATCGCCGTCCCCGACCGCGCCGGCCTCGACCGCCTCGCCGCCGCCCTTTGATCTCGATGGACGGGGTCACCCTGCGGGCGGAGATGATCGCGGCCATGCGGGACGAGGCCCCCGCCGCCCCCGCCGCCTGCCTCGCCACCGTGGTCGTGGGCGACAACCCGAGGTGCCACGCCTTCGCCCGGGACAAGCGGTCGGCCGCGACCGAGGCCGGCATCGCCACCGTGGCCGTCGACCTGGCCGCGGCCACCACCCAGGACGAGCTCGATCGGGCCATCGCCGCCCTGGCCGCCGACGACGCCGGCGTCCACGGGATCTTCGTCCAGCTCCCCCTGCCCGACCACCTCCACCTGAGCCCGATCCCACCGGCCCAGGACGTCGACGGCGCCCACCCCGGCAGCCTCCACGCCCCCACCACGCCCGCCGCCGTCCTCCGCCTCCTCGACCGCTACGGCATCGCCTTGGACGGCCGCCTCGTCGTGGTCGTCGGCGGCCGCCACCCCCGACTGGCCGACCTCCTCGCCGCCCGGGGCGCCGACGTCACCGTCCTCGCCGAGCCCGCACCCGGGACCTGCCGCCCCGCCGACATCCTCGTGGCCGCCGCCGGCCGCCCCCACACCATCACCGCCGACCACGTCGGCCGCGGCGCGACCGTGATCGACATCACCGGCGACCTCGATCTCCCGGCGGTCGCGACCGTGGCCGGCGCCGTCGCCCCCTACCCCCTGGGCGTGGGGCCGGTGGCCGTGGCCTGCCTCCTACGGCACACCCTCGACGCCGCCCGGTAGCCGGCTCCACAAGCCCGACAGGCGGGGCCCGATCCGGGACAGCTCCTCCAGGTGGGCGCCGGCCAGGCCCGCCAGCCGGCGCTCGCCCTCGTCGGTGAGGGCCACCCGCACCACCCGCCGGTCCTCGTCGCCCTCGCCGTGGACCCGCCGCACCAGCCCCGCCCGTTCGGCCCGGTCGACCAGCTCGACCACGCTGTGGTGGCGCAGGAGCAGGTGCCCGGCCAGCTCGCTCATGCTCGGCGCCCCGCCACCGCCCTGGTCGTGGCCCCGCACCGCCAGCAGGAGCTGGTGCCGGGCCGGCGTCATGCCCGCTTCCCGCGTGCGTTCCTCGCTCCAGTGGAGGAACCGGCGCAGTCCGTCCCGAAACTCCAGCAGCCGCTGGTAGTCGTCGTCCGTCAGCGGCCGATCCATATCGTGACACGAGACTATCGTAGGACGATGTGATCACCTCGACCTCGCCCCGCCGCATGGCGTTCCTCACCGTCCTGGCCGCCCTCCTGGGACTGGCCGGGGGCGGTGCCGCCTGGGTGCTCCTCCACCTCATCGCCTTCATCACCAACCTGGCCGTGTTCGGCCACGTCGGCGTCCATCCCCCGTCCTACGCCCACCTCCACCCCGGCCCCCGGATCGTGGTCGTGGCCGTGGTCGGCGCCCTCGGCGTCAGCCTTCTCGCCAAATGGTCGCCCGTGATCCGGGGCCACGGCATCCCCGAGGCCATGGAGGCGGTGCTCACCAAGCAGAGCCGCATCTCGCCCCAGACGGCGGTGGCCAAGCCGGTGTCGGCGGCCCTGGCCATCGGCACGTCGGCGCCGTTCGGGGCGGAGGGGCCCATCATCGTCACCGGCGGTGCCCTCGGGTCACTCCTGGGCCAGGTCATCGGCGTGTCGCCGTCGGAGCGCAAGATCCTGCTCGCCTGCGGAGCGGCGGCGGGCATGTCGGCCACCTTCGGGGCGCCCCTGGCGTCGGTGATCCTCGCCGTCGAGCTCCTCCTCTTCGAGTTCTCGGCCCGGGCGCTCGTCCCCCTGGTGGTCGCCACCAGCGTGGCCGCCGGCGTCCACAACACCCTCTTCGGCTCGGGACCGCTCTTCGACGTGCCCGTCCACGACTTCGCCGGCCTCCGGGGCCTGCCCGCCTTCGTCATCCTGGGCCTGGCCTGCGGGCTGCTGGCCGCCCTCGTCGTCCGGGGCCTGTTCCTGGTGGAGGGCCTCTACCGCCGGCTGCCGGTGAAGGAGTTCTGGCACCCGGCGGTGGGCGCGGTCGCCTTCGCCACCGTGGGGATGCTGGCGCCCCGCTCCCTGGGGGTCGGCTACGACGCCATCGCCGACGTCCTCCACAGCCGCCTCGCCCTGGGCACGGTGGCGGCCCTGGGCCTGGTCAAGCTGGTCGCCTGGTGGCTGGCCCTGGGGTCGGGCACCTCGGGCGGGACGCTGGCACCGATCCTGCTCATCAGCGCCGCCTTCGGCACCGTCCTCGGCACGGGCCTCGACCACGTCCTGCCCGGACCCGACATCGCCCCCGGCGCCTTCGCCGTCGTGGCCATGGCCGCCACCTTCGGCGCGTCCACCGGGGCCACGTTCGCCGCCATCGTGTTCGTCTTCGAGCTCACCCGCGACTACCAGGTGGTCGTGCCCCTCATGCTGGCCACCGTGCTCGCCGACCTCGTCTTCGGCGCCCTCAGCGAGCACACGATCATGACCGAGAAGCTCAGCCGCCGGGGCCTGCGCGTCGGCCGCCACTACGGCGTCGACCCCTTCGCCAGCACACCGGTGGCCCGCATCATGACCTCGCCGGTGACGACTCTCCCCGCCTCCACCACCGTGGCCGACGCCCGCCAGCGGCTCCTCGCACCGGGCGGTCACGGCGCCTACCCCATCGTCGCCGGCGACGGCCGCCTGGTCGGCATCGTCACCCGGGGCGACGTGTTCGAGGACGACGGCGACGGGCCCGTCCTCGCTATCGCCAGCCGCGACGTGGTGACGCTGGCTCCCACCGACACCGCCCTCGTCGCCCTCCAGGTGATGGGCGACGAAGGCGTCGACCACGTGCCGGTCGTCGACGGCGACCGGCTGGTCGGCATCTGCACCCGGACCGACCTGCTCGAGGTCCGCCGGGCCCAACACGACCACGAAGTCCGCCAGGACGGGCTGAGAGGACGGCGATCGGCCAAGCTGGACGGGTGACTGGCTCCGGAGCCGACCAACTCCTCATCCACCGCCACGTCGACGGCCGCCTGCGGCGGGTGCCGGACGAGGTGGCGGTGGAGGAGCCCCTCGAGATCCGCCTCGACGGCCATACCGTCGCCACCACCCTGCGCACGCCGGGGAACGACCACGAGCTGGCCGTCGGCCTCCTCCACGCCGAGGGACTCATCGACGGGCTGGCCATCACCCGCGTCCACCACTGCTTCGACGACCGGCAACCGACCGTCGAGCTGAACGTGATCACCGTCGACACCGGCGGGCGGGCACCCGTCCCGACACCCCGCCTGCAGACGGCCACCGCCGCCTGCGGCCTGTGCGGCTCCACCACCATCGACGAGCTCACCACCCGCCTCCAGCCCCTGCCCCCCACGCCGCTCCTTCCCGACGATGTCGTGCTGGCCATCGGCGGCCGGGTCCGTCGTCGCCAGGGTCTGTTCGGCGCCACCGGGGGGGTGCACGCGGCGGCCGTGTTCGATGCCAATGGCGAGCCGATCCTCATCCGGGAGGACGTCGGCCGGCACAACGCGGTCGACAAGCTGGTCGGCCGCCTCCGCCTCGACAACCGGCTGCCCGCCACCGGCCTCGGCCTCTTCGTCTCCGGCCGGGCCGGGTTCGAGTTGGTGCAGAAGGCGTGGGCCGCCGGGTTCGCCTGGATGGTGGCGGTGGGGGCACCAACCTCGCTGGCGGTACGCACCGCCCGCACCGCGGGACTGGTCCTGGTCGGCTTCGCCACCGACGACCGCTTCAACCTCTACTCGCCCCGGGAACCATGATCACCCTCGTCCTGGGCGGGGCCCGCTCGGGGAAGTCGGAGGTCGGCGAACGGCTGGCGGCGGCCCTCGGCCCCGACGTCACCTACGTCGCCACCGCCGTCGTCGACCCGTCCGAC
>JAXDMK010000117.1:0-8559 GCA_034666105.1 Actinomycetota bacterium | reverse complement strand
CGGCGCCGTGGGTTGGCGTCCGCCGGCGCCGTGGGGTTGGCGTCCGCCGGCGCCGTGGGGTTGGCGTCCGCCGGCGCCGTGGGGTTGGCGTCCGCCGGCGCCGTGGGGTTGGCGTCCGCCGGCGCCGTTGGCCGGCGGACCGACCGGCCGGCGACGAAGGAGCCCTGGCCGGTCGGAACAGACAAGCAGCCCGCCGAAGGCGGTCAACGCCGTGGCCGTTGACCTTCGCGGGGGGCTGTTGGGGGGCGGACCCCTCCGCCGGCGCCGTTGGCCGGCGGACCGGCCGGCCGCGCGACGAAGGAGCCCTGGCCGGTCGGAAAACAAGCAGCCCGCCGAAGGCGGTCAACGCCGTGGCCGTTGACCTTCGCGGGGGCTGTTGGGGGGCGGAGCCCCCCAACTAAGATTTTCTTGTGAAAGTGCTAAAGCCGGACCCCACTCCTGCCGATAAGGCCGAGGAAATGGGCGCGCCGGCGGTGACCACCACTCCTTTTCAGCTCTATCCCCCGCGGGAGATCACCAAGATGCGGCGCACCGGGATCTGGATGTCGGTCGTCGGCGGCGTCCTCACCCTCATCGGCGGCCTGACCGTGCTCGTCACCCGGGGCGACTCCGGACCGTCCGGCGTCAGCCAGACCCGCCCCGCAGTCGCCATCCAGGACGGAACCGACACCGCCACCACCATCGTCGGCGCCGCCGCCGCCAACCGCCAGCCGGGCACGATCGACCCCGGCACGCCGGCGGTCACGCCCGGCTCGCCCACCGCCCCGCCCCCGGCGACGCCCCAGGAGGTCGCCGCCCTCCTCGCCAGCCTCCCCGTGCAGATGCAGCAGGCGGCCACCGCGGGGGGCCAGCCCCACGAGCTCACGCCCGAAGAAGTGAACAAGATCGTCGACGACCTGTTGCGCCAGCTCGGGGCCAAGCCCTGATGGCCCGGCACCCCTACTCCCAGGAAGGAGAACGTCAGATGCGCACAGCTTCCCCACCCCGTACGGGCATCATCGCGGTCGGCATCGGCGCCCTCGCCGCGGTGAGCATGGCCCTCCTGCTACCGGCCGGCGCCGGCGCCGCCCAGACCCCCACCAGCCCCACCACCACCAAGGCACCGACGCTGATCGAGGCCGTCTGCGGCAAGCTGCCCGGCCTCCTGCAGAACGTCACCGACGCCCTGCCCGAGGCCAACGACGCCCTCACCACGGCCCGGGCCGCGGTCGACGGCAAGCGGACGGCGATGACCGACGCCATGGAGGCGCTGGCCGCGGCCGTGGTCGCCCACCTCGGCGTCCTCGACGCGGGCGGCAACCCGGCCGCCACCGGCGCCACCCTCAAGGCCCAGCAGGCCCTCTATGTCGACTCGGTCGTCGCCTGGAGCAAAGCCCGCACCCAGCTCTTCGACGGTGAGCAGCAGGTCGTCTTCGGCGAGCTGCAGCAGACCCTGATCGACAGCGTCCAAGGCCGCGCCTGCCCCTAGGCCCCCCCGAAACCAACTGGTGACGCCTACAGCCCTCGGCGGGCCTCAAGTGTCACCGGTTGGGCGTGGTCAGACCTGACACTGCTCGCAGAGGAACGACGACCGGCCGTTGACCTTGACCTTGACGATGGTGCTGCGGCAGCGCCGGCAGGCCTGGCCGGCCCGGTCGTAGACCTTGTGCTCCTTCTGGTACTCCCCGATGGCCCCGAACAGGTCGCGGTACTGCTCGTCGGCCAGTGACGAGCCCCGGTGCTTGATGGCGTCCTGCAGCGTCTCCACCATCGCCCGGTAGAGACGGCGGACCTCCTGGGACGAGAGCGTCTCCGACGAACGGTCGTAGCGCAGGCCGGCCGCCCACAGGATCTCGTCGCTGTAGATGTTGCCGATGCCGGCCACGAACTTCTGGTCCATGAGCAGGGTCTTGAGCTTGGTCTTGCGGGCCGTGAGCAGGTCGCCGAAGCGGACCCACGACATCATGTCGTCGACCGGGTCGAAGCCCAGGTGGGCCAGCTCCGGCACCTGGTCGGCCAGCTCCTCGGGGGTCGTGACGAACAGCTCGCCGAAAGTGCGGGGGTCGACGAAGCGCAGCAGCCCGCCCTGGGTGAAGGTGATCACGGCGTGGGTGTGCTTCGGGTCGGGGTCGCGGGCGCCGCCCTTGCCCCGCAGGAGCTGGCCGCTCATGCCCAGGTGGACGACGAGCACGTCGCCACCCTCCAGCCGCAGGATCAGGTACTTGCCCCGGCGCTCGACGGCGGTGATCTTGTGGCCCTCCAGCTTGGCCACGAAGTCGGCGTTGTCGGGGTGCCGGCGGATCGTGCGCTCGCCGTCGACGACCACCGACTTGATGCGCCGGCCGACGACCTCCTTGTCGAGGTCGCGCTTGAGGGTCTCGACCTCGGGCAGCTCAGGCATCGGCATCGACATCGCGGGACCCATCGGTCGCCATGGGATCGTCGACAGGGATCAGCTCCTCCACCACGACCACGGCCACCGCCGCCGGCTCCGACAGAGCCCGCCACGCCATGCGGGCCGCAGCCTGCTCGGCCTGCTTCTTCGACCGTCCCTCGCCGATGCCGTACTCGTTGCCCCCCACCGACACCCGGGCCGTGAACCGCTTGGCGTGGTCGGGGCCCTCGGACGACACCGCGTAGGAGGGCAGCTCGTCGAACCGGCGGGCGCCCATCTCCTGCAGTCGGGTCTTGAAGTCGTGGCCCCCGGGACCGGCCGCGGCCTCGGTCATGCGCTCGCCCAGCAGGTCCATGACCAGGGTCGATGCGTCGTCCCAACCCCCGTCGAGGTAGACGGCGCCGATCACCGCCTCCATGGCGTCGGACAGGATCGACGGCTTCTCCCGGCCCCCGGACGAGTCCTCGCCCTTGCCCAGCCGCACCGCCTCGCCCAAGCGCAGCTCGGCCGCGGCCTCGGCCAGCACGCCCGCGTTCACCACCGCCGCCCGGACCTGGGCCAGGTGACCCTCGGGCAGGTCGGGATAGGTGCGGTACAGGTGGTCGGTGACGACCAGCCCCAGCACGCTGTCGCCCAGGAACTCGAGGCGTTCGTTGGACAGCTCGCCCGGGCTCTCCGCGCACCACGAGCGGTGGCAGAGGGCGCGCGCCAGCAGCGATCGATCGGCAAAAGGTCGACCGAGCCGCTCAACGAGGGCGTCGAGCTGTTCGCTGTGACTCAGGACTTCGAAGCGCCGCCGGCGCGCTCGACCACGTAGTCGACCGCGTCACGCACGGTCTTGAGATCTTCCAGGTCTTCGTCCTCGATGCGAAAGCCGGTGGAGCGCTCGGCCATCTCCTCTTCGATGGCCTCGACCAGCTCGATGAGGGCCAGGGAGTCGGCGTCGAGGTCGTCGGTGAACGAGGCCCCTTCGCTGATGGCGGAGGGCTCGATCTCGAGGATGTCGGCCAACCGCTCGCGGATCAGGGTGAACACCGCCTGTCGGTCGAAGGGCGCCCCGTTGGAGGTTGCTTCGTTGGATGTGGGGCTGACGGCAGACACGGCCGGGTACTCCTGAAGTGGCGACTGGGACCGTCGCATGGTACCGGTTTCCGCGCTTGTGCGCTTGTGAATTGGGCGGGCCGTCAGGCGGGGGCGACGGCGTCCCGGATGCGGCCGACCATGTCGGCCACGACCATCTCCCGGGCCAGCCCGCAGGCGTTGAAGATGGCCCGCTTCGACGACGACCCGTGGCTGATGATGCACAGCCCGTCGACGCCCAGGAGCATGGCCCCCCCGTAGGACTCGGGATCGAGCTCGGCGTTGAGGGGCATGAGCAGGGGCAGGAGCACCTGGGTGGCCTGCCGGCCCTCGTCGGTGGACGTCATCACCCGCAGGAAGGTGTCGATCAGGAAGCGGGTGCCGCCCTCGAGCGTCTTGAGGACGACGTTGCCGGTGAAACCGTCGGTGACGACGACGTCGACCCGGTCGGAGAGCACGTCGCGGCCTTCGACGTTGCCGATGAACCGGCCCGCGGCCCGCAGGCAGCCATCCTGGGAGAGGAGGGCGTGGGTCTCCTTGACCAGGGCCGATCCCTTGCCCGGCTCCTCGCCGATGGACAGCAGCGCCACCCGGGGGTCGTCGAGCTTGAAGCGCTCGGCCGCGAAGACGGCGCCCATCTGGGCGAACTGCACCAGCCAGGCGGCGGTGCAGTCGGCGTTGGCGCCCCCGTCGAGCAGGACGGTGGGGATGGCGCCCGGCACCGGGATCACGGTGGCGATGGCGGGGCGGGACACGCCCTTCACCCGCCCCATGCGCAGCAGGGCGCTGGCCATGGCCGCCCCCGTGTTGCCGGCCGAAACCATCGCCGCCGCCCGACCGTCGCGCACCGCTTCCGCCGCCCGCACGACAGACGAGTCCTTCTTGCGGCGCACCCCTCCGGCGGGGTCCTCGTGCATGCCGACGACCTCGGACGCCTCCAGCACCTCCAGGCCCCACGTGTTGCCCATCACCGCCCGCTGGCCCACCAGCAGGATGGGGACGCCGAGCTCCTCGGCCGCCTGGCGGGCGCCGGCCACGATCTCCAGGGGACCCTTGTCGCTGCCCATCACGTCGACCGCGATGGGAAGGAGGGTGGGCGTCGGGCTCGCCGGATTGATGCCTTGCGGGGAACTGTCCGGGCTGGTCACGCCGGGCGCCGGATCGTGCGGGTTAGTCGACGTCGATGGCCTGGCGACCGCCGTACCAGCCGCAGTTCGGGCACACCACGTGGGGGGTCTTGACCTGGCGGCACTGCGGGCAGGTGCTCTGGGCGGGTGCCGCCAGGCGCCAGTTCGATGCCCGACGACTGCGGCTCTTGGCCTTTGACGTCTTCTTCTTGGGGACAGCCATGGAGGGTCAACCTTACCCGGCCCGCACGACCGATCCGAACCCCTCGGTCGGAACTATTGGGGCTGCTCGCCCAAGAAGCCCTCCAGAGCCGCCCACCGGGGGTCGACGTCGGTGTGGTCGCACCCGCACTCGCCCTGGTTGAGGTCGGCCCCGCAGGTGGCGCACAGCCCCTGGCAGTCGGCGGCGCAGAGCGGCACCAGGGGCAGCTCCAACAGCACCTGCTCCCGGACGAGGGGCTCCATGTCGATGGAGTCGTGGCCCAGGCGGTAGCTCTCGCCGTCCCTCGGTACCTTCTCGAACAGCTCCCGGAACCCGAAGTCGATCCGGCCCTGGGCCGGTCCGAGGCAGCGGGTGCACTCCGCCCGCCACGGGGCGGAGATGGTGCCGCTGGCCAGCAGCCCGTCGGTGACCCACTCCAGGGTGGTGGCCACGTCGAGATCCTCGTCCGCCGGCACCTCGGCCACGCCGACCTTGAGCCCGGGCAGCCTGCCCCTCAGCCGCTCCCGGCGCCGGGCGGCGGGCTTGTGAACGAGATCGGCGACGTTGACGACGAAGGGCCGCATGGGAAAAGCGTCTCACTCCTGGGGGGGCTGATGGCCCTCACCACTGGTCCTGGTCGAAGAACACCTCGCCGGTGTCGGGCTCGCCCTCGGCCCGCACCGTCTGGTCGCCCTCCTGGGGCCCGGGCAGGGGCGTCACCCGCAGCTTGGCCCGCCCCGCGCCCACCGTCTTGGTGATGCGCTCGAGCACCGTCTCGAAGCTGGCCAGCTTCTGATCGCAGTAGTCCTCCGCTTCGTGGCGCAGGCGGCGGGACTCGTCGTTGGCCTCCTCCACCGTGCGCCGGGCCACCCGCTGGGCCTCCCGCACCAGCTCGGTGCGCTGCACGATGCGCTCGGCCCGCTCCCGGGCCGCAGCCAGGATGTCGTCGGCCTCCCGCTGGACCTTGGCCAGGTACTCGGCCCGCTCCTTCAGCAGCCACCGGGCCTGGCGCATCTCCTCCGGCAGGCGGGCGATGGCCTCCTCCAGCAGCTCGACCACCTCGTCCTTCTCCAGGCGGACGGTGGAGGACAGCGGCATCTTGGGGGCGCTGTTGATGAGGTCGAGCACCCGCCGGAGCAGGACCTCGCTGTCGGGCGGCTCCACGATGCTCATCTCCCGGACCGGCTCATCGCCCGAACCGGACGTTCAGCCGCTCGGCGACCGGCGTCGGCACCATCGACGACACGTCGCCGCCGAAGCGGGCCACCTCCCGGACGATGCTCGACGAGAGGAAGGAGTGCTCGGGCGTGGTCGGCATGAAAAGCGTCTCGATCCCGGACAGGCGGTAGTTGAGCTGGGCCATCTGCAGCTCGAATTCGAAATCGGACACCGCCCGCAGGCCCTTGACGATGGCGTTGACGCCCCGGTCGAGGGCGTAGTCGACGAGGAGGCCCTCGAACTCGTCGACCTTGAGGTTGGGGAGGTGGGCGGTGACCTCGGCCAGCATGGCGGTGCGCTCCACGAGGGTGAAGAGGGTGGACTTGTGGGGGTTCTCCACCACCGCCACCAGGACGTCGTCGAACAGGCGGGCGGTGCGCTCGATGACGTCGAGGTGCCCGAACGTCACCGGATCGAAGGAGCCAGGTATGAGGGCCTTCGTCATTCGGCTGCCTCCCCCTCCCCCTCCTGCTCCGCGGCTGCGCCCTGCTGGCGCCGCACGAGGGTCACCACCGTATCCCCATGACGGCGGGACTTGATGGCCGCCCACGGCGGGTGGATGTCGATGTGATCGCCGGTCTCGAGCAGGGCCAGCCGGGCGGGGAGGGCGGCCAGCAGGCGGGGCCACTCGTCGAAGGCGTAGGGCGGGTCGACGAGGGCGAGGTCGAAGGTCTGCTGGGTCGACTCGACGAAGCGGAGGGCGTCGCCGTGGACCACCTTGGCGTCGGCGCCCAATCCGGTCGTGGCCAGGTTCTGCTCGACGGCGCGGATGGCGGCGTGATCGGCGTCGACGAAGGTGGCCGACGCCGCCCCCCGGGAGAGGGCCTCGATGCCCAGGGCACCGGTGCCGGCGAAGAGGTCGAGAACCTGGGCGTCACGGATGGCGTCCAGGCTGGTGAGGGACGAGAACATGGCCTCCCGCACCCGATCGGTGGTCGGCCGCAGGCGGCGACCGGGGGGCGCCACCAAGCGTCGTCCTCCCGCGATGCCGGCCACGACCCTCACAGGTCTCAATGACTACTCCACTTCCACCGCCGGCGCAGGCCACGACATCACCGACAGTGTCGGCCCCGCCACTCTTGGGTAGGGGTGACGCCAGGGCGAGTGCGAAGGAGACGACCATGGCGGAAGGGCGCCGCGGGTTCTCGATGGTTCGGGTGGTCCCGGGCGTGCGACGGGGGTTCCTCGTCGCCGGCCTGGTGGCGGCGGTGCTCGTCGCCGGACTGCCGGCGGGAGCGCACGCTCCCGAGCACGGCCTGGATCCGACGGTGACGCTGACCGTCTCCCCCGACGACGCCCTCACCGACGGGCAGAACGTGTGGGTGTCGGGCACCGGCTTCCCCGCCAACACGGCCGGCCTCATCCGGGAGTGCGGAGGGAGCGTGGCCGCGCCCGAGTGCGACACCACCCTCTCCGGCTTCTTCATCACCACCGCCGCCGGTGACTTTCCGCCCAGCCCGATGACGGTCAACCGGGTCATCACCACCTTCGCGTCGACCAGCTACAACTGCGCCGTCCAGGCCTGCGCCCTGGTGGCCGACGCCGGCGGCAAGAGCTCCCGCCACCACATCAGCTTTGCCGGGGCCGGCACCAGCATCCCCACCTCGTCGACCTCGTCGTCGTCTTCTACCAGCATCGCCGGGGGCACGACCGTGCCCACCACCGCCCCGCCCCAGACCACGATCCCGCCGCAAACCACGATCCCGCTGCCGCCGGCGATCCCGAATCTGCTGTGCGCCATCCTCCAGCCGATCTCCGACCTCCTGGGCGGCCTCCTGAACGGCCTCCTCGTCGCCCTCGGCTGCCCGCCCGCCGGCTAACTCCCGGCCGGTCCGGGCCACGCCACGAGGATCCGCAACCCCCCATTGCAAGGCCGATATCGTTACCGCCGCGCCGCCGGGGCCTGACGGAGCGACGTCGGCCCCCAGCCCGACCCGCTTCCCGATCGCCCCGGCGGCCATTCCATGGCGGCCGCCGGGCGGGATCCCGAAGCCGGCGGCGGGCGCCGCCTCAGCTCTTGAAGAGGAACTCGGCGTCGGACTCGTCGATGAGGAGGCGGACCTCCTCGGCCAGGAGGGTGTTCTCCTTCAGGCCGGGGTCGGCGTCGACGATCTCGAAGGCCAGCCCGCGGGCCTGGGCCACCACCTCCCGGTCGCGGCGGAGGGAGGCCAGCTTGAGGTCGCTGTGGCCCTTCTGGCGGGTGCCCAGCACGGTCCCCTCGCCCCGCAGGTCGAGGTCGATCTCGGCCAGGAGGAACCCGTCGGTGGTCTCCTCCAGCGCCTTGAGCCGGGTCTCCGACTCGGGCGTCGACCCTTCGCCGAACAAGTAGCACCACGACTGGTCGGCCCCCCGGCCCCCCCGGCCCCGGAGCTGGTGGAGCTGGGCGATCCCGAAGCGGTCGGCGTCCTCCACGATCATCACGGTGGCGTTGGGGACGTCGACGCCCACCTCGATGACGGTGGTGGCCACCAGCACATCGAGCTCCCGCCGGCGGAACGACGTCATCACCGCCTCCTTCTCCTTCGACGGCATCTGCCCGTGGAGCAGGCCCAGGCGCA
>JAXDMK010000116.1:0-20571 GCA_034666105.1 Actinomycetota bacterium | reverse complement strand
GAACACTAGTTCGACCCTGGGACAATTACCCGGGCAGGGGGGTTGTCCGTTAGCCTGACGGCGCTCATGGGATCGCTCATCAAGAAGCGCCGCAAGCGCATGCGGAAGAAGAAGCACAAGAAGATGTTGAAGGCCACCCGCTGGCAGCGCCGCGCGGGTAAGTAGTAGCGACCCGCCGCAAGAGCCTCTTTCCTACGCCTCGGCGGCGACGGCGGCCGCCAGCCGGCCCCAAGACGTCACGTCCAGCTCCTCTGGTCGCGCCTCGGGGTTGACGCCGGCGGCGGCGAAGGCGGCGGCCGTCACCAGGCCCGCCAGGGACCGGCGCAGCATCTTGCGCCGTTGGCCGAAACCGGTCCCCACCAGCCCGAACAGGGCGCCCGGCTCCACCTCGGGACCGACCGCGGGCGCGTCCCGGCGATCGATGCGTACCAGGGCCGACTCGACGTTGGGCACGGGAATGAACACGCTCGCCGGTACCAGTCCCGCGACCGAGGCCGTGGCCCAGTAGGCGACCTTCACCGACACCGCCCCGTAGGCGTCGTTCCCGGGACCGGCGGCCAGGCGCTCGGCCACCTCCCGCTGCACCATCACCAGCATCCGGGTGATGGCGGGCACCCGGTCGAGCAGGTCGGCCACCAGGGGGGTGGCCACGTTGTAGGGGAGGTTGGCGACCAGCACCCACGGCCCGGCGCCCAGCAGGGCGTCCCAGTCGAGAGCCATGGCGTCGGCCTCGACGACGGTGACGCGGGCCGGCTCCACCAGTGACCGCAGCACCGGCACCAGGCCCCTGTCGACCTCCACCGCGGTGACCGCGGCGCCGGTCTCGGCCAGGGCGAGGGTGAGGGAGCCGAGTCCGGCACCGATCTCGATCACCCGGTCTCCCGGCCCGACGCCGGCCAGGCGGGCGATGCGGCGCACCGTGTTGGGGTCGGCCACGAAGTTCTGCCCCCGGGCCCGACTGGGCCGCAGGCCGTTCTCCTCCAGCAGGCGACGGATCTCGGGCCGGGACAGCGTCACCGGTTCACTATTGCTCTGAACCTCGGGCGCCGGGGAACGCCGGGGCGGCCAACCTCAGGCGGAAGGGACCTCTACCACTCGATCGTCACGTCGATCAGGCCTGCGTCCGTCGACGCCAGCTTGGCGAAGGTGTCCATCGACAGGTCGATGATGCGACCGGTGGCGATCGTCGGGCCGCGGTCGTTCACCTTGCAGAAGGCGACCGCACCGGTGCGCGGCCGGGTGACCTTGACCACCGTGCCGAAGGGCAGGGTGCGGTGGGCGCACGTGTTGTCGGGCGCGTTGAACCAGGAGGCGACGCCGGCGTCGTTATGGGCGTAGAGCTTCGCCGAGGAGGCGACGGTGGCCGGCGGCGGGGCGATCGTCGTCGTGGTCGCGCCCGCGCCGACGCCCCCCGGGGGCGGGCTGGCGGAGAGGGTGATCGAGACCACGGTCGTGCTGGTGGCGGGCGGAGGGGTCGTGGACGCGACCGTGACCACGGAGGTGGAGACCGGGACCGACACCCGGGCCGTCGTGGTGGGAGGGGAGGACAGGGGGACGGTCGACGAGCTGCCCGCCGGCTTAGACGGGACCGAGGCCTGGGGCGACGCCTCCTTGGCCAGGGCGTCGAGGAAGATCGTGCGAGCCTGGGCGGTGCCGGGGGCAACGTCGGCCGCCTTGGTGGTGGTGGGGGCGACGGAGGCGGCCAACTCGGTTGCGGGCGCGGCGACCACGGCCACCTTGTCGGCCGCAGCCGGCTGTGGCGCGTTGCGGATGTACACGATCCCCACGACGATCATCACGCCGCAGAGCGCGAACATCTGCGCGGGCGGTACCAAGCCCCCGTCGGGCGTTGTCCTCAGTTCCCCACCCCAGTCCCTCTTTGCCTGCGCTCGCCCGGTCAGAAGTGGTTCGTCGGAAGGTGCGTGCGGCGACCCCGGGACCTTACGGGGTGGTTTTTTGCGGTCGCAAGCTCACTCTGAGTGGTAATCCCCAAACACGTCCCGAGCGTTTGCCCAGGTTGCGTGCTCGATGTCCACAGCCGGCACGCCCCGGGCGGCGGCCACCGCCGCTCCGACAAGGGGCACCAGGGCCGGTTCGTTGGGGCGGCCCCGGTGGGGGACGGGCGTGAGATAGGGCGAATCCGTCTCCACGAGGAGGCGGTCGAGGGGGGCCAGGGCGGCCGCCGCCCGCAGGTCGCCCGCCGTCTTGAAGGTGACGATGCCGCTGAACGACAACCAGGCCCCGAGATCGAGGGCGCGGCGGGCTTCGGCGGGCCCCCCGGAGAAGCAGTGGAAGACGGTGGGCACGGTCGGGCCCGCGGCCAGGATGTCGAAGGTGTCTTCCCACGCGTCGCGGGTGTGGACGACCAGCGCCAGGCCCTTTTCCGCGGCCAGATCGATCTGGGCGGCGAAGACCTCCCGCTGGATGGGCCGGGGTGAGTGGTCGTAGTGGTAGTCGAGGCCGCATTCGCCGACCGCGACCACCTCCGGGGCGTCAAACAGCGAAAGCAGGCCATCCACCTGGTGTTTCGCGTCGTGCGGGTGCAAACCGACTGTTGCACGTACCCGTCCCGGATGGCTCCTGGCGATGGCGATGGCGGCCGCCGACTGCTCCGCGTCAGTGCCGATGCAGATCATGGCGCCCACTCCGGCGGCGACCGCCCGCTCGACGGCATCGGCCGGGACCCCCTCGTACTGCAGGTGGCAATGGCTGTCGCACCACATGGCGGCGAAGACGAACTACTTGCGACGGGGGAAGAGCGGCGGGCCCTTCTCCACCGGCAGGCCGCCGGGGTAGCCGCCCCACGCGGCCGCCTCGGGCAGACGCTGGTCGGCGGGCGACCCGGGCAGGCCCAGGCGGCGCCAGATCTCGGCGCTGGCGGTGGGGATGGCGGGAGAGACGAGCAGGGTGACGATGCGCAGCGCCTCCAGGGCGTCGCCCAGCACCGCGTCGACGCCGGCCCCCGGTTCGGCCTTCCACGGCTCGGCCGCCTCCAGATGGGCGTTCGTCTCCCGGATGAGGCGCCAGGTGGCGTCGAGCGCCTCCGACGGGGCCAGCCGGTCCCAGGCCGCGGCTACGTCGCGGTAGGTGGCGGCCGCGGCCGCCGCCAGGGGGCTCCCCGCGGTCGGGGCGGGACCGATGCCGCCGCACTTGCTCCCCACCACCGTCGCCACCCGGGAGAGGAGGTTGCCCAGGTTGTTGGCCAGGTCGGAGTTGTACCGGGAGACCAGTCCTTCGCCCGAGAAGTCGCCGTCGAGGCCGAACGGGGTCTCCCGCAGCAGGTGGTAGCGCACGGGATCGACGCCGTACTCCTCCACCACCTCGCCCGGCGTGATCTGGTTGAGCTTGGTCTTGGAGATCTTCTCCCCGCTCAGCAGCAGCCAGCCGTGGGCGGCCACCCGCCGGGGCGGCGCCAACCCCGCCGCCATCAGCATCGCCGGCCAGTAGACGGCGTGGAAGCGGATGATGTCCTTGCCGATGAGGTGGACGTCGACCGGCCACCAGTGCTCGAACTCGCCCGGATCGTCCCCCTCGCCGGCGGTCCCGTAGCCGGCGGCGGTGATGTAGTTGGGCAGGGCGTCGAACCACACCCAGGCCACCGACTCCGGGTCCCAGGGCAGGGGCACGCCCCACCGGAAGGCGCTGCGGCTGATGGAGATGTCGCGCAGCCCGCTGCGGATGAACGACAGCACCTCGTTGCGCCGGCCGGCGGGGATGATCGCCTCCGGATGCTCCTCGTACCAGTCGAGCAGGCGCTGCTGGTAGCGGGAGAGCCGGAAGAACCAGTTCTCCTCCTTCACCCGCTCCACCGGCCGGCCATGGATGGGGCAGTTGCCGTCGACGAGATCGTCCTCGGTGTAATAGGCCTCGCAGCTCACGCAGTAGAGGCCCTCGTAGGTGTCGCGCTCGATGTCGCCGTTGTCGTAGACGACCTGCAGGAACTTCTGCACGGCGACGGTGTGGCGGGGCTCGGTGGTGCGGATGAAGTCGTCGTAGGCGACGTTCAGCAGGTCGGCCGCCTCCCGGAAGCGGGCGCTGTTGGTGTCGGCCAGCGTCTGCGGATCGAGACCCTGGGCCTCGGCCGCCTGCTTGTTCTTCAGCCCGTACTCGTCGGTGCCGGTGACGAAGCGCACCTCCTCGCCCAGCAGTCGGTGCCACCGGGTGACCGCGTCGCCGATGACGACCTCGTAGGAGTGGCCGATGTGGGGCGCGTCGTTGACGTACATGATCGCCGTCGTGAGGTAGAAGCGCTCGGTCACGCCGTCAATCTACCGACCGGTCCCCGTTACCTCGTCTGAGTTCAGGACGCAGCCAGCCGGCCCACGGCCGCCACCAGCCGGCGGCGGAAGTCGGCATCGTTGTCGAGGAAGAAGGCACGGGCCCGGCGTCCCATCGCGGCCAGCTCGTCCGGCTCGCGTTCGAGGGTGGACCGCACCGCCGCCGCCAGTGCGTCGGGCGACACCTGGTAGCTGGTCCCCAACCGCTGGGGGGCGCGCGACAGGTAGCCGCACAGGATCCCCCTGTCGGGCCGCACGACCTCGTTCATCGGAGGCGCATCGGTCGTGATCACGACCGCGCCGACGCTCAGGCCCTCGACGATGTGGTGACCCCAACCCTCCGCTTCCGAGGGGCAGACGTGCACGCCGGCCTGGTTCTGGAGGACCTGCACCCAGCCCGCGGGCAGGTAGTCGTCGAGGAGGGTGACGTTGGGCGGCATCCGTCGCCGGGAGCGGCGGGGACGGGTGCGCACGATCGTCAGACGGGGGAAGTCGGGGTGGGCCGCCCACACATCGACCATGGTGTTGGTGCCCTTCTGGTGGCTCTTGCCGGCGACGTGGACGAAGGCCCGGTAATCGCGCTCGACGGCGGGGAGCCAACAGTCGCGGCTGGTGAACCGGACGAGCTCCACGTCGCAGCTCAGCGCCTGGAACGCGGCCATGGCGTCGTGGGTCTTGGCCAGGACGAGGTCGATCCCCGGCAGGAGCTCGACGTGCTCGTCGAGGAACCACTCGGGGTTGGGGATCAATGCCGTGCGCGACCCCACGCCGAGCCAGGCCTCGACGACCACCTGCAGGAAGATCACCACGTCGAACCGGATACCGGCCGGCGGCTCCTCTTCGGCCACGTGGCGGTGCACGTCGTGGCCGGCCCCGGCGAGGGCTCGGGCCACGACCTCGGCGCTGACGGCCAGACCGTGCCGGCTACGGGGAGAGACGATGCCGATCGTCGCCATCGTCGATGCTCCGGCTGGCGACGTCAGTCGAGGCGGAGGGCGGCGTCGTAGACCTGGCGCTTGGGCACGGCCAGCTCGGCCGCCACCTCCGCCACCGCATCCCGCGTGGGCATGCCCGCGGCCAGCCGGACCCGCAACCCGTCCTCCACGTCGGACTCCGTCGCCGGCTCCCGCGCCGGCGCCCCCTCTACCACCAGCACGTATTCGCCCAGTGCCTCGGCGGCGGCCAGGTGCTCGACGGCGTCGGCCAGGGTGCCCCGCCACACGTCCTCGAAGCGCTTGGTCAGCTCCCGGGCGATGGCCACCCGCCGCTCGCCGCCCACCGCCGCCACCAGGTCGCCCACGGTGGCCTGCACCCGGCGGGGCGACTCGAACAGCACCGACGTCCGGGGCTCGACCGCCAGCTCCGCCAGCCGCCGGCTGCGGTCCCTGCCCTTCCGGGGCAGGAAGCCCTCGAAGCACCACCGGCCCGTCGGCAGCCCGCTCACCACCAGCGCCGCGACCGCGGCCGACGGCCCCGGCACCACGTCGACGCGGTGACCGGCGGCGACGGCCGCCGCCACCAGCCGCTCGCCCGGGTCGGAGACACCCGGCATCCCCGCGTCCGTGACCACCGCCACCTGCTGGCCGGCGGCCAGCCGGGACAGCACTCCGCCGACCTGAGCCGCCTCGTTGTGGTCGTGCACCGCGATCAGCCGCCCCCGGGCCGGCACGCCCGCCGCCGTCAGCAGTTGGCGCGTGCGGCGGGTGTCCTCACAGGCGATGACGTCGGCGGTGCGGAGAACCTCCACCGCTCGGGGGGAGAGGTCGCCCAGGTTGCCGATCGGGGTCCCCACCAGGACGAGGACGCCGGCGTCGGTCACTCCTCGACCTCACGCACCTCCAACTGGTCGCCCGGCCGCAGCCGCCAGCGGTCAAACGACCCCGACTCGGCCTCGATAACGCACCCCGACCGCAACGTCGGCCGCGTCACCCGCCCCGGCCGGAGAGATATGGTCCTCCTGACGATAAGTTCGCGGTCGCAAAAGGCCACGTCAATGGCGAACTGCATCCCCAGCGAGTGCACCGAGCGGGCCGGGCGCAGCAACAACGCCCCCGCTATCCCCGGCCGGCCCAACAGCCCCCGCGACCGCTCGGAGAACGTCGAAGCCACCTCCAGGGCGGCGAGCACTTCCCCCTCGCGGAGCAACCAACCGGTCGTGGCCATGGTGGCTACCGCGGAACCTCACACATTGAAGCGAATTTCGAGGGTGTCGCCGTCGGCGACCTCGTAGTCCTTGCCCTCCACCCGCAGCCGGCCCACTTCCTTGGCCTTGTTCCACGAGCCGAACTCCAGCAGCTCGTCCCAGCGGATGACCTCGGCCCGGATGAAGCCCCGCTGAAGGTCGGAGTGGATGACGCCGGCGCACTCGGGGGCCTTGGCCCCGGCCCGGAACGTCCACGCCCGCGACTCCTTGTCGCCGGTGGTGAGGAAGGTGCGCCGGCCGAGCAGGTGGTAGGCGGCCCGGATCACCCGGGGCAAGGCCCCTTCGCCCAAGCCGAGGGCGTCGAGCATCTCCGCCCGGTCGGCCGGGTCGAGACGGGCCGACTCCGCCTCCAACTGCACGCTCACCCCCAGCACCTCCGCCGCGTCCCCCAGCTCCTCGGCCACCGGCTTCACCAGCCGCTCGGCATCGTCGAGCTGGTCCTCGCCCAGGTTGACGACCGCCAGCATGGGCTTGTCGGTGAGCAGGAAGGTCGACCGCAGACCGGCCCGCACGTCCGCCGGCAGACCCGACCGGTACAGCGGCGTGCCCCCGCTCAGGACCTCGAGAGCCGCCTCCATGGCCGCCACCTCGGGGGCGAGCGACCTGTCGGCCCGGGCCATCTTCTGGCGCTTGGGCAGCTGCGACTCGATGGAGTCGACGTCGGCCAGGACCAGCTCCAGCTCCAGCGTGTGGAGGTCGTCCAACGGATCGGTCCCGCCGACGACGTTGTCGTCCTCGAACGCCCGCAGGACGAGCACCACCGCGTCGACCTCGCGGATGCCGGCCAGGAAGCGGTTGCCCAGGCCCTCGCCGGTGGACGCCCCCGCCACCAGCCCGGCGATGTCGACCAGCTCCAACGTGGCCGGCACCACCTTTTTCGACCTGCTCATCTCGGCCAGGGCCGTCAGCCGGGGGTCGGGCACCTGCGCCACCCCGACGGTGCTCTCGGTGGTGGAGAACGGATGGGCCGCCACCGGCGCCGCCCCGCCCGTCACCGCGTTGAACAGTGACGACTTGCCGGCGTTGGGCAGGCCCACGAGACCCAGGCGTTCCATTGGTTGCAGAGTAGAAGACGCAGCGGTCGACCCCGCCGTCCCGGGAAGGCCCCCCGGCCCACCGGCTACCCTGGGTCCCCTGATGTCGAAGAAGACGAACAAGAGGAAGATCCGCTGCCGGCGCAAGAAGGCCAATCACGGAAAGAGGCCGAACGCCGGTAGGTAGTCCCTTTCCGGACGTGCCGCAGGCGGTGGTGGCGCCCGTCCGAGACGTCGTCGAGGTGCTTCACGGCACCGAGGTCCACGACCCCTACCGGTGGTTGGAGGACGGCGACAGCGAGGAGACGGCCTCGTGGGTGGCGGCCCAGAACGCCCGGACCCGGGCGGTACTCGACGCGCTCCCGCCGCGGGAGCCGCTCCACCGCCGGCTGCTCGAGCTGCTCCAGATCGGTGTGGTCGGGTCCCCTGCGGTAGCCGGCGACCGGGTCTTCGACCTCCAGCGGGAGGGCGACGCCGACCAGGCCGTCCTCGTCATGCGCAGCGCGCTCGACCCCGACGCCCCCGTCCACGTCGTGGTCGACCCCCACGGTCTGGCCGCCGACCACGCCGCTTCGATCGACTGGTTCTCACCGTCGCCCGACGGCCGGCTCCTCGCCTACGGCGTGTCGGAGGGCGGCAGCGAGCACGGCACCCTCCGCATCGTCGAGGTCGACAGCGGCACGCTCCTGCCCGATGCCATCCCCCACGTCCGTCACCCGTCGTTGGCCTGGCTGCCGGACGGCTCCGCCTTCGCCTACGACCGCCTGCCCGACCCGGCCACCGTCCCCGCCGGCGACGAGGGCTACTGGGACACGGTGTGGTGGCACCGGGTGGGCGACGACCCCGAGGCCGACGAGCCCCTCCTCGTCGACGGGTTGGACAAGACGGCGCTGCCCATGGCCGTCATCTCCGACGACGGGCGGTGGGTGGCTCTGCACGTCCACCTGATGCCGACCCGCACCGACGTCATCCTCCTCGACCGGGAGACGGGCGAGCGGACGGTGTTGGTGGAGGGCGAGGAGGCGTCGACGTGGGTGCAGATCGTCGGCGGGCGCATCTTCGCCGTCACCAACCTCGGCTCGCCCCGGGGTCGGGTGGTGACGGCCTCGTTGGATCGGCCCCAGCGCGAGCACTGGCAGACGATCGTGCCCGAGTCAGCCGGCCCCACCGGCGCCGTGGTCGAGGGGTTCGTGATCACGGGTGCGTCGCTGCTGGTGTCGTCGACCGAGCACGCGGTGTCCCGCCTGCGCCGGTACCGCCTCGACGGCACGCCCGTGGGCGAGATCGCCCTGCCCGAGCTGGGCTCGATCACCGGCCTCGACGCCGATCCCCATACCGAGCCCGGCGACGAGCGGGCGTTCCTCACCTTCACGTCCTTCGCCCGCCCCCCGGGCATGTGGCGGTGGACGCCGGACGAGGGCCTCCACCCGTGGGCCTTGCTCGACTCGCCGCTCGAGCCGGGGGCGTTCGTGGCCGAGCAGGTCTTCTACCCGTCCACCGACGGCACCGACGTGCCGATGTTCCTCGTGCGGGCGGCCGCCACCACCCCCGGGCCCGACACGCCCACCCTCCTGACCGCCTACGGCGGCTTCGCCATCTCCTCCTCCCCCGGCTTCGCGCCGGGCCTGGTCGCCTTCTGCGAGGCGGGCGGCGTCTACGCCATCGCCGGCATCCGGGGCGGCGGGGAGTACGGCGAGGACTGGCACAAGGCGGGCATGCTGGCCAACAAGCAGCAGGTCTTCGACGACTTCCATGCCGCCGCCGACTGGCTGGTGGCCGAGGGCCGCACCCGCCGCCGGCGGCTCGCCATCCGGGGCGGGTCGAACGGGGGCCTGCTGGTGGGTGCCGCCGTCACCCAGCGCCCCGACCTGTGCCAGGCCGTCATCTGCGCCGTCCCCCTGCTCGACATGCTCCGCTACCACCGGTTCCTCATCGGCGCCCTGTGGGTGCCGGAGTACGGCGACCCCGACCAGGCCGACGAGTTCGCCGTCATCCACGCCTACTCGCCGTACCACCACGTGGTCGCCGGCACCGCCTACCCCTCCACCATCATCACCACAGCCGATTCCGACTCCCGGGTCGACCCCATGCACGCCCGCAAGTTCGCGGCCGCGCTCCAGGGCGCCACCTCCACGCCCGCCGAGCGGCCCATCCTCCTGCGCATCGAGACCCGGGCCGGCCACGGCGTGGGCAAGCCGGCGTGGAAGCAGGCCGACGAGGGCGCCGACCTGTGGGCCTTCGTCTTCTGGCAGCTCGGAATGGCCGCCGAGGGGTAGGGAAGCCTCCATGGAACAAGACCTGTTCGACGACGAGCCGCAGGACGACGAGCCGGAGGACGACGATGGCCACCAGAGCCTGATCGACCGGCTGCGGGGGACGGGAGTCGGTGTGGAGGACCCGAACATCGTCGGCGACGTCGGGCCCACCGACATCCCGCCCGGGCCCGACCCCGGCACCGACGGGCTGTTCGCGACCGACCCCGACTGAACCACCCCTACACTCGCCAGCCACTGCCCATGGACTGGACCGGCGCTTGGACTGGCGACACCCACCGCTCCGAGGGAGTCGTCGAGCGCGGCTTCGTGGTCGAGGTCGACGGGCGCCGGGTGCCGGGAGTGCTGTGGACGCCCACCGACGCCGAGGACGCCCGTCCCCTGGTCCTCATCGGCCACGGGGCCACCGGCCACAAGCGGATGGGCTACGTGGTGAGCCTCGCCCGGGAGCTGGTGCGGGCCCACGGGTTCGCGGCTGCCGCCATCGACGGCGCCGGCCACGGCGACCGCCGCCCCAACCCGGGCGATGACGACCTGGTCATCTTCAGCGACTTCCTCACCGAGTGGTCGCGCGAGGGCTCCACCGACGACGCGGTGGCCGACTGGCAGGCGACCCTGGCCGCGGTCCGGGCCCTGCCCGAGGTGGGCGACGGTCCCCTCGGCTACTGGGGCCTGTCGATGGGCACCATCTTCGGCGTGCCCCTGGCCGCGGCCGAGCCCCGCATCCAGGTGGCGGTGTTCGGGCTCATGGGCCTGGTCGGGCCGAACCGGTTCCGGATGGCCGCCGACGCCCCCGCGGTGGTGTGCCCGGTGCTGTTCATCCAGCAGTGGGACGACTCCCTCATCCCCCGGGACGGGGTGTTCGAGCTGTTCGACGCCATCGGCTCCCGCGACAAGCGGCTGCACGCCTCCCCCGGCGACCACGCCGCGGTTCCGGCCGAGGAGTTCGTGTTCTCCGCCCGCTTCCTCGCCCGCCACCTGGCGCCGGGCGACGACGACATCACCTGATCGGTCTCACGTGACCGATATGACCCCGAGTTCGCGGGCCAGGTAGAAGAACGTCCGGGCGTAGGGGGACTCGGCGGTGCGCGCCCGCACGTCGTCCCAGTCGATCTGCTCCCGCAACTCCCGGGCGGTCCGCAGGACGCCCTCGTAGTCGAGGGTGTGCTCGCCCAGGGCCGACAGCTTGGTGACGAGGAGGTCGTCGGCGGTGATCACCGGCATCGTCATCGCCTCCACCCGGATGACCTCGGCCCGCTTCAGCAGCTCATCCGACCCGGACACTCCCGACGGCCCGTAGATGAGGTCGACGAGGACATCGCCGTCCCACGCCTTGACCAGCCACCCCTCGGGCGGACGGCCGGTGCGCATGCCCGCTTCCTCCAGGACCTTGAGGGCCCGCTCGGCGTCGGACTCGACGATCATCAGGTCGACGTCGTGGTCGCTGGCGCTGCCGCCCCGGGCCCAGGCGGCGAAGCCACCGCCGACCGCGAACGGGATGTCGGCGTCACGAAGGGCGGCGGCCGCCTTCTTCAGGGTGGGGAGCATGGCGACTTCGGTTTCGTCGCCCTGGTCGACCATGGACCATGGCTACCCAGCGGGTTCGGGCGTGAAGCCGCCGCAACCGGCCCGACACCGGGACTCCACGTGGGCGGGGAAAACCTTCACCACCAGCCGCCGGCCGCACGTCGGGCAGTACCGGGGCGGGTCGAGCGGACTCACGCAGCCGCCGTCGCACCGCGACCGGTCCCGCCCGCAGCCGGCGCAGTACGTCACCCGCCGGGGGCCGGCCTCACCGCCACCGGCATGCGCAGGTCGGCCAGCAGTTGGAGATCCTGCTCGGGGGGCCGACCGAGGGTGGTGAGGTAGTTGCCGACGATGAGGGCGTTGACGCCGGCGGTGAGCCCCAGGGCCTGCAGCTCCCGGAGGGTCACCTCCCGGCCGCCGGCGTAGCGGAGGATGACCTCGGGCAGGGCCAGCCGGAAGAGGGCGATCCAGCGAATGGCCTCCATCGGCTCCACCAGGGGCCGGCCCGCCATCGGCGTGCCCGGGCGGGGGTTGAGGAAGTTGAGCGGCACCTCCGTGGGCCCCACCTCCCGCAGCTCGGCCAGCAACTCCAGCCGCTGCCCGTCGCTCTCCCCCATCCCCAGGATGGCCCCGCAGCACAGCTCCATGCCCGCGTCCAGCACCAGCCGGCAGGTGTCGCGGCGCTCCTCCCACGTGTGGGTCGAGACGACCTCCGGGAAGAAGGACCGGGCCGTCTCCAGGTTGTGGTTGTAACGGTGGAGGCCGGCGTCGGCCAGGCGCCGGGCCTGGTCGGCGGTGAGGATGCCCAGGCTGGCGGCCACGTTCAGCCCGGTGCCCTCCCGGATCAGCGGGATCATCTCGATCACCCGGGCCAGGGTGCGCTCGTCGGGGCCCCGTACGGCGAGCACGATGCAGAACTCGGATGCCCCCAGGCGGGCCGTCTCCTCGGCCGCGGCCAGCAGCTCGTCCCGGTCGAGGAGGGGAGTGGCCCGCACCGGCGAGTCGAACCGGGACGACTGGCTGCAGAAGTGGCAGTCCTCGGGGCAGCCTCCGGTCTTGCCCGAGACGATGCCCTCCACCTCGACGGTGGGCCCGCACCAGGCCAGGCGCACCTGGTGGGCGAGGGCGCCCAGGGCCGGCGCCGCCTCCGCCGGCAACCCGGCCAAGGCGGCCAGCTCGTTCGCCGTCAGCAGCCGGCGCTCGTCGAGCAGGGCGGCGGCAGCCGCCGCCAGCAGGTCAGGCACGGGCCGACCATAGCCAGGTCGATCGCGTAGGTTGGCCTGACCGAGTCGAGCCGGAACCTCGACCAGAGAGATTTCGAGAGGACACCCGCGTGTCGTACGTGCAGATCATCGAGTTCGTCACCCGCGACCCCGACGCGATGAAGGCGCTGGGCGAGAAGTACCTGGAGGACAGCAAGGGTCGCAACAAGGTGAAGCGGTCGATGATCTACCACGACCGGGCCGAGTCGCGGCGCTACATCGCCATCGTCGAGTTCGAGAACCGGGAGGACGCCTTCGAGAACGACAACCTGCCCGAGACGGAGGACTTCGCCGAGGCCCTGGCCGAGCTGTCGGAGGTCCCCCTGACCTACCGCAGCCTGGAGCTGGCCCACGCCATCGTCCCCTGATGCGGCGCTGACCCGCCGGGAGGGCGCACGTAGGGCGATCGGCCCATCTTTCGCTCAAGGCGGGAGCGGGGGGCGCCGATAAGGACGGGGATGACGACCCGAATCCGTGGGTCCGCCGTGGACGTCGTCGAAGGCGATCGGGGCAGTCTCCCCGCCTTCGTCGACCGAGAGGCGGATATTCAGGAGTTGCAGCAGGCGTGGCGCCGCGCCGTCGGCGGGAAGCGCCAAGTCGTCCTCCTGGCGGGCGAGCCGGGGATGGGCAAGACCACCCTGGTCGAACGCCTGGCCCGGGAGGTGGTCGGGGCCGGCGGACGCATCCTCTGGGGTACCTGCCCCCCTGACCCGTCGACGCCGTTCGCCCCCGTGGCCGAGATCCTGGCCCGGGCGGCGGCCATCGCGCCCACCGACGTGGTGTCGCGCTACGGCGTGCTGGCCCACATCGCGCCCGGCCTGGGCGCCCGCACGTCCCACGTCCCGCCCGCGCCTTCCGACCGGCGGGAGCTGTTCCACGCCGCCGCCGGCCTCATCGCCGAGCTGGCCGTCCGCACCCCCATCCTCCTGGTGGTCGACGACCTCCACCGGGCCCACCGCAGCACCGTGCGCCTCCTCCAGTACGTCCTCTCCGCCACCCAGCAGGTACCGATGCTGGTGGTGGGCACCTACTGCGACACGTCGGTCGACCGGGCCCACGCCGTCTCCTCCCTGCTGGCCGACCTGTCGGGCGACCCCGACGTCACCCACAAGGTGCTCGACGGGCTCCCGCTTGAGTCGGTCCGCGACATCCTGCCGAACCCCGCCGTCGTCGACACCCTCTGGACACGGTCCGAGGGCAACCCCCTCTTCCTGGGCGAGCTGCTCCGCCACGTCGGCACCGCCCTGCCCACGGTCGATCCCCGCACCCTGCCCCAGTCGGTCGACGCGGGCGTGGCCCGGCGCCTGGCCCGCATGGACGCCGGCACCCGCCAGCTGCTGGCGGTCGCGTCCATCATCGGACCGGAGTTCTCCCTCGACACTGTCGCCCGCACGGGCGAGGTCCCGCCCGATCGCCTCCTGGCGGCGGCCGACGAGGCCGTGGCCGGCGAGATCATCGAGCCCGAGGGCCAACCGAACCACTACCGGTTCGTCCACGACGCGGTGCGATCGGCGGTCGAGCACCGGGTGGCGGCCAACCGGGGCATCCACGTCCACGGCCGGCTGGCCGAGGAGATGGAGAAGTCACCGTCGATCGACGAGGACCACCTCGTGCAACTGGCGTTCCACGCCGCCGGCGCCTCGCCGGTGGGCGGGTCGGTCTCCGCCGCCGCCCACGCGGCCCGGGCCGGCGACCAGGCCCTGGCCCAGCTCGCCTTCGACGAGGCGGCCGAGTGGTACGGCGTCGGCCTGGGCCTCCTCGTCGGCCACAGCCGCGACGCGGCCGAGCTGAAGTGCCGGCTGCTGGTGTCGCTCGGCGACGCCCACGACCGGGCCGGGGAGCAGGTCCGGGCCCGTCACTCGTTCCTCGAGGCCGTCGCCATCGCCCGCACCGTCCAGGACCCGGCCCTCATCTCGCGGGCCGAGTCCGCCCTCGCCCGTAGCCCGTGGCCGGTACCGGTGCACAAGCCGATCCTGTCGAAGATCCCGGTCGGTACCCAGAACCAGCACCCCTTCCTGATGCCCGAGCCGCCGCCGGTGAAGCTGCTGCCGATGGGTGAGCTGCTGGCGACGTCGTCCGCTCCGGACGCGCCCCCGCCCAAGTCGGTCCGCCGTTCCGCGCCCCAGGTGGCCGCCGAGCAGGAGATGCGGGCCGCCGCCCATCGGGCCGCTGCCGCCGCCGCTGCCGCCGACGCCGCCGCCCACCCGTCGAAGCCCGCACCCGCCCTCGAATCGCAGAAGCCCACCAAGGGCAAGTCCCGGAAGCCGGCCGCGACCGCGGCCGCACCCGCACCCGTCGTGGCCCCGGTCCCGATCACTCCCCCCCGCCCCCGCCGGCGTCCGGCGGCACCGCCCGTGGCCGACGTCGCCCCCCCGGCCGCCATGGCCGACCCGTACACGCCCGACGACCTCCGCGAGCTGTGGGCCGACCCGGAGCCGACGTCGACCCCGATGGGGTGGACGGAGGCGCCGTGGGACGACGACGACCACACTCCCGCCAGCCGTAACACCACCGGCCGCCTGTCGGCCCTCCGCGCCCGCCACAGCCGCCCGTGGGGGCCGGAGGACCTGGAGGAGCGGCTCAAGGCCAGCGAGCAGATCGTCGCCATCGCCGAGGCCACCGACGACGGCGACCTGGCCATGGAGGGCTACGCCTGGCGCATCGCCGACCGCATGGAGATGGGCCGCCTGTCACAGGCGGACGAGGACATCGCCGCCTTCTCCACCCTGGCCAATGCCATCGGCGACCCCATCTACCGTCGGGACGCGGCCGCCTACGCGGCCATGCGGGCCATCCTCGAAGGCCGCTTCGACGACGCCCGGTCGGCTCTCCTCGACGTGCGGGCCCTCGCCGAGCGGGCCGGCGACACCAAGGAGACCCCCGGCGGACGGGAGCAGCGGTACTGGATGGCCCTGGAATGGGGATCGGACGAAGCCGTCGCCGACGTGGAGGCCTCGCTCAAGGCGCTCCCCGTGGGCCGGGCGTGGGCGGCCCAGGTCGCCCTCCTCCTGGCCCGCACCCGGCGCTACGACGAGGCCCTCGAGTGGCTGGGCACCATCTCCGAACACCTCGTGTCGGCCCGGCCCTTCGACGCCGAGTGGATGCAGATGGCGGCCTGCGCCCTGGAGGCGGGCGCCCTCGTCCGCGACCCCCGGCTGGCCGCCATCCTGCTCCCCCTGATCCAGCCCTACGCCGACGGCGTGGTCGTGCTGACCGGCGGCCTGATGTGCCTCGGCTCCACCGCCCGCTTCGCGGGGCTGGCCGCGGCCACGTGCGGCGACTGGGAGCTGGCCGAGCGCAACTTCGACCTCGCGGTAGGGGTCAACCGCAAGCTGGAGGCCTACCCGGCCATGGCCCACACCCAGGCCGAGTGGGGCTGGGCCCTGCTGGCCCAGGGGCGGCGAGCCGACAACAAGCGGGCCGAGAGCCTCCTGGTGCAGGCCCGCGACCTGGCCGACGAGCTCGACATGCGGCGCCTGGCCGCCGACATCCGGGTCAGGCGGGGTGGGAGATGACGTCTTCGATGCGATTGGCCGAGAGCTCGAGCTCGACCGCCCGCTGACGAAGGGTGTTGGCCAGCAGCGGCGGACGTCGGGAGGCGCGGGATCGGAGCTCACCCGCCATCTGCCGCAACTTGACCATGCGCAGCGCCCGCCAGTCTTGGGGACGCAGCTGGTCAGGGTCTTCAAACATGGGCCCGCCTTACCCTCGAACGAGGTCCGGGAAACCGATCGCCGGCGGACCCGGCCCGCCCCAATCTGCTCCCGCCGCCCGTCAGCGCCAGTCCTCGTCCTCGTAGGAGGGCGCCACCGACTGGTGCTGTTCGATGACGTCGGGCTCGGGCGCCTCGAGATCGTCGGTCAGGGCCTCCGGCACCGGATCCTCAGGCCCGTCGGTGACCGGCAGAGACTGCTCGAAGGCGTCGGCGGGCGGCGCCTCCAGGTCCGGGACGCCGTTCGTCGGGTCGCTCATACCCGTTCCTCCCTCGTTTGCCCCCTACTGCACCGGGTACGTCCCCGGTTGACCGGGAGCCAAACCCGCCCCGCGATCCCCATCGGCCCACATCCCTCGGCCCACATCCCCGGCAGGAACCCATGTCCGAGCCCCGAGAGCCCGAGCACTACGCCAACGAGCGGCTACGGGAGGCGCTGGCCGCCGATGCCCGGGTGTCGGACCTGAGCCTCCTCGTGCGCACGGTGGCCGACCACGTGTTCGTCTCCGGGCAGGTGGCGACCCCGGAACGGGTGGAGGCGGTGTCCGAGATCGCGGCCCGGGTGCTCCCCGACCACGTGCTCCACAACGACCTGAGCCTGATCACGCTGGCCGACGGGCCGGCCGTGGAGCACCTTCCGTGACCCGAGGGCCGGGAACCGGAGCGGCGGGGATCCGGGTGGCGGCGGTGGGCGACGTCCACTTCGGCACCGACTCCGCCGGCACCCTCCGTCCCCACCTGGCCGACCTCGCCGAGCACGCCGACGTGTTCCTGCTGGCCGGCGACCTCACCCGGCGGGGCCTGGCCGAGGAGGCCCAGGTGCTGGCCGACGAGCTGGCCGGCGTCGAGCTCCCCATGTTCGCCGTCCTCGGCAACCACGACTACCACTCGGTGCAGGAGCACCTGGTGACGAAGGTGATGGAGGCGGCCGGCGTCCAGGTGCTGGAGGGCGACAGCGTGGTCCTCGACGTGGCCGGCTGTCGCCTGGGCATCGCCGGCACCAAGGGCTTCGGCGGCGGTTTCGCGGGGGCGTGCGGCTCCGAGTTCGGGGAGCCGGTGATGAAGTCGTTCATCGCCTACACCCGGCACCTGGCCGACCGGCTGGAGGCGGCCCTGGCCGACCTGGCCGGCGGCACCGACCTGCGGGTCGCCCTCCTCCACTACGCCCCCACCGACCGCACCCTCAAAGGCGAGCGGCTCGAGATCTACCCGTTCCTGGGGAGCTACCTGCTGGGGGAGGCGGTCGACCGGGCCGGCGCCGACCTCGTCCTCCACGGCCACGCCCACGCCGGCACCGAACGGGGGGCCACCGACGGCGGCATCGAGGTGCGCAACGTGGCCCAACCGCTGATCGGGCGCCCCTACAACGTGTACTGCCTGCGCCCGCCCCTCCCCCCGTCGACGACCTCGGCGACGGCGTGCTGGAGGCGGCCACCGCCCCGTAGCGGGGCTACTCGACCGGGCCCAGGCCGATGGGGCAGCTGACGCCGGTGCCACCCAGTCCGCAGTAGCCGTTGGGGTTGGCCGCCAGGTACTGCTGGTGGTAGTCCTCGGCGTAGTAGAACGCGGGCGCCTCCCTGATCTCGGTGGAGATCTCGCCCCGGCCGGCGGCGGTGAGGCGCTCCTGGAACATGTCCCGCGACTCGTGGGCCGCCTTGAGCTGGTCCTCCGACGTGGCGTAGATGGCGGAGCGGTACTGGGTGCCGACGTCGTTGCCCTGGCGCATCCCCTGGGTGGGGTCGTGCGATTCCCAGAAGACCTTGAGCAGGTTGGCGTAGGTGGTGCGGGAGGGGTCGAAGACGACCAGCACCGCCTCGGTGTGGCCGGTCTGGCCCGAACACACCTCCTGGTAGGTGGGGTTGGGCGTGAAGCCGCCGGCGTAGCCCACGGCCGTCGTGTACACCCCGTCCGCCTCCCAGAACTTGCGCTCCGCCCCCCAGAAGCACCCCATGGCGAACACGGCCGTCTCGAGCCCGTCGGGGAAGGGCGGCCGGAGGGGTGCGTCCTTCACCAGATGGCGGGCGGGGACGGGCATGACGCGATCGCGGCCGGGAAGGGCGTCGGCGTCGGTGACCATGCGGGACTTGCGGCTGCCGAACATCGGGCCGGTGCCTCCTCTCACGGGAAGCACCAGTATGGCCGTGGGTGCCGGCCTACTTGGGGGCGCCGGCTAGTAGTTCGACGCCGACTCGCCCCGGCGCACGAGCACCAGGAGGAGCAGGCCGAAGAGCACGACGGCCAAGCCCACCGCCACCAGCGGTTCGGTGAGCGTCGAGCCGGTGCGGCTCAGGACACCCCGGGACGCAGGGGCGGTGGTGGTGGTGGCGCCGGCGACGGTGGTGACGGCGCCGACGACGGTGGTGGTGGCCGACGTGGACGCCTTGGTCGTCGTGGTCGTCGCGCCGGGGGCGAGGGTGGTGGTGGTCGCACCGGGACGGGTCGTGGTGGTGGACGGGCCCGGCGCCCGGGTGGTGGTGACGCCTCCGCCTCCGCCTCCGCCTCCGCCACCTCCGCCACCTCCACCACCGCACGGCGGCGGGTAGCACTGGGCGGTGGCCGCCCCCGCCGAGGAGGTGGCGAGGAGACCTGCGGCCAGGACGAGCAGGGCCAGCAGGGCCAAGATGGAGACCGGATTCCGCGCCGTACTGTCCCGTTGCACGGCGCAACCCTAGCGGGCCCACCCGGTCAGACCCAGGAACCTGCACCCGCTCCGTTTCGCGGGATGAACGCTTGGTTAAGAACCGTCCGTGACCAGGGGGTCGTCCGCCAAGCGACACCGCTTGGTCTCGGCGGCCCTCACCCTGGTTCTCGGGGCGTGCGGCACCGGAGGGGGCGGTGGCGGGGGCGGCACTCCCACCCTCAAGTTCTACGTCTTCAAGGAGCCGGGCGGCGCCTTCGCCAGCGCCGCCCAGACGTGCACCGAGCAGGCCGGTGGGCGCTACCGGGTGGTGTTGGCCGACCTTCCGCCCAGCGCCGACCAGCAGCGGGAGCAGCTCGTCCGCCGGCTGGCCGCGGGCGACAAGGACATCGACATCATGGGCATGGACGTCATCTGGACGGCCGAGTTCGCCGAGGCCGGGTGGCTCCTCCCGTGGGAGGGCGACGCCGCGGCCAAGGCCACCGACGGCACCATCCCCGCCACCGTCCAGACCGGCACGTACAAGGGCAGGCTCTACGCGGCCCCGTTCACCACCAACACCCAGCTCCTCTGGTACCGCAAGGACCGGGTGCCGACGCCGCCCAAGACCTGGGCGGAGATGGTCGACATGGCCGAGAAGATCGGCGACGGCGGGCGCATCCAGGTCCAGGGCAACCGCTACGAGGGCCTCACCGTGTGGTTCAACTCGCTGCTGGCGTCGGCCAAGGGCAGCGTCCTCAAGGCACCCGACAAGGCCGACCTGGCCGACGAGCCCACCACCAAGGCGCTGGAGGTCATCAAGCGGGTGGCCACGTCCCGGGCGGCCGACCCCACCCTCTCCACCAGCCAGGAGGACCAGGCCCGCCTTGCGTTCGAGTCGGGCAGCTCGTCCTTCATGGTCAACTACACCTTCGTCTGGCCCAGCGCCCAGAAGAACGCCCCCGACGTGGCCCAGAACATGGGCTGGGCGCCCTGGCCCCGGGTGCTCCCCGACGAGCCGGCCCACGTGACGCTGGGCGGGATCAACCTGGGCGTGTCCCCCGCGTCGAGGCACCCCCAGCTGGCGCTCGACGCGGCCGCCTGCCTGCGGTCGGCGCCGAACCAGATCGTCGCCACCGAGAAGGGCGGCCTCCCCCCCACCACCGAGGCTCTCTACGACGACCCCAAGGTGCAGAAGGCGTTTCCCTTCGCCGACCTCCTGCGGGAGACGCTCACCCAGGGCTCGGCCCGGCCCCAGAGCCCGGCCTACAACGACATCTCCCTCGCCATCCAGCGCAACCTGCACCCGCCCCGGAGCATCGACCCGGCCAACGACGTGAAGCCCCTCCGGAGCGCGATCGCCAAAGCCCTCACGTCGGGCGGTCTTCTCTGAGATGACGACCTGACATGACGACCACGGTCCCGCCCGTCACCCGTCCCCCGGACATCGAACCGCCCGAGCCGGCCCCTCCCGGCCGCCGCAGGCGAAGCATCCGGTCCCGGTCCGAGCGGCGCCTGGGATGGATGCTGTGCGCCCCTGCGGTGATCGTGATGCTGCTGGTCACCGCCTACCCGATCGTCTACGCCATCATCCTGTCGTTGCAGCGCAACGACCTCCGCTTCCCCGACCAGGCCCAGTTCGTGGGCCTGCGCAACTACGCCGACG
>JAXDMK010000115.1:0-6449 GCA_034666105.1 Actinomycetota bacterium | reverse complement strand
CGACGCCGGTGTCGGCCACCACCAGTTCGGCGTGGGAAGGGAGGAGGCGGAGCGTGACGGTGACGTGTCCCCGGAGGGTGAACTTGAGGGCGTTGGAGAGGAGGTTGGACACGATCCGCTCCCACATCACCCGGTCGACCCAGACCGGCTCCGGCAGCGGCGGGCAGTCGACGACCAGCCGCACGCCGGCCGCGTCGGCCGCGCTGCGGAACACGCCGACCAGGTCCCGGGTGAGCGTCGACAGATCCGTGGGCTCGAAGGTCCCCCGCCGCCGGCCCACCTCCACCTGGGAGAAGTCGAGCAGGGACTGCACCATCCGCAGCAGGCGGAGGGCGCCCCGGTGAGCCAGTTCGAGGTCGAAGGCGATGCCGGGAGGGAGGTTCGGTCGGTCGGCGAGGGCGGCTTCGAGGGGTCCGAGAAGAAGGGTGAGCGGGGTGCGGAACTCGTGGCTGACGTTGGCGAAGAACTCGGTCTTGGCCCGGTCGACGTCGGCTAGCGCCTCCTGCCGGCCCCGCTCGTGCTGGCGGGCCCGGGCCCCGGTGAGGCCGGCCGCCACCCGGGCCGCGACGTGGTCGAGGAACGCCCGGTAGCCGGCCTCGAGCGGCCGGCGGGCGCTGAGGCCGAGGACGAGGACTCCGACCGGACGCTCGTCGTGGGCCAGCCGGAGGGGGACGACGAGGGCACCCGGCGACGACTCGGGGTACGGCCCCGCCCGCAGGGCCGGTAGGCGGTCGACCAGGTCGTCGACGATCGCGGGCGCGGCGAAACGGGCGGCGGTGTCGAGGGGCCAGACGGCGTCGTCGGCGGCCAGGGCGACCGTCCGGGGGGCGGCCGCCGTGCCCGGGGCGATCCCGGTGGAGGCGGTGAGCTGGGCCCGGGTGCGGGTGCCGTCGAGCACGTAGACGAGGGCGAACGGCACCAGGCCCGGGTCGGCGGCGAGGACCGCCACCGCCCGTTCGGCGGCCCCGGTGACGGTGGTGGCGGCGGCGACATCGGCCTCCAACCGGTGCAAGACGTCGTCCTGGCGCCGGCCGAGGACGCGGCTGGTGGTGTCGATGGCGGTCGACAGGGTGCCGGCCAGCCCCCCGTGGTCGCCCCGGAGGGCGGTGAGGGCGGAGGTGAGGAACAGCTCCCGGCGATGGACGGTGAAGGGGGCGTCCTCGACCACCCGGGGCCGGCCCGACTCCAGCACGTCGAGGTGGACGGGGCCGTTGGTGGCCCACTCGTCGGGCCAGGCGTCCCGGAGGGGGCGGCCGGCGACCCGGGCGAAGTCGGTCCCCAGCAGGCGGCGGGAGGCGTCGTTGGGGAGCACCACCAGTTCCGGGCCCCAGTGGACGATCACGGGCAGGGGGTTGTCGAGCATGGTGCGCACCACGGCGGCCAGGCTGGCGGGCCATGTCGCCACCGGGCCCAGGGGAGTCGCCGACCACTCCACCGCCCGCAGGAGGACGGCCGCCTCGGTGTCGCCCACGAAGACCCGGTCGAGGGCGGCGGATTCGTCCGACGACTCGGGAGGGGCGGCGCCGTTGCCCACCACGTCGACGAGGAGGGGCCCGATCTCGTCCAGGGCCAGCACCAGGTCGACCGCGCCGGCCGCCACCGCGGCGGTGGGCACCGCCTCCCCCTGGGCCACGACCGTCCCGCCCGCGGCCTTCACCGCCCGGGCCCCGGCGGCGCCGTCGCGTCCGCTGCCGGCGAGCACGACCGCCATGGTCCGCTCGCCGTGGGTCTCGGCCAGGGACTCGAGGAGGACGTCGCCCGGCCGGTCCTGGGGCCGCATGGAGGGGACGATCGACACCGTCCCGTCGGGAAGCACCACCAGCCCGCTGGCCGGTGGGCACAGCAGCACCTCTCCCGGCATGAGCTTCTGGCCCTCGCCGGCCCAGCCCACGGGCAGGCGGATGCGCCGGCGGAGGATCGACGCCAGCGCCCGGCCCTGGTCGGACAGGTGCTGCAGGACGACGACCGGCGCCGGGAAGTCGGGCGGCAGGCTGCGCAGGACGGTGGCCAGGGCGTCGATGCCGCCGGCCGATCCCACCACCGCGACCACATCGAACGCGGGCACATCGAACGCGGGCACGTCGAACGCCGGCTCTTCCACCGTCCGCACCCTATTCGGCGGGGCTGATCCGGCTCCGGGCCGCCCGGTAGTGCTGCCAGTACCGGGCCCGTGCCGGCAGGAGGTGGACGGCGGGCCGCACCAGCCGGCGCACCACCGCGTAGGCGCCCCGCCGGCCGCGTCCCCACGGGATGCCGTAGTCGCGCCGGAGCGACGCCGGCAGCAGGCCCCCCGCGGCCAGCTCCATGGCCGGGCGGGTCAGCCACGTGGGCCCCGTCACCTTGGCCCCGAAGATGCCGGCGGCGACGGCCCGGGCCTGGTCGCCCACGGCCAGCACCTCCTCCTCCATCCGCCGCACGTAGGCCACGAAGTCGGCGTAGGTCGCGGGCATGACCTCGTCGGTCACCCCGAACATCCGCCCGACCACCTTGTAGCGCTCGTAGTAGTCGGCCTTCTCGTCGTCGGAGAGGCGGCCGACGAAGTTCTCGAACGCGCCCAGGGCGGTGAGCACGAGGGTGGCGTGGACCCACAGGGCCAGCTCGGGGTCGTCGGCCCGGTACGACGGGCCCCGCACGGGGACGTGCACCGCGGCCACCGCCGCCACCGCCGCCTCGGCCTGGACCCGGTCGCCGAAGCCGACGGTGAGCATGGTGTCGAGGGTCCGGCGCAGCCGCCCGACGGGGTCGGACTCGAAGTCGCTGTGGTCGACGACGCCCGCCGCCACCGCCGGGTGGGCCACCTGGAGGAGGAGCGCGGTCGGGCCCCCCGCCAGGAGCGCCTTCTCCCGGCCGACCCGCCACACCGTCCCCCCGGGGCCGATCACGCCAGGGTCGCCGGCCGCGCCCGGGCCCAGGCCGGCCGGAAAGAGCGATGCGGCGACGCTCACGACGGGGCCGCCGGGGGGGAGATGTCGATCAGGACCTTCCCGACCGCGCCCGCCTCGACCGCGGCGTGGGCGTCGGCGGTGCGCTCGAAGGGGAAGCGGTGGAGGGGGAGCCCGTTCTCCTCACCCACCTCGAGGACGCCGGCCGCCGCCGCCACCGACACGTCGTGCACCGCCCGCCGCTTGGCCGCGTCGGGCATGGTGTAGACGAGGATGAACTGGTAGCGGACGTTGGCCGTCATCGCCGGCCGCACGGGGATGGCGAGGGGGTCGACGCCCTCGCTGGCGTAGATGGCGATGGTTCCACCCCGGGCGATCACGGCCGCGTCGAGCTCGGCGTTGGCCACCGGGGCCACCTCGACGACGATGTCGACACCGTCGGGCGCGACGGCCCGGATGGCGGCCACCGCATCGTCGGTGCGGTAGTTCACGACGTGGTGGGCTCCGGCCGCCGTCGCCAGGGCCGCCTTCCCGGGCGAGCTCACGGTGGTGATGACGGTGGCGCCCCCCCATCCGGCAAGTTGGATGGCGGCGTGGCCGACAGCGCCCGCACCCCCTGCGACCAGCACGGTTCGGCCGAAGAGCGTCTCCGGGGCCAGCGCGGTGGGGCCGCCTCCCGCCACCGTCAGCGAGCGGTGGGCGGTGATGGCGGGGATGCCCAGGCTGGCGCCGACGTCGAAGGACGTGTCCTCGGAAAGGGTGACGGCATGGTCCTGGGCGATGGCGACCATCTCCTGGGCCGTGCCCTCCGACCGCCGCCACGCCGCCTCCCACAGCCACACCCGCTCACCGACCCGCGCCGGATCCACCCCCGGGCCCACGGCCACGATGGTCCCGGCTCCGTCCTGGTTGGGGACGGTCTCCGGCGACCGGGTCGGCTCGCCCGGCTTCGAGCCCTGGCGCACCTTCCAGTCGGTCGGGTTCACGCCCGACACCGCCACCCGTACCAGCACCTCGCCGGCGGCCGGCTCGGGATCGGGCCGCTCGACGACCCGAAGCACCTCAGGCCCACCCGTCTCGCGGTAGACGACGGCTCTCATTGCACCTCTCTCATTCCTGCGCTCATCTGGGGGGCGGGACCCTTCCGATGTCGTCGGCCATCCGTAGATCTTCTATCGTCCCGCGCCATGAGACGTGCCGCGTCAGTCGCCCTGTCCACCACTCTGGCCGCCGTCGTGGCCGTGGCTCTGTCGGCCTGCGGGGGCACCGAGACCGTCCACCGGACGGTCAACGCGGCGGTGGTCTCGGGCGCGCCCGGCTTCACGCCCCCCACCATCACCGTCGACAAGCGCAACCGGGTCGTGATCACGGTCGGCAACACCACCGACAAGGTCCATGGCTTCAGCATCGAGGGCTACGGCATCAAGAAGGAGGTCAAGCCGGGTGAGCCCATCGAAGTGAAGTTCACCGCCACCGGCGCCGGTACCTACAAGGTGTACTGCCAGCTCCACCCGGCGCACCAGACGGCGACCCTGATCGTCAGGTGACCGGCGCGGAAACGGCTGAACCCCGTTAGCCTTTGTCCCGGTGAACGTCTTCGACCGGATCCACGTCGACGACTACGAGCAGGTCGTGTTCTGCCACGACCGCGGCACCGGCCTGAAGGCCATCGTCGCCATCCACTCCACCGCCCTCGGCCCGGCCCTGGGCGGCACCCGCTTCTTCCCCTACCGGAGCGAGGACGAGGGCTTCGACGACGTTCTCCGCCTGGCCAAGGGGATGACGTACAAGGCGGCTGCCGCCGGCCTCGACCTGGGCGGCGGCAAGGCGGTGATCTTCGGCGATCCGGCGGTCGACAAGTCGGAGGCCCTCCTGCGGACCTACGCCCGCTTCGTCGACTCCCTGGGCGGGCGCTACGTCACCGCCGAGGACGTGGGCACCACCCAGGCCGACATGGACACGATCCGCCGGGAGACCCGCTTCGTCACCGGCGTCAGCCAGGAGCTGGGCGGGTCGGGCGACCCGTCGGCGGCCACCGCCTACGGGGTGCTGTGGGCGATGAAGGCGGTGGCCCGCCGGCTGTGGGGTGAGACCACCCTGGCCCACTCGCACGTCGCGGTGTCGGGCGTGGGCAAGGTCGGCACCCATCTCGTCCGCCACCTGGTGGAGGAGCGGGCCCGGGTGACGGTGGCCGACGTCGACACCGAGGCGGTGGCCCGGGTCGTCAACGACTACGACGTGGAGTCGGTCGAGGTGGAGAAGATCCACGCCCTCGACGCCGACATCTACTCGCCCTGCGCCATGGGTGGCGCCCTCAACTCGACCACCATCCCCGAGCTGCGGTGCGCGGCGGTGGTCGGCTCGGCCAACAACCAGCTGGCCACACCCGACGGCGACGAGCTGCTCCACCGCCTGGGCGTGGTCTACGCACCCGACTACGTCGTCAACGCCGGCGGCGTGATCAACATCGCCAGCGAGCTTTCCCACCGGGGCTACCACCCGGGGCGCGCCTACGAACAGGTCCGGCGGATCTTCGACACGGTGGGCACGGTGCTCGACACCGCCGCGGCCGAGGGGATTCCCACCGGCGCCGCCGCCGACCACTACGCCGAGGGCCGAATCCAGCGCCTGCGGCACGTCCACGAGATCCGGACATTCGGGTAGCGGAGGCGCGGCTTCTGATGGCGAAGGTCTTCGACGAGGAGCTCACCTCCCGCAACCCGACACCCGACCGGCACACGGAGCTGGGGCTGGCGGGCGACGAGGTGGTGGCGATGTACCGCTGCGAGCTGGTGGCCCGCACCCTCGACCAGCGCATGTGGAACCTCAACCGCCAGGGCCGGGCCCGGTTCGTGATCAGCGGCCAGGGCCAGGAGGGCACCCAGGTGGGCTCGGCGTGGGCGCTGCGGGCCGGCAACGATGTCGCCCTGCCCTATTACCGCGACTTCGGCGTGGTCCTCACCCTGGGCATGACCCCCTACGAGGTGTTCCTGGCCGTGCTGGCGCGGGGCGACGACCCCAACTCGGGCGGGCGGCAGATGCCCAACCACTGGGGCTGCCGGCGGCTGAACATCATCACCGGCTCGTCGCCGATCGCCACCCAGCTGCCCCACGCCGCCGGCCTGGCCCAGGCGTCCACTATCCGGGGCGACGACCGGGTCACAGTGGTCTGGTTCGGCGAGGCGGCGTCGTCGAAGGGCGACTTCCACGAGGCGCTGAACTACGCCGGCGTCCACCGACTGCCGGTGGTGTTCGTGTGCGAGAACAACCAGTACGCCATCTCGGTGACGATGGACCGCCAGTCGGCCGTGCCCGACGTGGCCGCCCGGGCCCCGTCCTACGGCATGCCGGGCGTGATCGTCGACGGCAACGACACCCTGGAGGTGTACGGGGCGGTGCGGGCGGCGGTGGCCCGGGCCCGTTCCGGGGGCGGGCCCTCGCTGGTGGAGTGCAAGACGTACCGGTTCCTGCCCCACACGTCCGACGACGACGACCGCCGCTACCGGAGCCCGGAGGAGGTGCAGGAGTGGCGGGAGCGCGATCCCCTGCCCCGGCTGCGCCGGTACC
>JAXDMK010000114.1:0-11484 GCA_034666105.1 Actinomycetota bacterium | reverse complement strand
TCACCGCCGAGGACAAGCGGCTGGCCACCCAGGCGGCCGTGTTCCTCGTCGCCCCGATCGTCGTCCTGATCCACGAGCTGGGCCACGTGGTGGCGGTGCTGGCGGTGGGCGCCCGGGTGGTCAGCTTTCACTACGGGTTCTTCGAGGGCGCGGTCGGCTTCGTCGGGAACATCACACCGGCCCAGGACTGGTTCGTGGCCCTCACCGGCAACCTGTTCGGCGCGGTCACCGCCCTCGCCCTGGTCGGCCTGGGCCTCCGGGGGGAGCGACTGCGGCCGGGTCTGCGCTACCTGCTCATCCTGGGGGGGACGCTCCAGGTCGGCTACGCCCTCATCGGCTACCCGGTGCTCTCGCTGACGTCGAACTGGGGGGACTGGATCGTCATCTACGACTTCTCGGCCACGCCCGTCCTGAGCTGGGCCACCGCCGTCGCCCAGGTGGCGGTGCTGGCCGGCTTGTGGCGGTGGTGGCGGGGGTCGGTGCGCCACAGCCTGTTCGCCATCGCGTCGGGCCAGGGCGAACGGGTGGCGGCGCTGCGGCAGGCGGTGCGGGAGTCCCCCGTCGACGAGGCCGCCTGGCTCGAGCTGGCCGGGCTCTATGCCGGCCGGGGCGAGCTGGGTCTGGCCCGGAGCACGCTCGACCAGGCCGCCGCCCCCGGCGCCGCCCCCACCGCCCGCATCCACCTGGCCCGGGCCCGGCTGGCGATCATCGAGTCCCGCTGGTCGGCGGCCGTCATCGCCGCCGGCGCCGGGGTCGAGGCGGCGGGGCCGGACGACGCCGAGACGGTGCAGCGGCTGTGGGCCAACCAGGGCCTGGCCCTGGCCTCGATGGAGCGGCCCACCCACGCCCTGGCCGCCTTCGACCGGGTGCAGCCGCCCATCGTCGACGACGCCCGCGTCCGGTACGGGCGGGGGGTGGCCCGCCTGGGCGCCGGCGACCCCGACGGCGGTCGGGCCGACCTGGAGGCCGTCGTCCGGGCTCTGCCCGCCGGGAACTGGCTCGGCCTGTGGGCCGCGGCCCGCCTCGCGGGGCGCATCCCCGACCCCCCCGACGACGCCGACCGTCCCAACTACATGCGCCGGGCGGGGCCCCCACCGGCGCCCATCGCCGGGGTGTAGTCCCCCCGCAGCTCCGAATCGGTGACAGTTCTCCCGGTCAGAGGCGGGAAATGTGTCACCGGTTCGGGCGTTTAGGGGAGGACGGGTAGGGCCTGGAGCAGGGGCTCGAGCTCGGCCCGGGTGGCGACGTTGTCGAAGCGGGCGGTGATCACGCCGTCGCCGCCGATCACGAAGACCCAGGGCTCGTTGAGCCCACCGGCCGGGTCGGGGAAGATCCACTCCGCGGCGGCCTTGTTGACCACCGAGTTCTGGAAGTCCCGCCACACCTCGATGTGGATGAAGGTGGCCCGGTCGCCGTAGACGTGGGACAGCTCCTGCACCATGTCGGTGACCGGGCCGCAGAAGCGGCTGGTGCAGTACACCGGCGTGGCGATCACGGCCACCACCGGACGGCCGGCGTCGAGGGCGGCGGCCACCGTGGTCTGGTGGAGCTCAGGGTCGGGGATGGGCTGGGAGCCGTCGCTGCCGGCGCGGGAGTCGATGCCGCCCCGGGGCACGTCGGGGGGTGAGTCCATGGTGAGGTTCTGCGACCGGGGCGCGGGGGAACCGACGGCCGGGATCACATGGCGGTCGAGGACCTCGAAGGCGCCCGTGCCCCGCCGTTCCTTGCCGTCGAGGGGCACCGTCACCGCCGCCTGCCAAAACCCGGGCTTGTCGAAGCCGACCGACGCCCCGTAGACGCCGCGGGCCTGCGCCCCACTCACCATCTGGGGCGCGATCACCCCGACGGGCGAGTCGGGCGTGCCCGGGATGGGCAGGTAGGTGGCCGTCACCGGCGGGCCGGCCGCCGGCGCCTCGAGGGGGGCGTCCTTGGTGCCGAGGAAGGTGAAGCGGACGGCCACCGTCCCGAAGGCCAGGACCTGCTGGTCGCCCGACTGCACGCCCACCAGGATGCGGGCCGGGGGTCCGACGGCCACGTCGTAGCTGGCCACGTCGACGATGAGGTCCCCCTCCGGGGACGTGGTGGCGGTGGTGCCGGACGAGCCCTGGTCCGACGAGCACGCGCCCAGCAGGACGAGCACGGCCAGCGCGAACGCCGCGACCGGCCGGCGGGACGATCGGCGGTACGACTCCATGAGGCTCATTTGGCGCAGGGCGGGAGGGGAACCGCAAGTCGGTCGAGGGAGTCGGCGGTGACCGTGACCAGCGGCCTCAGGTCGTCCGCCACCTGGCCCCCGCTGGCCCCGTTGGAGAAATCGGCCTCCACCTTCTGCTTGGCCTCCAGCAGCCGGGCGGCCAGGGGTCGGTCGACGTCCTCCAGGGCCCGGGCGACGAGGTGCAACGTGGTGTGCGACCGGGAGAAGAAGCGGGCCTGGGCGGCACCGGGGCTGTCGGGTGCCTCGTCCCGGGCGGTGCACAGGTTGGCCAGGGCGTCGGTCATCTGGGCCGCCGGCACCGGATCGCCGGCCACGAGGACCGTGGGACCAGGGGTGGCGGGGACGGGCGGGCCGGTACCCGACCCGTTGCACGCGATCAGGGCCAGGGCTGCGGCCAGCAGGGCCACCGCCGGCCGCGGGGTGAGGGTGGCCCGGCTCAGCTCAGCCGACTGGTTCGGGCTCGGGCGGGGCGGCCGGGGCGACGGGGTGCCCGGGGTGGGCGAACAGCACCCGGTTGAGGATGACGAACTTGGCGATCCACAGCACGCCGAAGGCGGCCAGGGCGGCCACGTTGACGATCAGCTTCTGGCCCAGGGTCGACGACGTGAACGACGCCGCGTGGCTCTCGGCCCAGTCTGCCGACCAGGTGGACAGGATGAGCCCCAGCAACGCCATCCCCCAAAAAGGGACGATCTCCTTCATCAGGTGGGAGCGGCCCGTCTTGCCCCACGCCCACGCCCGGTTGAGCTGGTACGACGGCACCGCCGACAGGCACACGGCGATGATGTTCGAGGACCGGGCCGACCAGTGGAACTGGGCCAGGAACAGGATGACCTGGGAGACCACCACCGAGACAACCGACACCAGGCTGTAGCGGACGAGCTTCCGCCCGCCCGGTGTGCGCGCCCGCTCAAGCAGGCTGGAGGGGGAGAGTTGCACCATGTCGATCTTATCGGCACGAACCGGGAGCCGGTGGAGCGCCTCCGGGTAGGCCGATCGACCCGATCCGACGCCTCCCGGCGGCCCCGGTTTGCTCCCGGCGCCCGGAGTGGTGACACTCGATGGCTCCCTCTCGCAGCGGCAAAGGACCTTCGACCACGTCCATTTCCGAGATTCAGGCCGAACAGGCGGTCGTCGACCGCGCCTACTCCCGCCTGGAGGCGATGCGCGACGCGGCCCGATCCGTGTCCGCCGACGTCATCGACACCACTCCCGGCGGCACCCACCAGGCCCGGCTCGAACGCGACGTGCGGGTCCACCTCACCGAGCGCCGGCTGGCCGCCCTCCAGGTGGGCGAGGCGGGGCTGGTCTTCGGACGGACGGACGCGTCGGACGGCGACCGCCGCTACATCGGCCGCCTGGCCATCTCCGACGAGGACAACGAACCGCTCGTGGTCGACTGGCGGGCGCCGGCCGCGGAGCCGTTCTACCGGGCCACCCCGGGCGCGCCGATGGGCCTCGTCCGCCGCCGGCACTTCATCCTCCGGGGCCGGCACCTCACCGGCCTCGACGACGAGCTGCTCACCGCCGATCCCACCGGCGACGACCTCGTCCTGGTGGGCGAGGGGGCCCTGCTGGCCGCCCTGGAGCGGTCGCGGTCGGGACGGATGGCCGACATCGTCGCCACCATCCAGCGGGAGCAGGACGAGATCGTGCGCTCGCCCCTGGCCGGGATCGTGGTCGTGCAGGGCGGTCCGGGGACGGGCAAGACCGCGGTCGCCCTCCACCGGGCCGCCTACCTGCTCTACACGTTCCGGTTCCCCCTGGAGCGGGCGGGGGTGCTGCTCATCGGCCCCAGCCGCATCTTCCTGCGCTACATCGAGCAGGTCCTGCCCGCCCTGGGCGAGCACACCGTCAACCTGGCCACGCCCGCCGACCTGGTGCCCACGCCCGTCCGGGGCGCCGACCGCCCCGAGGTGGCGCTGCTCAAGGGCGACGGCCGCATGGCCCGGGTCGTGGCCCAGGCGGTCGGCGACCGTGAGCGGGGCGTCCCCGAGGGCGTGGCCCTGCTGTGGAACGGCCAGCGGGTGCGGCTGTCGGTGCGTGACTCCCGCCGCATCGTGGAAGGGGTCAAGCGCCGGCGGGGCACCCACAACGAGCGGCGGGCCCAGCTGGAGCGGTCGGTGGTGCGCCACCTCATGGGCCAGCTGGTGCTGGAGGACGACGACGACACCCAGGAGACGCGGGAGACCATCGGACGGGCCCTCCGGGCGGACCGGACGGTCGTGACCGCCCTGGAGCGGATGTGGCCGGTGCTCACCCCGGAGGAGCTGGTCCACGACCTGCTCGGCTGGCCCGCCCTCATCCGCCTGGCGGGCCGGGGTGTGCTCGACGAGGCGGAGACCGCCCTCCTGCACCGCCCCCGGTCGGAACGGGTGGCCGACGTGGCCTGGACCGAGGCCGACCTGGCCCTGCTCGACGAGGCGAGGGTCCACCTGGGAGTCGTCCCCCGCCGCCGCCGGGCGGGCGCCCGGGACGGCGACGGCCCCGCCGGCTGGGAGCGGGAGAAGGTGGTGGCGGAGATGGGCGAGCTCGACGCCCAGATGCGCCGCGACGTCCTCCGCCACCTGGAGGACCTCGACCCTCGCAGCAGCAACGGCGAGGAGGAGGGCGTCGAGCTGTGGAACCGCACCTTCGGCCACGTCGTCATCGACGAGGCCCAGGACCTGTCCCCCATGCAGCTGCGGATGATCGGCCGGCGGGTGCCCAGCGGGTCGCTCACCATCGTCGGCGACCTGGGCCAGGCCAGCGGCTCGTGGGCCCCCGGCTCGTGGGACGAGGTCGTCGCCCACCTGCCCTCCCCCGCCCGCCGGCCGCCGCGGCGGGCCGAGCTCACCGTGAACTACCGCACCCCGTCGGAGGTGATGGACGTGGCCGCCCGCGTCCTGGCCGTGGCCGCGCCCGGGCTCACGCCGTCGCGGTCCGTGCGCCAGGCGGGGGTGAAGCCGGTCTTCACCGCGGTCGCCCCCGGCGACCCTGGCGCCCTGGACGCGGCCGTCGTGGAAGCGGCCCGGGCCGAGCAGGAGGCCGTCCCGGACGGGAAGGTGGCCGTGCTCACGTCCCCGTCGATGGTCGAGCGGGTCCGTTCGGTGTTGTCGGTGTCGACGAGGGGCGGCGTGGGGAAGGGTCCGGAGATGCTCGACGCGCCGCTCGCCGTGCTGCCGGTGCAGCAGGCCAAGGGCCTGGAGTTCGACTCGGTGGTGGTGGTGGAGCCGGCCGCCATCGTGGCCGAGCACCCCCACGGCTGGCGGGCCCTCTACCTGGCCCTGACCCGCACCACCCGGCGCCTGCAGGTGGTGTCGGCGCAGCCGCTGCCCGCCGGTCTGGAACCCTCTCCCGCCGACCCTTTTGGCGAAGAGAGCCCTCCGCCGGTGCCATGATGACCCCCGTGCCCGAGCCGGTGAACCTTCACCAGCCTCCCGCCAGTTCCCCCGGCCACGTCACGTGGGGCATCGAGCCCACCGGCCCCCTGCGGGGCGACGTCCGCATCTCCGGGTCGAAGAACGCGGTCACCAAGCTGATGGTGGCCGCCCTGTTGGCCGACACCCCCAGCGTCGTCCGCAACGCCCCCCGCCTGGGCGACGTCGACATTACCGCCGGCATGCTGCGCTCGGTCGGGGCCGGCGTCGAGATCGACGGCGACACCGTCACCGTCGACCCCGAGCCGGTCACCGGCAGCCGCATCCCCGTCTCGTACACCGGCCTCAACCGGGTGCCGATCCTCATGGTCGGGCCCCTGCTCCACCGCATCGGCGAAGCGTTCGTCCCCCTGGTCGGCGGCGACCGCATCGGGGCCCGCCCCGTCGACTTCCACGTAGAGGCGCTCCGCCACTTCGGCGCCGAGGTCGAGCTGACCGACGAGGGATTGGAGGCGAAGGCCCTGCGCCTGCACGGGGCCCACTTCGCCCTCCCCTTCCCCAGCGTGGGGGCGACCGAGACGGTGCTCATGACCGCGGCCGTGGCCGAGGGCCGCACCATCCTGGAGAACGCGGCCGTCGAGCCCGAGGTGGTGGAGCTGGCCCTGCTACTGCAGCGCATGGGGGCCCGGATCGAGCTGCAGCCCGACCGCCGCTTCGTCATCGAGGGCGTCTCCCACCTCACCGGCGCCACCCAACGCCTGGGCGGTGACCGCATCGAGGCCTTCTCCTACCTGGTGGCGGGGTTGGCCACGGGGGGCAAGGTGCGCATCTCCGGGTGCGGGCAGGACCGGCTGGTCACCGCCATCTCCACCCTCCAGCGCATGGGCGCCCGTTTCGAGATCGACGACGACTCCATCGCCTGCGAGGCCGAGGTGCTGCGGCCGGCGGCGGTGCAGACGAGCCCCCATCCCGGGTTCATGACCGACTGGCAGCCGCCCCTGGTCGTGCTCTGCACCCGGGCCAGCGGGATGTCGGTGATCCACGAGACGGTGTTCGAGGACCGGCTGGGCTACGTCGACGCCCTCCGCTCGATGGAGGCCGAGGTGGAGCTGTTCGAGCAGTGCCTGGTGGGCGCCGCCTGCCGGTTCCAGGAGAGCGGGTCGTACCACTCGGCCCTGGTCCGGGGGGTGAGCGACCTGCGGGGGGCGGAGGTGGAGATGCCCGACATCCGGGGCGCCTTCGCCTACGTCATCGCCGCCGCCTCCGCCGAGAGTCCGTCGATCCTCCACGGTGTCCACCACCTGGAGCGGGGCTACGACCAGGCCCTGGCCAAGTTCTCCGAGCTGGGCCTGCGCATCACCCCCTCCTGACCGACGGCGCCGGCGTCAGGCCCGGATCTCGACGGGAACGCCGATGGGGAGGGTCTCGGCCAGCCTGGTGATGGCCTCGTTGGACATGCGGATGCACCCGTTGCTCACGTCGGATCCGATGCCCGACGGGTCGCTCGTCCCGTGGATGCCGAACTGGCCGTCGCCGCCGGCGAAGTCGTAGAGGACCTCCGAGTACCCCGACAGCCCGTAGGCGTAGGGCCCGTAGGCCGCCTTCTGCGACGCGAACAGCTCCACCGTGTAGAAGCGCCCGCCGGGCGTGGGCGTGTTGGCCACGCCGACACCCACCGGCTCCTCGGCCCAGATGGCGTCGCCCTCGTACACGGTCAGCTTGTGGGCGCCGAGCTCCACCACGATGGAGAAGTCGTGGCCGGCGAGGGTGACGTCGGAGGTCCGGATCCACCCGCTCGACCCGTTGGGCCGCACCGGGACCAGCACGTTCAGCCAGTCGCCCCCTCCTCCGATCACGAGGAAGACCTGTTCGGAGCCGGAGGCCCGCGGGTTGGGCAGCGTCCAGGACACGGGGGCGCCGGCGTCGGGGGACGCGAACACGTCGATCGACGGTCCCCGGGCGGTCGCCACCAGGTTGCGGTGGGGCGGCGTGGTGGTGGTCGTGGGGAAGGCGGGGGGGAGGGAAAGGGTCGTCCGGGGTGCGTCGGTGGCCGATCCGGGGGGGGCGGGGCCGGGCGTGGCCGTGAGCGGGTTCACCCGGGGACCGGCCGCGTCCAGCGTCTGCCGGCCGGCGGGCCCTGACGCCGACCCGGCCACCGCCAGGACCAGCGCCGCGGCCAGCAGCCCGAGACTCAGGGCGCCCCGACGCATGTCCCGGATGCTACCGGCGGGCCCGGAGCCGGCCGGGGCGCGGCGCCACGCCCGGCGTACCCCTACTCGGCGGCGCCGGGGGCGGGAGCCTGGGGAGGCGTGTCGGGGTCGGGGAACTCGCCGCCGCCCTCGGTGGTCTCGGCCGCCCCGCTGTTCTGCTGGGCGATGACGTACTCGTTGCCGTCCTCGTCCTCGAGGGGGACGCTGGTGACCTCGGCGTCGGTGGGGGCCTGGGTGGGGGCGTCGGCGGCTTCCGCGGGTTCGCTCACGCCCGACCCGTCCCCCGCGGTCGAGTCCATGAAACTCCCGAGGTCGGGCTCGGGCGGCGGCCGCCGCAGCTCGAGGTAGACCACCTTCACCGACGCGACCACCGGCACCGCCAGCAGCGCCCCCACCACCCCACCGGCGGACACCCCGATGAGGGCCGCGGTCATGGTGGCCGGGGGCGACAGGTGCACCGACTTCCCCACGATCAGCGGGCCCAGGATGTGGTTCTCGAACTGCAGGTAGAGGACGAAGAACCCGGCGCAGATGAGGCCGGTGGTGATCCCCTGGCTCAGGCCCAGCAGGACGAAGGGGATCCCCCCCATCGCCCCCCCGATCTGGGGAACCAGGTCGAAGATGGCGACCCACAGCGCCAACAGGGGGGTGAGGGGCACCCCCAGGATCAGGCCCACGACCAGGATGCTCATCCCGGCCACCCCCGCCACCAGCACCGACCCGGCCACGTAGCGGCCGACCGTCTCGTAGGCCAGCCGGCCGATGCGGTCGGCCTGGGGCCGGCGGGCCGGTGGCACCAGCCGTCGTAGCCCCCGGATCAGCCGTTCACCGTCGAGGAGCAGGCTGATGGTGACGAGCAGAGTGAAGAAGAAGGCGATGAAACCGTCCGCCACCCGGACGGCGGCCTCGCCGATCGGCGTGTTGTCGCCCTCGAGACGCTGCGGCAGGTCCTCCACCCACTTCCGCATCTTCTCGGCGGTGCCCGCCCGGGCCAGGTCGTCGCCGACGACGGGCAGGGTCTCGATCTGGCCGACCACCTCGTCGAGGTCGCCGCCGAGCTGGCGTCCCTGACGGATGGCGGGCGGGACGAGCAGGGCCGTGGCCGCCACCGCCAGCAGGACGAGCCCGGCCACGACTGCCCCCACCGCCCCCGGACGGCCCATGTGCAGCCGCTGCTGGGCCGCCGTCACCAACGGCGTCAGGGCCAGGGCGAGGAGCGTCCCGACGGCCAGGACGGTGACCGCCCGGGGCGCGACCCGGATGAGGTTGGTGAGGGCGAGCAGGGCCACGAACGCGCCCAGGACCCAGGCCACCGAGCGCCAGTCGAGATCGACCTCGCGGACCGGGGCTTCGGGCCCGCCCCGCCCCCGCCAGCGTCGGCGACCGGGCCGGGCGGCCGGGCCGGCCGCGCCCGGGCCGGGCGTGGGGGCCGCCGGCGGCGCCGGAGCCGAGGGGAGGCCGGAATCCGCCACGGTCGGTACCCTACCGAGGTGGCGGTCCCCAGGGAGCGGCTGTTGCTCAGTCCCCGGTCGGCGGTGCTGGCCGTCGCCATGCTCGGCGCCACCCTGGCCGGGCTGGCCGTCGTCGCCGCCTCCCGCCGGGTGATCGGCTGGATCCTCGTGGCCGCCACCTTCGCCGGCCTCCTCCACCCGATCGTGTCCTGGCTGCAGCGGCGCATGCGCCGGGGCCTGGCCGTGCTGCTGGTGATGGTGGTGCTGGTGGGCACCGCGGGGGTGGTCATCTACGGGCTGATCGACGACGTCCGGGCCCAGACCGAGCGCCTCCAGCAGGCGGCGCCGCAGCGGGCGGAGGATCTCGAGCGCTCACCCCGCTTCGGCGAGATCGCCCGGGACCTGCACCTGGCCGAGCGCACCCGCCGCTTCCTCGACGACCTGCCCGAGCGCCTCCGGGGCGGCTCCACCGCCGACGCCATCCGGGCCGCGGCCACCCGGGGCGTGGCCTTCCTGGCCACGGGCGTGCTCACCATCTTCTTCCTCCAGCACGGTCCCCGGATCGCGGCCGGGGCCGTCCGCCAGTTCTCCGATCCCGCCCGCCGCGACCGCCTCCGCCAGCTCGGTCCCGTGGTCTACGCCCGCGCCTTCGGCTACGCCGCGGCCAACCTCACCATGGCCGTGGCCGCGGGCCTGTTCGCCTTCGCCATGGCCCGGGTGGCCGACGTCCCGGGACCGGCCGCCCTCGGGATCTGGGTCGGCCTGTGGGACCTGGTGCCGGTGGGCGGCGCCATCGTCGGTGCCATGCCCATCGTCGCCCTGGCCGCGGTCAGCTCGGCGGGTGACGCGGCGTGGCTGACGGTGGTGTTCATCGGCTACCAGGTGGCGGAGAACATGCTGGTGAAGCGGCGGGTGGAGGCCCAGACGGTGAACGTCGGACCCTTCCTCACCCTGGCCGCGGGCCTGGTCGGGCTGGAGCTGGCGGGGGTGCCGGGGGCCCTCCTGTCGGTGCTGGCCGTCACCATCGCCATCACCACCGCCGACGAGACCGCGGCCGCCTAACGGGTGGTCACGCCGCCACCATCAGTCCGGGAACCCGGCGAAGGCGCGGGAAGGTGACGGCTGGCCGGGACGGGCCAGGGGCCGCTGGAGTCACCGGCCGGGCGGAGCGTCCTCTGATCCAGGGCGGGCGGCGGCCCGTTGCTGCAGCCAGCGGCGGATGCCGGCCGCGTTCGAGTGGACGCCGTTGAGCGTCTCCAGCCGGGCCTGGTCCTCCACGCCGACGCCCGCCAGGTCGGAACCGAAGGCGGCCGTCAGGGCCGCGGGGATGTCGCGCCCCTCCCGCCACGCCCGCTCCGCCACCTCCGCCCACCGCCGCAGCACGTGGGCCGCCTCGTCCAGGGAGTCAGCGGGGTCGCCCGGGATCACGCCGTAGTGGGCCAGGGCGAGCGCCGACGGCCGCCGGGCGGCGAAGCGGCCCAGTGAGTCGAGGGCCAGGTCGAGGTCGAAGTCGGGCGGCGGCGTGGCCGGCCGGAGGACCCCGACGTCGGGCAGGCGCACCCCGACCGCGTCGCCCACGAAGAGGATGCCCGACTCGGAGTCGTGCAGGCCGAGGTGGTGCTTGGCGTGCCCGGGCGAGTCGACCGCGGTCAGGGTCCGCCCCGGGCCGATGACCACCTCGTCGCCGTCGCCCAACACCGTGATGCGCGCCTCGGGCGTCGGCTCCAGCCGGCCGTACAGGGAGTCGAGCAGGTCGCCGTAGACCCGGCCCGCCGACGCCACCAGCCGGGACGGGTCGGCCAGGTGCGGAGCCCCCTTCTCGTGCACGTAGACCCGGGCCCGGGGAAAGGCGGCGGCCACGTCCCCCACCCCGCCGGCGTGGTCGAGGTGGATGTGGGTGACCACCACGCCGGCCAGGTCGGACGGCCCCAGGCCGTGCCCGGCCAGCGCCGCCAGCAGCGACGGCACCGACGTCTGGCTGCCCGTCTCCACCAGCACCGGCTCCGGCCCCTCGATCAGGTAGCCGGCGGTGACCCGCTCCCACCCTCCCAGGAGGGTGTCGATCTGGACCACACCCGGTCCGATGAGGGTCATCGCGTCACTGACAACCGGCGTGTCCGCAGTTGCACTGGTGGGCCTGGTGGCCGTCGCGGGTCCCGTGCTTCTGGCAGTAGTCGCTGCAGAACCCGTCCTCCCGGGGCTCGCAGCGGCATCCCTCGTGTCCGCACGTCGCAGCCATGTGTCCCTCC
>JAXDMK010000113.1:0-6959 GCA_034666105.1 Actinomycetota bacterium | reverse complement strand
GAGCGCGGCCAGGGCCGCGTCGAGGGCGGCGACGTGCGACCGGGCCCCGGCCAGGGGTTCGAGGTCGACCGCGCCGAAGCGGTCGAGGGCGGCCCGCTGCACCCGTCCCCCGAGGAGCGACTGGTGGGCGTGCTGGCCGTGGAGGTCGACCATGCGGCCGCCGATCTCGGCCAGCTCGGCCACCGTGGCCAGCCGACCGTCGACGTAGGCCCGGGACCGACCGGTGCGGGGGACGACCCGGGCCAGCACCACCTCGTCGTCGCCGGACACGAAACGTCCCTCGACCCGCGCCTCGCCCGCGCCGGGGCGGACGAGGATGGGATCGGCCTTGCCCCCGACCAGCAACTCGATGGCCTCCACCACCAGGGTCTTGCCCGCGCCCGTCTCCCCGGTGAGGGCGGTCATCCCCGGGTGCAGGACGAGGGTGAGGTCGGCGATCACGCCCAGATCCCGGACGTGGAGCTCGGCCAGCATCAGCGCCCGCCCCCGTCCCGGACGCCCGTGTGCAGCTTGGCCCGCAGCACCCCGAAGAAGTCGCGGGCGCCGAAGGTGACGAACCGGGCCGGTTTCGCCGCCGGGCGGCAGACGATGGCGTCGCCCCGGCGCAGCAGCCCCCGGTCGCGGCCGTCGACGGTGAGGGCGGCGGGCCGGTCGTCGGCCACCTCCACCCGCACCGCCTCGTCGGCGGCCACCACCAGGCTGCGGTCGAAGGCCATGTGGGGCGACACCGGCGTGACCACCAGGGCCCGGAGCCGGGGCGACAGGATCGGGCCCCGGGCGGAGAAGGAATAGGCCGTCGACCCGGTGGGGGTGGCCACGACCAGCCCGTCGCCGACGTAGGTGGCCCACGGCCGGTCGGCGATGGACACCGCCAGGTGGACGGTGTTTCCCGGCCGCGGCTTCTCGACCACGGCGTCGTTGAGAGCCAGGAACTCGCCGCCCGATCCGGGACCGCGGCGGATCCCGACGGCCAGCATCATCCGGTCCTCGATCGAGGAGTCGCCGGCGAGGATCCGCTCGAGGGCGGCGGGCAGGTCGTCGGCCTCGACCTGGGCCAGGTAGCCGAGGTGGCCGAGGTTGACGCCGAGGACAGGGACGCCCCGGTCGCCCACCAGCCGCACCGCCCGCAGGACGGTGCCGTCGCCGCCGAGGGCGACGACCAGGTCGGCGCCGCCGATGGGATTCTCGGCCGGGGGTGCCCCGACGGTGGCGTCGTCGTCGAGGACGAGGGCGGTGTGGCCCCGCTCGGCCAGCCACACCGACGCCTTCTGGGCCAGCTCGGCGGCGGCGGCCCGGCGGGGGTGGACGACGAGGACGACGGTGGCCACGTCATCCATCCCCGTCGACGGCCCGGGCGACGGCGGCGGCGGCCATCACCGCCGTCTCCGGTGGCGGGGGGGCCGGTTCGCCGGCCACCAGGTGGGCCAGGAACTCGACGTTGCCCTCCGCCCCCCGCAGGGGCGAGACCATGACGCCCCGGAGACCGGCGCCGGCGGCGGCGTAGGTGTCGATCACCTCGCCGAGGACCCGGGTCCACACCTCGGGCTCCCGGATCACGCCCTTGTTGCGGCTGGCGTCGGCCCGGCCCGCCTCGAACTGGGGTTTGACCAGGAGGACGAGGTCGGCGCCGGCGGCGGCCAGGCCGAGGAGGGCGGGGGCGACGGTGCGGAGGGAGATGAAGGAGAGGTCGGCCACGACCAGGGGGAAGGGGTCGACATGGAGGCGGTCGGGGGTGAGGTCGCGGACGTTGGTGCGCTCGGCCACGGTGACGCGAGGGTCCTGGCGCAGGCGGAGGTCGAGCTGGCCGTAGCCCACGTCGACCGCCACCACCGACGCCGCCCCCCGCTGGAGGAGGCAGTCGGTGAAACCGCCGGTGGACGAGCCCGCGTCGAGCGCCCGCCGGCCCTCGACGACGATGTCGAAGTGATCGAGGGCGGCATCGAGCTTGTCGCCGCCCCGGCCCACGAACCGGGCCGGGGGGCCTTCGATCTCCAACCGGTCCTCGGGCGCCACCATCCGGGCCGGCTTGTCGGCGGGGACGCCCCCCACCCGCACCCGGCCCGCCTCGATGTCGTGGCGCGCCCGATGACGGGTGGGCGCCAGGCCCCGCCTGACCATCTCGGCGTCCAGCCGCCGGCGCAGCGAGCTCAGGCTTTCTCGGCGTCGGACGACCCAGGGGCGGCCGGGTCCGGGACCGGCGGTGTGTCCGGGGCCGGCGGGGCCGGCGGAGCCGGCGGTGTGTCCGGGGCCGGCGGGGCCGGCGGGGCCTGGGCGGCCTCGGCGGCCTCGATCTTGGCCTCCAGGCGGGCGATGTCCTCCTTGGTCGCCAACCCCAGGGCCGCCACCTGCTCCCGGATTTCCGACCGCACCAGCTCGACCAGCTCCTCCGAGCCCTGCCGGCTGCGCTCCACCATGCGCTCGAACGCCTTCTGGGCCTGACCCATGGCCGTCTCCCCCGAGTCGGCCAGGTCCCGCAGGATCCCCTCCGCCTTCTGTTGCGTCACCGAGAACCAGGCCATTCCCGACTGCAGGTAGCGACGGAAGCCTTCGTCCTCGGACATGGTGCGAGGCTACCAATCGCCCTTCCCGCCGAGCGTAAGCTCGACCCGGCGTGATCCCGCTCAAGGACTACAACCCGACGCGCAGGTTCCCGGTGGTGACGGTCGTGCTGATCGCCATCAACGTCGGGGTGTACTTCCTGGTGCAGCAGCCCAACGAGTCCCGGAACGGGTCGGCCCAGTTCAGCTACTCCCACGCCGCCATCCCGTGCGAGGTGGTCGACGGTCAGCCGCTCTCGGAGGACGAGATCCGGCGCACGCTCGACCTGCACGACACCGAGGCGTGCGTCCACGACGACACGACCCCGCCCGTGTTCCCCCACAAGAACGTGTACCTGGCCCTGCTCTACTCGATGTTCCTCCACGGGAGCCTGCTCCACATCGGCGGGAACATGCTCTTCCTGTGGATCTTCGGCAACAACATCGAGGACCGAATGAGGGGTCCGGCCTACCTCGGCTTCTACCTGGCCGCGGGCCTGGTGGCCAGCGCGGCCCACATCGTCGTCCAACCCAACAGCACCATTCCCGTGATCGGGGCGTCGGGCGCCATCGCAGGGGTGATGGGGGCCTACCTGGTGCTGTTCCCCAACGTCCGCATCCGGACCCTGTTCCTGTTCCTCCTCATCCTCATCCGCGACGTCAAGGCCAAGTGGCTGCTCGGCTTCTGGTTCGTGCTCCAGTTCTTCACCAACCCGTCGGCGGGCGTGGCCTGGGTGGCCCACGTGGGAGGATTCGCATTCGGCGCCCTGGTGGCGCTTTTCCTCCGGGGCCGGCTGCAGTCGTCCCCCGTCGACTCGACCCCGGTGTACTGACCTGCCATGGCCCACTTCGAACCCATCTCCGGCATCCGCTACGACCCCGACCGGGTCGACCTGGCCGACGTGCTCGCCCCCCCCTACGACGTCGTCGACGACGAGGCCCGCGCCCGCCTGGAAGCCCGCAGCCCGTACAACGCGGTGTTCGTCGAGCTCGGTCGGGTGGGCGCCGACGACGACCGCTACGACCGGGCCACCCACCACTTCGACGAGTGGCTGGCCGAGGGCGTCCTCCGGGTGGACGAGGAGCCGAGCTTCTACGTCTACCGGATGGGTTGGCACGACGAGGCCGGCGTCGCCCACCAGACCACCGGGATCCTGGGCGCGCTGGAGCTGTCGCGGCCCGAGGAGGGGCGGGTGCTCCCCCACGAGCGCACCATGGGCAAGCCCAAGGGCGACCGGCTCCGGCTCCTACGGGCGAGCCGGGCCAATCTGTCGCCGGTGTGGGCCCTGTCGTTGGCCGAGGGCCTGAGCGAGCTGTGCCAGGTGAGCGGGCCTCCCGTAGGCCGGGCGACCGACGAGGACGGCGTGCACCACCGGCTGTGGCGGGTGACCCAGCCGGGGGTGGTGTCGGCCATCGCCGCGGCGGTGGGTTCGGCGCCGGTGGTGATCGCCGACGGCCACCACCGCTACGAGACCGCCCTCGCCTACCGCGACGAGCGTCGGGCGGCCACGGGCGAGGCCCGGGGCGACTTCGACCTGCTCCTCGCCCTGGTGGTGGAGCTGAGCGAGGACCAGTTGCAGGTGCAGCCCATCCACCGGCTCCTGTCGGGCCTGCCCGACGGCTTCGAGCTGGTTGGCGCCCTGGCTCCGTTCTTCGACATCGACGAGCTGCCGACCCCGGCCGAGGATGACGACGCCTCTCCCGGCGGTGCCGCCGCCCGCCTCACCACCCTGATGGCCACGATGGGGGGCCTGGTCCTGGTGGCAGGGGAACGGGCCTGGCTGCTGCGACCCCGCGACCACGCCGACGAGCCCGACGCCATCGTGCTCGACGCCGCCCTCGCCACCCTCCCCGACCACCAGCTCGACTTCCACCAGTCGGCCGACGTAGTGCTGGACCTGGTGACCTCGGGCAAGTCCCAGGCGGCGGTGCTGGTGCGCCCGGTCGCCGTCCGCCAGATCGCGGCCGCGGCCCGGGACGGCCATCGCATGCCGGCCAAGACCACGTTCTTCGCCCCCAAGCCCCGCACCGGGCTGGTGTTCCGCCGCCTCCGCGACTGACGACGACCGAAGCGCCCGCGGCCACCGGCGGCCGGGCCCGTCAGGAGCACGCCGCCTCCAGCCGGGCCTGGGCCGCGTCGAGCGCGGTCCGGGCCCGCTTCACCTGGCGGGCGGCCACCACCACGTCGGCCACCACCTCGGTGCGACTCTGGACGCCGCCGCCGGCCCGGAAGAAGCGGCGGCGGACCCGGCCCACGACCACCACCTGCTCGTCGACCGCCAGCTCGGCCGCCCGGGCGGGCGCCTCGAACCACACCACGGGCACGCTCTCGGCCCGCTCCCCGGGCCGGGGCACCGTGACCTCGTAGGTCACCATCCGGTCGCCCGACGGGAGCTCACGCACCTCCGCCGGCCGGGCCAGATGCCCTACCAGCGCCACCACGTTCATCATCGCCATCACCCCTGTTTGTCGTGGCCCCTGCTTCATGCACGAAGGGGCCCGGAGACGAGGGGGAAGCGTCGAGAACGAAGGCTAGCGGGGGGGTGAGACAGGAACGCCGGCGGTGACGGGCCGGGTCAGCCGAGGGCGAGGAGGCGTTCGGCGGCGTCGGCGAGGGTGGCGTCGGCATCGACCACCCGGGCGAACAGCTCGCGGGCGCGGGGCGCGTCGCCGGCCCGTTCGTGCAGGTCAGCGAGGGCGTACCAGAGGCGCAGGTGGTAGGGCCGGACGATCCGGCGAGGTTCGACCGGGCCCCGTTCGAGCAGGCGGATGGCCCCCTTGACGTCGCCCCGGTCGGCCCGCGCGCCCGCAGCCACGATTCGGCCCTCGGCCATCAGCTCGGGCTCGGGCGAGGCCTCCCGCAGCTCCTCCCACAGGGCGTCGACCTTGGCGTAGCGGCCGAGGGCCCGGTAACAGTCGGCCAGGACGGGGTGCTGCTCGAACGATCCGGTGGCGGCGCGGAAGGCCTCCAGGTGACGGGACGCCTCCGCCCACCGGCCCAGCCGGTAGAGGGCGAGCCCGGCCAGCTCCCGCACCGACGGGACGTCGGGAGCATCCCGCAGGAGGGGCCGCAGCAGGCGCAGGGCGTCCTGGGGCCGGCCCCGCTCGAAGGCCGACGCCGCCTCCACCAGGCGCCCCTCCATCTTGGCCGCGACCGGCGCGCCGACGGCCTTGACCAGTTCGTCGGCCACCGGCTTGGGGGCCTTGCGCCGGGGTCGCTCGGGGACCGGCGGGGGGGCGGACGGGGCAGGGGCGGGGGGCGCGGCCGCCACCGGACCCTCGCTGCGCCAGTCCTCCGGCTCCCACGCCGGCGGAGGACCGCCCCGCTTGTCGTACTCGTCGTTCCGGGGCCGATCGTCGGCCACCTGCATGTTGATGGCGCCCTTCCGGGCCAGGCTCCCCCATCCCTTGGGGCCGGGTGGCGACCACGGACCCGAGTCCGAGGAACGGGCGGCGGTGGACCGGGGGCCTCGGCCGCGGGTGTCGCCACCGGCATCGCCGGTGCGCCCGGCGGGTGGACGGGACGGACGGCGGTCGTCGCCCGACCGTGGTGCGGGACGACCACCGGGGGGGCGGAAGCCCCGGTCCCGGTCGTCGCCCGCTCGGGCTGGACCACGACTGCGGCTGTCGCCGGCCGGGGGCCGACGGTCGTCGCCCTCTCGGCCCGGGCCCGGGCTGCGACTGTCGCGGGGCGGTCGGGAGCCTCGGCGCTCGTCGTCGGAACGAGGGCCGGCGGTGAATGGTCGAGCGCCGCGGTCGCGATCGTCGCCGGCCCGGGTGGGACCACGGCCGCGGCTGTCTCCCCCCGATCGGTCGGGCGGACGCCGGGCGCCGGGGCTCCGGGGGTCGGGCCGTCCCTGGCCCCGGGGGCGGCTGTCACCGGAAGGCGCGACGCGAGGCGGTCGGCGGTCGTCGTCACCGGCACCGGCCGGACCCCGCCCCCCCGGCGCGGGCGGCCGAGCCCCGTTCCGACGGGGCGGCACCCCGGTCCCTCGCCCACCGCTCCCGGCACTCGACCCCGCGCCACCCGCTCGGGCGGCGGGCGCACGTCCCCCTCCGGACGGACGGGGCGACCGGCTGGCCGGGGGGGGCGGCGCACCGCCGGCGCCGGACCCAGGTCGCTTCCGGGGCTCGTCGTCAGGACGGGGACGAGCGGCAACCATGGTTTGCAGACTACCGGCCACCCACTCCAATCCCGGACGCCCACTCCAATCCCGGACGCCCACTCCAATCCCGGACGCCCAAACCCGGACGCGAAGAAGGCTCCCCCGGAGGGGAGCCAACTTCAAAGAAATTCCGGCGACGACCTACTCTCCCAGGGGGACTCCCCCCAAGTACCATCGGCGCTGGTGGGCTTAACTTCCGTGTTCGGCATGGGAACGGGTGTAACTCCACCGCTATAGCCACCGGAAACCTGTTGTC
>JAXDMK010000112.1:0-6591 GCA_034666105.1 Actinomycetota bacterium | reverse complement strand
CCGACATCCTCCGCCGGGCCGAGGCCGCCCTGGCCTCCCTCGGCCTCGCCTACCGGGTCCTCGATCTGGCCGCCGGCGACCTGGGGGCGTCGTCGGCCCGCACCTTCGACCTCGAGGTCTACGCCCCCGGCTGCGACATGTGGCTGGAGGCATCGTCGGTGTCGTGGTTTTCGGACTACCAGGCCCGGCGGGCGAACATCCGCTACCGGCCGGCCGGTGGCGGGTCGGCCCGCACCATCGTGGCCAACACCCTCAACGGCTCCGCCCTGGCCGTCCCCCGCGTCTGGGCCGCGGTGGTGGAGACCCACCGCCAGCGGGACGGGTCGATTGCCCTCCCCCCCGCCCTGCAGCCCTACTTCGGGGGAGCGTTGTCGATTTCGTCGGCTGCCATCAGAAGCGCTCGACCTTCTTGACGCCGCGGCCCTCCCGCCACGACTCGATGTCGAGGTGGTCGCCGGCCGGCTTCACCGTCGACACCTCCCGGACGTCGGCCGTGAACAGGGCGAACGACCCCGGCGGCCCGGGGGCGTAGCCGGTGGCGGCCTCGAACGCCTCCAGGAAGCGGGCGAAATCGGCCTCGTCGTCGACCATCACCACCGACCCGCTGACCTTGGCGTCGCCGTCGGTGACGTTCTTGTCGGTGGTGGCGTTGTGGAGGGCGAACCGGGGATCGCGCACCAGGTCGGCCGTCTTGAGGGAGTCGGGCATCATGCCCAGCCACAGCTCACCCCCGGCGAACAGCGGCTCGATGCCGCTGATTCGCGGCGATCCGTCCCTCCGGAGGGTGGCCAGCAACCCCAGGCCGTGGGCCTCGAAGCGCTGTCGTACGGTGGCGGCCAGCTCGGGAGCGGCCGCTTCGACATCGGACCAGGTCGCCATGTCCACAGTCTGACTCCCGGGTGCGACAGTGAGATCCGCCGCCTTTATAGTAAGAACGGTTCTCATTACGAGAAGGGCGAGCCGGCCATGACCATCCTGAGGGCGGAGGGCGTGTCGTTCGCCTACGGCGACGAGGTCGTCCTCGACGACGTCACGTTCAGCCTCGACTCGGGCGAGTTCGTGGCCCTGGTCGGACCCAACGGCTCGGGCAAGTCCACGCTCCTGCGGGTGCTCCTCGGCCTCCTGCGGCCCACTGCGGGAACGGTCCGGGTCTTCGGCGAAGATCCCCGGCACCTCCACGACCGGTGGCGGCTGGGCTACGTCCCCCAGCGCCCGGCCCTGGCCCGGGAGGTGCCGGCGTCGGTGCAGGAGGTGGTGGCCGCCGGCCGACTGGCCCGCAGCGGGTGGCGGGCCCGGATGGGTCCCGTCGACCGGGTCGCCATCGACCACGCCCTGGAGGCGGTGGCCCTCCGCGACCTCCGCGACCGGCCGGTGAGCGAGCTGTCCGGCGGCCAGCAGCAGCGGTCTTTCATCGCCAAGGCCCTGGCCAGCGAGCCCGAGCTGCTGGTGCTCGACGAGCCGGTGGCCGGCGTCGACGCCGAGTCCCAGAGGCGCTTCGCCGGCTCCCTCACCCACCTGGTCGACGAGCACGGCGCCGGCGTGCTGCTGGTGTCGCACGAGCTGGGGGCGGTGGCGGATGCCCTCGACCGCGTCATCGTCCTCAAGCAGAAGATCATCTTCGACGGGCCCCCGTCGGAGCTGGCCGGCACCGGCGTCCGCCTCACGGTCGAGCAGGCGCACCTCCCCCTGTGGCTGGAAGGCCTGGGGTAGGCGACCGCCGGCCATGCTGCCCCTGCCCCTGCCCCTGCCCTTCCCGTTCGACCGTGAGTACATGCAGCTGGCCCTGGCCGCGGGCGTGGTGGTGGGGGCGTGCGCGCCCCTCATCGGCACCTTCCTGGTGCAGCGCCGGCTCTCCCTGCTGGGCGACGGCATCGGCCACCTGGCCTTCGCCGGGGTGGCGGCCGGGCTCCTCCTGGGCGTGTGGCCGGTATGGGCGGCGCTGGTGGTGGCCGTCACCGGCGCCCTGGGCCTGGAGCGGCTGCGCTCCCGGGGCCAGGCGTCGGCCGACCTGGCCCTGGCCCTGTTCCTCTACTCGGGCATCGCCGCCGGCGTGGTGCTGGTGGGGCTGTCCGACTCCTTCAACGCCGGCCTCCTCACCTACCTGTTCGGCGGGATCCTCACCGTCAGCCGCCAGGACGTGCTGGTGGTGGCCGTTCTCGGGGTGGTGATCGTGACCGCGGTGGCCGTCTGCGGGCGGGCCCTGTTCGCGGTCGTGCTCGACGAGGAGTCGTCGCGGGTGGGCGGGCTGCCGGTGGACGGGCTCAACAGCCTGCTGGCGGCCCTGGCCGCGGTGACGGTGGTGGCCTCCATGCGGGTGGTCGGCATCCTGCTGGTGGCCGCCCTCATGGTGCTGCCGGTGGCCACCGCCCAGGCCCTGGCCCGGTCCTTCCGGGCCACCCTGTGGCTGTCGGCCGTGGTCGGCGTGGTGTCGGTGGTGATCGGCCTGGCCGCGGCCCGTATCTTCGGACTGGCCCCCGGCGGCACCATCGTCCTGGTGGCGGCGGCCACGTTCGCCCTCACCTCGGTGTTCTTCGGCCGCAACCACGTTCGGACGGGCGTGCTGGGCCACTAGGTTCGACCGGGTGACCCCGGCGCAGGTGGCCTTCTCGATCGCCCTGGGCACGATCACCCTGCTCGTCACCGGCTTCGGCATCTACGTCGTCTCGTCGACCCGCTGGGGCGACCGCTGGTACCGGGGGCGCCGGTGACGGAGCAATCGGGGGCGCGGGAGCCGGGCGAGTCGAGGAGCGGCGGCACCTTCTACAAGGGCAAAGGCGGCCAGTGGGCGTTCGTCGGGCACCGGGTCAGCGGGTTCCTCGTCTTCTTCTTCCTGCTCCTCCACATCGTCGACGTGACCACCATCCGCTGGCCGGGTGTGTACGACGAGATCCACCGCCTCTACGGCAACGTCCTGCTGCGCTCGTTCGAGGTCGGCCTGCTCTTCGCCCTCCTGTTCCACACCCTCAACGGGCTGCGCATCGTGGTGGTCGACTTCTTCCCCGGACAGGTGGCCAAGGAGCGCCGGCTGCTGACGGCGGTGGTGGTGATCACCCTCGCCGCCGGCCTGCCGGGGGCGTTCGTGATCATGAAGCCCTTCCTCGACGGGCACCTGTGATGGGTGTCGCCCAGAGGCCGGCGCCCCCGAGGCGCTCCCGGAAGGCCGAGACCCGGTCGTGGTTCTTCATGCGCCTGTCGGGCCTGGCCCTGGTGTTCCTGGCCCTGATCCACTTCGCGGTGACCCACATCGTCAACGACGTGGTCGACACCAACTACGAGTTCGTGGCCCACCGCTGGCACAACCCGCTGTGGCGGATCTTCGACTGGCTCCTGCTGGCCCTGGCCCTGGCCCACGGCCTCAACGGCCTGCGGTGGATCGTGGGCGACTACGTCCGCCGGCCCGGTCTGCGCCGGCTGGTGCTCGGCCTCCTCTTCGGGGTGAGCGGCCTGCTCTTCCTCGGCGGCACGTTCACGATCATCACCTTCTAGCGGCGCCGTCAGTCGCCGCCGCCGCGGCCGGGGCCGCGGTTACCACCGCCGCCCTCGTCCATCGCGTTCAGGGCGTCGACCAGGATCTGGCGCTCGGCGGCCGACAGGCGGGCGTCGGGGTGGAGGCGGAGGTAGCGGTCGGGCGGCATGGACCGGTCCTGCACCTTCTCAGCCGCGTCGTGGCCCTTCTTGCCCTTTCCGGTGGAGAAGTTGAGGGCGTCCCGTCCCTGGTCGATGTCGTAGCGCACCAGCCACGACATCGGGGCGACGAAGGAGTACGCCGGCCACTTCGTCTCGTTGCTGTGGCAGTCGTAGCAGGCGGCCCGGGCCAGGCGTTCGGATTCGGCCGACGGCCACGCCGGGGCCGCCATCACCGGCGGGTTGGAGTGCTTCCACCCGTAGGGCACCAGCTGCAGCAGCCCGAACCCGACCACCCCGGCCAGCACCACCGGCTGGAGTGCCCCACGGATCCGACCCACGATGGCCAGCCTTCCCGACCCCCGGTCCCGCGAACCGGAGCGGGGGTGGGCGGCGTTACCGTTCGGACACCGCTCCTGGAGGCAATGTGCCCGTCCGATCCACCCGTCCCGCCCCGGCCGCACTCGCCATCGCCCTCGTCGTCATCGTGGTGGCGGCGTCGATCACCCTCGCCCTCCGCCTCACCGGCGACGACGACAAGGCCACCGCCGCCCCCGCCGCCACCCCCACCACGGCCGAACAGGTGACATCGGGCACGACCACCCCGACCACGTCGGGGTCGAACCTCTCGTCCGACCAGGCCCAGACCGTCGCCCGACTCAAGGCCCAGGTGGCCGAGATCCGCGGCCTGGAGTGGAAGACCGACCTCCCGATTCGTATCGTTTCGGTCGACGAGATCGACCGCCGCATCCGCGACCTCACCGCCGCCGAACGGGCCAAAGACCCGGACGGCGAGACCAAGGTGGAGACCGTCCTCAAGCTCCTCCAGCTGATACCCCCCGACCTCGACTACACCGCCACCATCGACGATCTGCTGGAAGGGGGCGTGCTCGGCTTCTACGACGACGAAGCCAAGGAGCTGTTCGTGCTCGGCGACCCGAAGGACGATCTCGACGTGGCCACCCAGTCGACCATGGTCCACGAGCTGACCCACGCCCTCACCGACCAGCACTTCGACTTCGGCACCCGCAACCGCACCCTGGCCGACCAGGACCTGGGGGAGGAGGCCTACGCCCTGTCGGCCCTGGTCGAGGGCGACGCCGAGCTGGTGCGCACCATCTGGACCGATCAGCACCTCAACGCCCGCCAGCAGCTGGAGGCCGAGCTGGGCAGCACCGGCGACGCGTCCGCCTACGCCGGAGTTCCGGGCTACATCCTCGACTCCCTCTACTTCCCCTACCTGGCCGGCCTCGACTTCGTCACCGCCCTCCACGACGGCGGGGGCTTCGCCGCCATCGACGGCGCCTACCGCCAGCCGCCCACGTCGAGCGAGGAGATTCTCCATCCCGACCGGTACGTGCCCGGCCAGACCTGGACCCGGCCCGTGCTCCCCGACCTGGCCGCGGCCACCGGGTGCACCGCCGTCGACACCAGCACCATCGGCGAGTTCGACATGACCGAGGTGTTCGAGCTCTACCTCACCGGCGACGAGGCCCAGAAGGCGGCCGGCGGATGGAACGGCGACGCCTACTCGCTGGTGGGCTGCGGCACCGCCTCGGGGATGGTCGACCGGTGGCAGGCGGACACGTCGAACGACCTCACCGAGCTGGCCGACGCCCTCGGCCGCTGGGCCCGCCGTTGGAGCGGCAACAACCGCCTCCCGGAGGCCGACGGCCGCTTCTCGGGCCCCGGCGGCAGCGGCCGCATCATCCGCTCCGCCGACCGGGTCGACCTGGTCATCGCGACCGACGCTTCGACTTCTGACCGCCTTTCCGCGGCTGTGCTCGCCGCTTAGCAGCCTTGGCCGCGGCCGCGGCCTGGGCCCGCCGGCGGCGGAGGACGAGCCCTCCCACCACCAGCACCGGCGCCAGCAGGACCACGACCACGACCAGCGGTGACGCGCCGCCGGAGCTCGCGCCGGAGATCGACGTGACGACGTAGTAGCCGGGGCCGGCGAAGCGGGTCTCCAGGCCGTGGCCGAGCCCCAGAGGCGTCGTCTGCCGCTTCGCCCACGACTGGCCGTCCCGGGAGAAGAGGAGGAAGTCGGATGGTCCCGACGCCACCACTGCGATCGACGAGGTGTCGACGGTGACCTCGGTCACCGGCTCTCCCGACGGCTGGTACGTGATCGTCACCTGGTAGGCGTTGCTCTGCGGGGTCATGTCCCGGGGGAGGCGACCGAGGGCGAGGACGTCGAGGGGCGTCACCGCGACAGTGAGGGCGGTGTCGGGCGGGCGGGGCGCCACCGCCCGCGGCTCCAGCAGCACGATGGCCTGGGCGTCGTCGGGGGTGACGTTGACGAACGGGCTGCCGTCCACCGCCAAGGGGACGTCGCGGCTGGCGGCCGACGGCGCCACGTTGTCGCGGGCGTTGGCCCTGGGCGGGTTGACCCAGTGGTAGGCCACGGGCGGGGCCAGGCCGTCGAACAGGGGCCGGAAGGGATGGTCGGAGAGGGCCATGGTGGCGAGGGCGGCCACGAGGTACACCCCGACGAGGCCCACCCCGGCGGCGATCGCACCCCGGTGCCGACGGGTCATCAGGTCTCGATGGGAATGGCGACCAGGGGCCGGGTGGCGAAGGCGGGGGGCCAGACCACGGCCTGGGTGCGAGCGTCGACCCACTGCCAGATGACGCTCACCGCGGCCCGGTTCTCGCCCGCATCGGGCTGCCCCGGGCCGGCCAGGTCGAGTCCGGCCCCGTTGGCCAGGGTGCCGGCGGGCAGCTTCAGACCGAGAGCGGTGGCCGCGACGTCGGCCGGCGTCAGCGAGGGCGACGCCGGGAGGACGTGGCCGACGAGGGCCCAGGCGTTGGAGAAGCCGGACAGGGCGGCCGGGCTCATTTCCTCGTGGAAGCGGTCGCGGAACCGCGTCCGCGCCCACTGCAGGGTGAGGCGGCCTTCGGCGCTGAGGGCCTCCGGCTTCACCTGGGCCCCGTCGGGCTTGTCCGACGCGAACAGGCCGACGGCCC
>JAXDMK010000111.1:0-5911 GCA_034666105.1 Actinomycetota bacterium | reverse complement strand
TCAAGGTCGGCTCCGACGGCAACGACGTCACCCTCGACGGCACCGTGGCCAAGCTCACCCAGGGCGGCGCCGACGCCCTCAACGCCACCTTCGGGGTGACCGCCTTCACCGCCGGTCTGCCCCTCGGTGTGGTCCACCTGGTCGCCTCCGCCGGCTAGCCAGCAGATGTCGAAGCCGGCACGCCGGGGCCTCCGCCCGACGTGCCGGCTTCGTCGCGTTCCCGTGGCGGCGTCGAGCGGTTTCTCTCCCGCTCCGCCGCCACGGGCCAGGGTGGGCACGGTCCGTAGCCGCTACGTATCGTGCCGTCGGACCTCGGACGGCGCCGAGCGATGAGGCGGGCCCACCCCTTGAGGGCCACCGATCGGTAGGGCAGCACCGCGGCGGTTGTCGTGCTGGCACCCTGGTCAGGGGCCCCGCCGGGAGGTGGAATGGAGGCGTGAAGGCTGTCGCCTACCGGATGCGCCGCGTTTTGCGGGCACAGTGGCGGGCGACCGTGTTCCTGGCGCTCACCGTCACGGTCGTCTCAGGTGTCGTGCTCACCTTCGCCACCGGGGCCCATCGGACGTCGAGCGCGCCGGACCGGTACACCGCATCCCGCGGGGGCGAGCTTGACGGTGAGATCCAGCAGGACAGCGGACGGCCCCGCACCTCTGAGATCGCCTCCCTGCCGGGCGTGGTGTCGGTCGAGGCGGCCAGCTTCGTGTTCGGTGGAGTGGACCTGCCCGGCGCCTCCGAGGCGCAGGACTCCTACGTGTTCGCCGGCTCCTATCGTGCATTTGCGGGACGGCTGGTGGAGGGTCGGGATCCGGTTCGAACCGGGGAATTCGTGGCCACCCGCAGCTTCGCCGACGCCTGGGGCATGCCGGTCGGCACCACGTTCGAGATCTTGACGCTCACCCAGGAACAGGCCGATCGCGCCGGATATGACGCCTTCGCCAACGAGGGTCCGCAGGGACTGAACCTGGAGGCCGTTCTCGTCGGGATCTTCGAGGGACCGGGCGAGATCAACGACCCGACGCCGCTGGCGTTGCTCCCGGCGTCGCTGCTGGACGACGGCGACGTCGGCATTGCGGCCACGGTCATGTCGTTGCGCCTCCGGCCCGGTACCGACCTCGCCAGGTTCCGGGCGGAACTCGACTCCCTACCCGGCGGCGACACGTTCAGTCTCGAACCCTCGCGGCTGATCAGTTCGGAGGTCAGAACCGCCGTCGACGCCCAGGCCCTGGGGCTCTGGCTGCTGGCCGCGGTGGGTGGGGTGGCGGCCGTGGCCGTCCTGGGTCAAGTCGTCACCCGTAGCGTTCGGCTGGCGCCCGACGAACGGTCGCGCCTGGCTGCGATCGGGTTCACAAAGGGCCAGCTCCTGGTCGAGTCGATTGGTCGGGCGGCGGTGCCGATCGTGATCGGCACCGCCCTCGGTGCGGCGGTGGCCGTGGGCGCCTCCGTCATCTTTCCCACCGGATTCGTCCGGCGGATCGAGCCCCACCCTGGCCTGTGGGTCGACCCGACCGTCGTGGCCATGACCGCCGCCGGGCTGCTGGCCGCGCTCATGGCATGGACGTCGGCGGCCCTGGTCGTGCTTCGCCCCGCCCGAGGAGAGCGACCGTCGGCGCTGGTCGAGTCGGTCGCGGCCCGTAGTGGCAGCGCCACCCTGTCGACCGGGTTCCGGTTCGCGTTCACCCCCGCTGGCCGCGACCGGGGGTCGCTCCGGGCGGCGGCGACGGGGATGCTGGTGACGAGCGCCCTCCTCGTAGGCGCCGTCGTTTTCGGCTCGAGCCTCGGCCGGCTGCTCAACGACGGGAAGCGTTATGGCTACAACTTCGACCTCATGTTCGGCAGTGGCGGCGATGTCGTTCCGGACGAGCTCCGTTCCAGCCTGGAGGCCGACCCCGACGTCGCCGCGGTGCTGTTGTACGCCGTCGGCCAGGCGAGGGTCGGCGCGGTGTCGATCCAACTGGCCGGGATGGATCCGGTGAAGGGAGACCTGCCCCCGACGATCCTCTCCGGCCGCCTCCCGGCCACCGAGAACGAGATCGCCCTCGGCCGGCTGATCGCCAGGAAGCTCGGCACTCGGGTGGGCGCCGACCTGACGGTCGAGGGCCCGTCGTCCAGTCAACAGTTCCGCGTGACCGGGCTGGCGGTGGTCCCCGCCGTCGAGGGGCTCGACGGCATGGGCCAGGACGGAATCGTCACGATCGGTGGGATGCGACGACTCGATCCCGAGGCCACGCCGAGCGTGGCTGCGGTCGGTTTGCGCAAGGGAGCGCCGAGGGGCGCCGCCGATCGCCTTGGCGGTGGGCAGTACACCCTCCCGGCGGTGCTCGAGAACCTGGCCCACGTGCGCGCCGTACCCTTCCTTCTGGCGTTGCTGGTCGGGGCCTTGGCCGTGCTGACCGTCGTCCATGTGATGATTACAGCCGTCCGGAACCGCCGCCGGGACCTGGCCGTGTTGCGGTCCTTGGGTGCCGACGGCCGTTGGATCACCCGGGCCGTGCATTGGCAGGCCACGACCTTCGCCCTCCTGCCCTTGGCCATCGGCGCGCCGGTCGGAATCATCGTCGGAAGGCTGGTCTTCGAGACCTTCGCCAGGAGCATCGGCGCCGTGCCGGGAGCGTCGTTCCCCTTTGTCCAGCTGGTCGTGGTGCTGACCGGCCTCGTGGTACTGGCCAACGCCGCCGCCGCCGTCCCCGCCCGCCGGGCCCGACACCTCGCTCCGGCACTCTTGCTCAACCCGGAGTAGCGGCCTGAGGCCGCCGCCGGGGGCCGACGTTACGGCCGTGGCCGGCGGGGGAAAAACGTCTCCATGGCTGAGCAGGAGCACGTGCTGATGCCCTCCGAGGTGTCAAGTCGGGTCGGGTTCTTCGACCGGTTCGCGGGGTGGGCGTCGCATGTGGCCAGCCGGGCCACCTTCTTCGCCTTCTGCGTGCTCATGATCCTGGTGTGGGCGCCGTCGATCCTCGTCATCGGCAACGTCGACACGTGGCAGCTGATCATCAACACCGCCACCACCTGCATCACCTTCCTGATGGTGGCCCTCCTGCAGAACAGCCAGACCCGCAGCGACCAGGCGGTGCAGCACAAGCTCAACGCCCTGGCCGACGGCTTGGCCGACCTCATGGCCCATTTGGCCGACGGCGGCGAGGAGCGCGACCTCCACGAGGACATGAAGGAGTTGCGCAAGGCGGTGGGTCTGGAGGAGCAGGAGAGCACCTCCGACAACCGGGCCGGCGCTGAGGGCGAGGGTGCCGGAAGCAACGGCTCGGAGGCTTCCGTCTCCCACTAGCCGACTGGATCATCGAGCGATTTGCCACCCACCGCGGTCGGTGGGATGCGGTGGACGAGCACGGCGGCACTCAGCGGGACTATCTTTCTCCCCGTCTGGCCAGCACCCCCCGAAGTTGGCCGTAGGAGAGGAGCCAGCTCGTGGTTTCCGTCACCTCAACCAGGCGGTCGACATCGGCGGCGCCGAGGTCTGCCCCCCAGGTCAAGCCCCAGGACACGGAACGGGCGTACCTGGCCAAGTGGATGCGGGTCTGGGTCGGCCTCCTCTGCGCGGTGACCCTGGTGGTGGTCGGCTACCTGACGGTCATCACCAACTCGCTGGCCAACGTCAACGGCAACCTGGGGACGGTCTCCCGGGAGGTAGGCAACGCCGACACCAACACCGTCGGCCTGCCCACCCACGTCGACACCATCAACGCCTCCCTGGGCAAGATCGACGGCGCCCTCAAGCCCATCCCCGGCCAGGCGGACACCATCGTGGGCGCCCTCTCGTCGATCAACGACAAGCTGAGCCAGACCGACGCCTCCCTGGCCGACACTGCCGGCGCCCTCCAGACCGTCCTCGGCACGGTCGACAACATCGGCGGGGTCCTGGTCGACGCCGACGAGCCGGGCGACAACCTCGGCGTGCAGGACATCCACCAGCGCATCGCCCGCATCAACGGCGCCAACTCGCCCGGCGTGGCGGGGGCCAGCGCCGGCGGATCGCCGGGACCGTTCGGGGCGTCGCCCGCCAACCTCAGCACCGTCCGGGGCGACAGCGCCGTGATCGTGGGTCAGATCGGGGCCATCAACTCCCGGCTGACCGGCGTCTGCCACGGCCTCGTCGTGACCCTCCTGAACACGGTCACCGGGCTCCTCGGTCCCCTGCTCGGCGGCGGTGGCGGCGGAGCCAACTGCTCCTCAGTCTGATTCCGGTCCCCTAGCGCCTCTAACGCCCGGCTGCGGCGACCGCTACCACCGCCTGCGCCTGGCGCAGGTAGAGCTCGGCCAGTCGCAGCTCGAGGTCGGTCCGGGCACCCGGGTGGCGGGTGTAGGTGGTGAGCACGGCCAGCGGCTGTCCGGCGCGGTCGAGCAGGGGGATGGACTGGGTGCCGGCGCCGTCGGGGCGCAGGACGCGGTAGTCGCCGTCGGGCTCGGTCACGAACGCGGGCGGGCGGCGGACGACGACGTCGAGGGCGCCCGTCGCCGGGTCGAAGAGGCACACCGTCCCCCCGTCGGCGTGGTGGAGCTCGATGGTGGCGTCGAGGACGTCGGCCAGGAGTGGTTCGAGGGCCGACGGGTGGGTTGCCAGCCGGTCGGTGAGCTCCTGGAAGCGGACCATGGCCTCCACGTCGGCCCGGAGGCGGTCGGTGGCCTGGGCCAGGCCGTCGTCGGCGGCGTGGAGGTCGGAGACGTCGGTGGCCACGCCGAAAAGGCGGCGGGAGTCGCGGGGGAGGCGGTGGGCGACGGCGCGGATCCACCGCACGGCGCCGTCCGGCCTTCGGATCCGGTACTCGCCGGCGTAGGGCTGGCCGCCGGTGCGGGCTCGCTCGAGGCCGGCCAGGTGGTCGGCCAAGTCGTCCTCGTGGACGACGTCGACGAGAGCGGAGAAGTCCATGTCGGCAACGTCCCCGACCCCGAACAGGGACCCGCCATCGCCCCCCAGGAAGGTGAGGCCCTTGGTGGCGGTGTCCCACTCGAAGGCGACGAATCCCGACGCTCCGAGCGCCAGCTCCAGCCGATCGTCGCCCGTGCGCACGGCCTGGTCCCGCTGCCGCCGCAGCCGCGACAGCTCCAGCTGGGCGCCGACCCGGGCCACCAGCTCGCGGGAGGAGAACGGCTTGAGGACGTAGTCGTCGGCGCCCGCCTCCAGCCCGGCGACGGCGTCGTCGTCGCCCGCCCGGGCGGAGAGGAGGATGACCGGCAGATCCCGGAGGTGGGGATCGGCTCGGATCTCCCGCAGGAGGGTCAGCCCGTCGACCTCGGCCATCATCACGTCGGCCAGGATCAGGTCGGGCGGGCTGGCCGACGCCAGCCGGGCCCGGGCCTCGGCCACGCCGGCGGCCACGTCGACCGTCCAGTGGCGGCCCAGCAGCCGCCCGAGGTAGGTGCGCAGGTCGGGGTTGTCGTCGACCACCAGGACGCGCGCCCACGGGGCCGTCGGCTCCCCCGCCCGCCCGGCCGCGTGTTCGGGGCGAAGATGGTCGTCGACGGCGACGGCCCCGGCCGACCAGCCGAGGGCCTCGTCGGCGTGGGAACGGGCCAGGCTCAACCGGGCCGGGCCGGCATCGGCCACGGGCGACGGGCTGGCGCCGGCGTCGGCCCGTCGGCCCCGAGGGACCCACACCGTGAAGGTGGAGCCCTCGTCGACGCGGCTGCGCACCCGCACCCGCCCGTGGTGGAGCCGGACCAGGTCGTCGACCAGGGACAGGCCGATCCCAGTGCCCTCCCGGGTGCGGGCCGGCATCCCTTCCACCCGGTGGAAGCGATCGAAGACGTGGGCGACCTCCGACTCGGGGATGCCGACGCCGGTGTCGGCCACCACCAGTTCGGCGTGGGAAGGGAGGAGGCGGAGCGTGACGGTGACGTGTCCCCGGAGGGTGAACTTGAGGGCGTTGGAGAGGAGGTTGGACACGATCCGCTCCCACAT
>JAXDMK010000110.1:0-27081 GCA_034666105.1 Actinomycetota bacterium | reverse complement strand
AACCACCCGCCCAACCCACGGCGCCGGCCGCGGCCCGCTCCCCGCGTCCGGCGACGGGCGTGGGCGAGGCCGACTACCCGCGCCCCGGCGTCCCCCTGTCCGAGCCGCCCCCATTCACGACCTATCCGCCGGAGTGGGGTTCCGGTCAGCCGGAGGTGCTCGTGTCCGAGAGTCAACGGTTCCCGTCCTACACGGCCATGCCCGACCGTGAAGGGGAGATCGCCGGTCGCCTGCGGGCGCTCGCCGCCAGCCCCGCCGACCCCGAGAGCATGCGTCGGGGCCTGCTGTGGGTGGCGGGCGAGGTGCAGGCGTGCGAACAGGCCCTGCGCCAGGCCACCGAGCAGATGGCGTCGGTGTCGCACCGGCTGGCCACGCTGGAGTCCCGGGAGCAGGCGATGGCCCGGGCCACGGCCGGCATCGAGAGCCTCCGTCGCGAGTTCGCCTGGCTGGCGGGCGAGGTGCAGGCCCGGGGCGAGGCGCTCACCCAGGCCAACCAGCGCATCGCCCACCTGGAGTCGCAGGGCCAGGCCATCGGCCGGGCCGCCGAGCGCGTCGCCGCGCTGGAGGCCCGGGGCCCGCTGGGCGACGTCCGGGGCGAGCTCGACCGGTACGCGTCCGAGGTCTCCGGATCGGCCGACTTCGCCGAGCTGGCCCGGGCCGCGCTGCGGAGCGGGCTGCTGGAGGGCACGGTGCGGGAGCTGCGGGAGGAGATGGAGAAGGTCACCCATGACCTGCTCTCCAACCAGCAGGCGGCCATGGCCCACGTGGCCGGGCGCACCGCGCCCCTGGAGGGCGCCCTGCACGAGCTGCGACGGGAGCTCGACCGGGTGGCGGAGGAGACCACCACCACCAATCAGGCGGTGCGTTCCGAGCTCTTCGACCACGTGACCGCGCTCGACCAGCGCATGCAGGGCGTGGAGGCGTTGCAGGCCGACCTCGACGGCATCTACCGCGAGGTCGACCGCCTCACCGGGCATCTGGCCGGCGGCGAGGGCGTTCTGGCCGACCTCGTCGAACGGCTGCGGCCGCTGGAGGAGGCGGTCGTGGCCGCCCGCCAGGAGCTGCTCCTGGCCCGCGGCTCCTACCCGTCGACCGGGGCCCGCTTCGACGCCGACGAGGAGCAGATCGGGCGCCGCTTCGAGGTGGTCGAGGAACAGGTCGGGCGCCGGCTCGACACCGTCGAGGGACAGGTGGGGCGGGGCTTCGAGGCCGTCGAGGAGCAGGTCAGCCGGCGGGTCGAGGGGGTGGCGACCGAGCTCGACGGCATGGGCCGGCGCATCGACGTGGTGGGCGAGCGCATCGACCTGGCCGAGGAGCGCCTCGACATGGTCGGCGAGCGGGTGAACGCGGTCGACGAGCGCCTGGCCACCCTGTCCGTCCTCACGTCCGACATCGAGGGCATGTACCGGGAGCTCGACCGGGTGGCGGAGCTCACCCTGTCCCGCGACAGCGCCCTGGCCCAGATCGCCGACCGCACCACGCCCCTCGAGATCTCGGTGGCCACCCTCCGCCAGGAGCTCGACCGGCTGGCGGGCGAGGTCCTGGTCGCCCAGCAGGGGGCGCTGGCGGGCGTGGCCGACCGGGTGACCGCCGTGGCCGAGCGGGTCGGGCCGCTCGAGCTGCTGGTCGACCAGGTGGCCGAGCTGGGCCACGAGCTGCGCCGGGTGTCGGAGGAGGCGGGCAGCGCCCAGCAGGCGGCCCTCGCCGCCACCACCGAGCAGCTGGGCCTGGCCGGGCGGCTGCGCATGCTGGAAGGTCTGCCGGCCGACATCGAGGGCATGTACCGCGACTTCGAGCGGGTGGCCGAGGCCACCGCCGCCCGCGACGACCGCCAGGGCGACGCCTTCGAGCGGCAGATGGCGGTCGACAACGCCCTGGAGGAGCTGCGGGCCGAGCTGGAGCGGGTGTCCAACCAGGGTCAGAACACCGAGCTAGACCTCCGCCGGCGCCTGGCCAGCCTCGAGTCGCTGACGAGCGACCTCGACGCCCTCTACCGGGAGCTGGGCCGGGTCACCGCCCTGGCCACCGACCACGAGGATCGTTCCGCCGGCTTCGAGGCCACCGTGTCCAGCGTGCGCGACTCGCTGGCCGACATCCGGGAGCGCATCGAGGACGAGCGCATCTACACCACCGAGCAGGTCACCGGCCTGTGGGCCCGCATGCGGGCGGTGGAGGGGGTGCCGGCCGACGTCGACCGGGTGTCGACCGAGGTGGAGAAGCTGGCCGAGGCGGTGAGCCGGGCCTTCGGCGACTCCAACGACACCCTCGACAACGTCGCCCGCCGGGTGCAGACACTTGAGAGCCTGCCCGCGCTGGAGAACCTGCCCCGCGACCTGGAGAACGTGTACCGCGAGATCGAGCGTCTGGCCGGTGCCACCCGGGCCCGGGAGGAGCAGGCCGCCGGCCTCCGCGACCAGATCGAGCCGTTGAGCACGGCTCTGGTCGACGTCCGGCGCGAGATCGACCGGGTGCGCGCCGACATCACCGCGATGGGCGAGGCCCGCCTGGCCGAGATCGACGGGCGCATCGGCCGGCTGGAGTCGTTGCCCCAGACGGTCGATTCCGCCCTCCGCGACCTCACCCGCACGTCGGACGAGGTCACGGCCAACCACCAGGCGGCGCTGGCCAGCGCCAGCGTCCTCCTCCAGGACTTCAACGACCGGCTGCGGGCGCTGGAGGCCCTGCCGGCCGACATGGAGGGCCTGTACGCCGCCCTCTACCGGGTGGCGGAGTCGGTCAAGGCCCTCCGGGAGGAAGCCCACACGTCGTAGCCGTTCACCCGGGCGTACTCACAGGCGGGGGAGCTCGTAGAGGGGGGACGGGTAGCCCTCGCTGGACACGAACAGGGCGTCGCCGTCGAGGCGGTAGGCGATGCCCTCGCCCTGGTCGAGCGCGGGGAAGGTCACCGGCCGGGCCTCGCTGTCCCAGATGGAGTCGAAGGGCGCGCCCTCGGCCAGGGTCAGCTCGAAGCCGCCCACGGGCGTGCACACCGCCACCCGCCGTCCGTCGGGGGAGAGGTCGGCGCCGGTGGCCAGCCCGAACAGGCCCAGGCCCAGGCCGCCGACCCGGGTGAGGACGTCGTCCCCGGCGTGGGCCCGGTAGACGCCGGCGTCGCCCAGGGCCTTGATGACGACGTAGATGTCGCCCGTGACCGGGTGCACCATCAGGCTCTCGGCGTTGTGGGGCCCGTCGTCGTAGCGCAGGGGGATGGCGGTGGCGGGGGCGGTGGTGCCGGTGGTGGCGGCGGCGGTGCCGACCGCGGCCACGGTGGGCTCCACCACCCGGTAGACCACCACGCCGGCGCGGGACTCGGTGTTGTCGCCGATGTCGCCCACGTACAGGTAACGCTCGCCGGCGTCGGGTCCGGGGCCGGCGGCGATGTCCTCCCAGTCGACGTTGGTCGCCCCCGCCACCGTCCACCCGCCGCACGAGGCGCCGTCGGGCTCGACGCAGAAGAGCATCGGCGCGGTGTCGGAGTCGTTGTGGGTCCACAGCCGGCCCGGGTACCGGCGGGAGGAGACGAGGCCGCTGCTCTCGGTGACCCGCTCGTCGGCGATCTGGCCCCGGAGGACGGGCGGCCCGAAGGCCAGGCGGGCGGCGGGCGCCGACGAGCCGACCACGCTGGTGGCCGGGGTGGAGCCGGGGGCCGCCGGCGACGACGATCCGCCGCACCCGGCCAGGCCCAGGGCCAGGGCCAGGCCGAACGCCGCCGCCCGGGCCCGGGCCAGTGTCGGGGCGGCCCTCGGCGCACGTCGGGACCGGGGCACGGGGCCATCATGACCCGCCGGCGGCGACCGGTAGGCTCGACCGGTGGCCGACCTCGAGGCGCAGATCGCCGAACTCTGGGACCGCCGGGCCGACCTGTCGCCCGCCGACACCGAAGCCACGGCCGTGGTGCACCAGGTCATCGACCTCCTCGACCGGGGTGAGGTGCGGGCCGCCGAGATCGACGAGGGCACCGGCGAGGTGGTGGTCCACGCCTGGTTGAAGCAGGCCATCCTCCTGCTCTTCCGCCTGTCGGAGATGGAGACCATCGAGCTCGGCCCGTTCGAGTACGCCGACCGCATCCCCCTCAAGAAGGGGTACGCGGCCAGTGGCGTGCGGGTCGTGCCCGGGGGCTCGGCCCGGTGGGGCTCGTTCCTCGACAAGGGCGTCGTGCTCATGCCCGGCTACGTCAACATCGGGGCCCGGGTGGGCGCCAACACCATGGTCGACACGTGGGCCACCGTCGGCTCGTGCGCCCAGGTGGGGGCCAACGTCCACCTTTCGGGCGGCGTCGGCATCGGCGGCGTGCTCGAGCCGCCCCAGGCGGCGCCGGTGATGATCGGCGACGACTGCCTCATCGGCAGCCGGTGCATGGTCGTGCAGGGGGCCCGGGTGGGCCAGGGCTGCGTGCTGGGGGCCGGTCTCATCCTGTCCAACACCATCCCCGTGATCGACGCCGAGACGGGCGAGGAGCTGGGCCGGGGCGTCATCCCCCCGTGGTGTGTGGTCGTCACCGCCACCCGTCCCCGGAAGTTCGTCGGCGGCGAGTTCGGCCTCCCCTGCGCCCTCGTCATCAAGCACCTGCCCGAGGGCGCCCGCCACGACAAGGCCGCCCTCGAGGGCCTGCTCCGCCAGCACGGCGTGGCCGGCCTCTGATCGACCGACCTCCCGTGACCCCCGCATGACCGACCTCGCATGACCGACCTCGCATGACCGATTTGATCGCGCTCACCGCCGAGCTGGTCGACATCCCGTCGGTGAGCCACGACGAGCTCGCCATCACCGACCACCTGGAGGCGCAGCTGGCGGTCGCCCCGTGGCTCGAGGTCACCCGGGTGGGCGAGAACCTGGTGGCCCGCACCCACCTCGGACGGGCCCAGCGGCTGCTCATCGGCGGCCACACCGACACCGTCCCCCCCAACGACAACCAGCGGGCCCGCATCGACGGCCACGTCCTCTGGGGACTCGGCTCGTGCGACATGAAGAGCGGCCTGGCGGTGATGCTCGAGCTGGCCCTCACCGTCCCCGAGCCCGCCATCGACATGACCTACGTGTTCTACGAGTGCGAGGAGATCGACTCCAAGTACAACGGCGTCGAACGCCTGTTCCGGGAACGTCCCGACCTGGTGGCGGCCGACGCCGCCATCCTGGCCGAGCCCACCGGCGCCATGGTCGAGGCCGGCTGCCAGGGGACGATGCGGGTGGTGGTCACGCAGACCGGTGTCCGGGCCCACTCGGCCCGGCCCTGGCTGGGCATCAACGCCATCCACCGCCTGGGACCGGTGCTGGCCGCCGTGGCCGCCCACGAGGGACGCAAGGTCGAGATCGACGGCTGCCTGTTCCTGGAGGCCCTCTCCGCGGTCGGGATCGAGGGTGGCGTGGCCGGCAACGTGGTGCCCGACCGGGCCACGGTCGTGCTCAACCACCGCTTCGCCCCCGACCGCACGCCGGAGGAGGCCGAGGCCGCGTTGCGGGAGCTGGTCGGCGACGTCGACGGCTTCGAGGTGGTCGACTTCGCGGTGGCGGCGCCGCCCGGACTCGGCCACCCCCTGCTGAAGTCGCTGGTCGTCGCCAGCGGGGGCCCGCCCCGGGCCAAGCTGGGCTGGACCGACGTGGCCCGCTTCGCCGCCCGTGGCGTCCCCGCCACCAACTTCGGCCCCGGCGACCCCAACGTGGCCCACGCGGCCGACGAGCGGGTGACGCGGGACGACCTGGAGAAGGTGCACTCGGTCCTCAAGTCGCTCCTGGGCTGAGCCGATGAAGGTCGGGTGCCGCTTCGGAGGCTGGGGGGGATACTCGGCGTGGTCGTCGCGCTGGCGGCCGTCTCCACCGCGCCGGCGCGGGCCAGCAACGACCCGTTCTTCGACCGGCAGTGGGCCCTGGAGCAGATCGGGGCGCCCCGGGCCTGGACGGTGACGCGGGGTGCGGGCATCGTCATCGGCATCGTCGACTCGGGCGTGGAGGCCAACCACCCCGACCTGGCCGGCAAGGTCGCCTTCACCGCCGACTGCTTCAACCGCCCCGCCTGCGTCGACGGGCTGGGCAACACCGACGCCGACGGCCACGGCACCCTCATCGCGGGCGTGGCCGCGGCCGGCACCGACAACGGACGGGGCGTCGCCGGCGTGGCCCCCGACGCCCGGCTGGCGGTGGCCAAGGTCCTGGGCCCGGGCGGCGGCGGTCGGGCGGAGGACATCAACCACGGGATCCACTGGGTCGTCGACCACGGGGCCCGGGTGGTGAACATCAGCCTGGGCGACCCGGGCTCGCTCACCTCGGCCGGCCCATCGCCCCTGAAGGAGGGCATCGACTACGCCTGGAGCAAGGGCGCCGTGCCCGTGCTGGCGGCCGGCAACTACGGCGGGGTGAGCAGCGAGAACTACGGCACCCTCAACGCCCTGGTGGTGGGCGCCACCGACCGCACCGGGGCGGTGGCCTCGTATTCGAGTGCCATCGGCAACGCCAAGTGGGGCCTGGTGGCTCCCGGCGGCTCCGGGGTACCCGGTCCCGACAACAACATCATCTCCACCGCCACCGGCGGTGGCTACGCCTCGTCGGCGGGGACGTCGATGGCGGTGCCGCACGTCTCGGGCGCGGTCGCCCTGCTCCTGGCCCAGGGTTTGGGGCCGTCGGCGGCGGTGTCGAAGCTGCTGGGCGCCCTCGATCGGGTGCCCTGCGGGGGCGGCTGCCTGGGTCGGCTCAACGTCGGCGTCGCCAGCGGCGCCGCGCCCGCCCCGCCCGCCTCGCCGGCGCCGACCCCCACGCCGCCGGTGGACGACACGACCCCGCCGACCACCGACGCCCCGCCGCCCGAGGCCACGGTGGCGCCGGAGCCGGCCACCACCACGACCGTCGCCCCGGCCGCCTCCCGGGCGGCACCGGTGGAGCCCGCCGGCCTGACCGTCCGGGCCGCGGGCCCCTTGTCGCCCGTGTCCGCCCTCGACCCGCGGCTGGCCAGTGTGGCCGCGGGCCTGGTGCTGGCGGTGGGGTTGGCGGTGGCCGCGGTGTGGGCCCAGCGCCGCCTCACCCCCGCCGGCCCCTACCGGCGCCCGTAGCCGCGGCCGGCCCGGGTCAGACCCGGCGCATCACGGTGACGACCTTGCCGTAGATCTCGACCTCGTCGGCATCCAGCTCGATGGGCTCGAAGGCGGCGTTGGCCGGCAGGAGCACGACCTTGTCGCCCTTGCGGGTGTAGGTCTTGACCGTGGCCTCCTCGCCGGGGATGCCGGCCACCACCAGGTCGCCCTTCGCCGCCTCCTTCTGCTGGCGGGCGACGACGTAGTCGCCGGGCAGGATGCCGGCGTCGATCATCGACTCGCCCCGAACCCGGAGCATGAACACGGGACCGTCTCCGGTCCAGTCGGCGGGGACGGGGAAGGCCTCCTCCGCGTTCTCCTGGGCCAGCACGTCGGTGCCGGCGGCCACATCGCCCACCAGGGGCACGTGGCGGACGGGCCGGTGCTCGATCGGCGCGGCCGAATCGGCGTCGTACCGGACCTCGATGGCCCGGGGCTTGGTGGGATCGCGCCGGAGGTAGCCCAGCCGCTGCAGGGTGGCCAGGTGGGCGTGGACGGTGGACGTGGAGTTGAGGCCCACCACCTCGCCGATCTCGCGGACCGAGGGGGGATAGCCGTGCTCGCGGGTGTGGGAGACGATGCAGTCGAGGATCCCCCGTTGGCGCTCGGTGAGTGCCGGATCGGTCACCACGGACTCCTTCCTGGTGGGTTGGCCTACGAACATGCGTTCGTGTAGGACTGTACCAGGAAGGGGGAACGAGTACAAACATCTGTTCGTTTCCACCTTGACGGGAACAGGCGTTCGTGGTCTACTAGCCGAGTCCGAACGTACGTTCGTCAGGAAGGGTGAGTCATGGTTGCGGTCCAGCACCGGTCCCGAGCGGTTTCCCGGCGGGCGGCGCCCGTCGAGGTCGTCCCGTTCCCGCTCGCCCGCCCCCGCCCGGCTCCCGCCGCCCCCCTGTCGGCAGCTCCGGCCCGGCCCGCCACCCTCCGGCGCCCCGTTTCCCCCAGCACCTATCGCCGGCGGCAAGCCCTGGCTGCCGGCACCGTCGCCGCCCTGTCGGCGGTGGCTTCCGTCGTGCTGGGTGCGCTCGGGGGTGGTTCCCTCACCGCCCCCGAGCGTCCGCTCCCCGTCGTGGCCGGCCACGTCTACCAGGTGCAGCCGGGCGACACCTTCTGGGCCATCGCCCGCAGCATCGACCCCGGTGCCGACCCCCGGCCCCTCGTCGACCGCATGGTGGCCGAGCACGGCGGCCCGGTGCTGGTCGTGGGCGAGCAACTCGAACTGCCGGCCGTCGGCTGAGCGGTCGCGGGGCTAGCTTTCGGTGGCCGGCTCCACCTCGCGGGTGTCGGTGACGGGCACCCCCGGCGCCGGATCACGTCGCTCCTTCCGTACCTTGTCGGGCACCTGGAACAGGCGCAGCACCGTCACCAGCCCGATGCCCCCCACCATGTTCCCCAGCGCGGCCCAGGAGGCGGTCTGGGCCCAGTCCACGTAACCGAAGGGGGCGTGGCCGGTGTGGAGGGCCGAGAACATCAGCAGCGAGTTCACGATGGCGTGGTTGAGCTGGCCCCCGGCCAGCAGGAAGGCGCCGGTGATGGCCGGGATCACCTTCACCGCGGTGGAGTCGGTGCTGTGCTGCATCCACGTCATGAGGGTGATGACGGCCCCGCCGATCACGGCCAGGGCCATCGACCGCATGCCGATTCCAAGCTCGACGTAGTGGTTTCCGGCCTCGTTGGCCGTGTCGGCCATCTCCGGGTAGCCGCGCAGGATGAGCCAGGTGAAGATCCAGCCGCCGGCCAGGTTCGACACCAGCGTCCCCGCCCACAGCCGCAGCAGCATCCGGAACCGGGCCTGGCGGGCGATGACGGTGGTCACCGGCACCAGGAAGTTCTCGGTGAACAGCTCGCTGCGGGCCAGGGTCAGGGCGATGAAGCCGATGGAGAAGGCCAGCCCCGCCAGCAGCTTGTTGTGGGTGGCGTGCTCCACCAGCAGCAGGCCGAGCACCCCGGTCCCCACGTCGATACCCCCCACCAGGCCGGTGGCCAGCAGGGGCAGCGTCGGCCGCCACATCCGCCGCCGCCCCTCGTCCACCGACCGCCGGAACGCGTCCTCGACCTCGTGCTCGGCCACCGACTCGTTCTGTTCCGGATCGGCCTTCTGCGCCGACGGGTCCTCGGTCTTGCTCTTCTCGGACTTGCCCTTCTGGGCGCGGCTGTCCGGCGTCAACTCGGCCATCGCGGCGAACTACCCCTACCCACCGCCGGTAAACAAGGGCCTGCGCCCACCCCCCGGCCGCCGGGTAGCGTCGATGTTCGTGCGGTGCCCCGGTTGCGCCCATATCGACGACCGCGTCATCGACTCCCGCCAGGCCGACGACGGCGCCGCCATCCGCCGCCGGCGCGAGTGCCTGGCCTGCGGACGCCGCTTCACCACGTTCGAGCGCCTGGAGGAGGCGCCCCTGATCGTGCTCAAGCGGTCGGGTTCGGGGCAGCCCTTCTCCCGGTCCAAGGTGGTGGCGGGGATGCGGGCGGCAGCCAAGAACCGGCCCGTCGCCGACGAGCAGCTGGAGGCCCTGGCCGTCGAGATCGAGGACCAGGCCCGGCTGGGCGGGCCCGAGGTCAGCAGCGCCGAGGTCGGGCGCCTGGTGCTCGAGCGTCTCCGTCGCCTCGACGAGGTCGCCTACCTGCGCTTCGCCAGCGTCTACAAGGTGTTCGAGGAGCCGGGCGACTTCCAGCGGGAGCTGGGCCTGCTCACCGAGTCCCCGGCCGAGCGCGACCCCGCCGGCCCCGCCACCCCGCTTCCTGAATCCACAGGCTGACCACAGGCCGACAACAGGACTGGGGTCTAGCGATCCACAGGACCCAGGCGCGAGGGTTGGCGACGTCGACCAATCGTTGACACGGGTGGAATTACGAACGTAGTATTATCGGCACATCTTGTGGCTCGCCTCTGGCGAGACGCGACATGTAGTGGTAGTGGCTCACTTCCCCCGAGACACAATCGTTGTGGGGCGGCCTGGCGGCCGGCCGCTGAACAGGAGGACTCCGCATGGCTCTCGCTCCCGAGCAGACCGGCATCGGCATTCGCCGGCATTTCTCGACGGAGGGGATCGACCCCTACGACGAGGTCACATGGGAGCGTCGTGACGCCCGCATCGTGAACTTCCGCGACGGCACCGTCGCCTTCGAGCAGCGCGATGTCGAGTTCCCCGTGGGGTGGTCCCAGAACGCCACCAACATCGTCGCCCAGAAGTACTTCCGGGGCACCCTCGGCGAGCCCGAGCGGGAGTGGTCACTCAAGCAGGTGATCAACCGGGTGGTGTCCACCGTCACCGCCTGGGGCCGGCGCGACGGCTACTTCGTCGACGGGGCCGAGGCCGACGCCTTCCGCGACGAGCTCACCACCCTCCTGCTCCACCAGCGGGCCGCCTTCAACTCCCCGGTGTGGTTCAACATCGGCGTGATGGGCGCGCCGCAGCAGGCCAGTGCCTGTCAGCCCTACGACGCTCTCGTCTCCACTCCCGAAGGCCTGGTCCCGATCGGCCGGCTCGTCGCCCGGGGTGCCGTCGGGGCCAAGGTGTTCGACGCCCACGGCCTCACCCAGGTGGTGGCGGTCAAGGGCAACGGCCGCAAGCCGGTGCTCCGCCTCCACACCAAGGCCGGCTACCAGCTCGATGTCACCGCCGACCACCTCGTGTGGCGTGCCAGTGGCGACGCGTCCGGCCGGTTCGTGCCCGCGGGCGAGCTCCGGGCCGGCGACCAGCTGGAGTGGCACCGCACCGAGTCGCACGGCGAGGGCGAGATCTCCCGGCAGGCGGTGGCCGAGGCGGCGTTGGCCGGGTGGCTCCAGGGCGACGGCTTCGTCGGCCGCTACGAGGGCACCAACCGGTCCCGAATCATCGAGGCCCGAATCATCGAGGCACGGACGGTCACGCCGGCCGAGAAGGCGTGGGTCCTCGACGCCATCGACACCGTGTTCCCCGACGTCCACCGCCACGAGCGCCGGGTGGTCACCGTCGACACCAGCCTCGACTGCCGGCGCACCCGCCTCGACGGCGCGCCGCTGGACGACTTCGTCGAGCGCTGGGACCTCGTCACCCGCGGCGTCGACATGACCGTCCCCGAGCACCTCTTCACCGCCCCCCTGCCCGTGGTCGCCGCCTACCTGCGCAGCCTCTTCCAGGCCGCGGGCTACGTGTCGGTCCGCCCGCCGGGCGCGGTGATCGGGCTGGGCATGATCTCTCATTCGCTGGTGCGGGGCGTCCAGTCGCTGCTCCTGCGCTTCGGGATCTTCTCCCGGGTCCGGTTGGCGGCCGACGCCCGCTCCGACCGTGAGGGCTCCCTCGTGCTGAGCATCCGCACCGCCGGCGACCGGCGCCGCTTCGCCGACGAGATCGGGTTCGTCGACCCGGCCCCGGCGGCCAGGTTGGAGGCCGGCCTGGAGCTGCCCGGCCTCGCCGCCCGTCCCACCAAGCGGCTGGAGATCGAGCGCGTCGAGGAGCTCGGCGAGACCGAGGTCTACGACATCCAGACCGAGAGCGGCGAGTACCTGAGCGGCAACGTCCGGGTCCACAACTGCTTCATCCTCGCCGTCGACGACACCATGCGGTCGATCCTCAACTGGTACACCGAGGAAGGCATCATCTTCCAGGGCGGCTCCGGCTCCGGCGTGAACCTGTCCAACATCCGGTCGTCGTACGAGCACCTCAAGGGCGGGGGCACCGCGTCCGGCCCGGTGAGCTTCATGCGGGGCGCCGACGCCTCCGCGGGCACGATCAAGTCGGGTGGCAAGACCCGGCGGGCGGCCAAGATGGTCATCCTCAACGCCGACCACCCCGACGTCGAGGACTTCATCTGGTGCAAGGCGGTGGAGGAGCGCAAGGCCCGGGTCCTGCGCGACAACGGGTTCGACATGGACCTCGACGGCAAGGACAGCCACTCCACCCAGTACCAGAACGCCAACAACTCGGTCCGGGTCACCGACGACTTCATGCAGGCCGTCGTCGACGACGCCGACTGGCACCTGCGGGCCGTCACCACCGGCGATCCCATCCGCACCGTCAAGGCCCGCGAGCTCTTCCGCCAGATCGCGGAGGCGGCCTGGGAGTGCGCCGACCCCGGCATGCAGTTCGACACCACCATCAACAAGTGGCACACCGCCTCCAACACCGGCCGCATCAACGGGTCGAACCCGTGTTGCTTCACCGGCGACATGCTGGTCGACACCTCGTGGGGCCTCGTGCCCATCGGGCAGCTGCAAAAGACGGCCGCTGCCGGTCAGGATCTGCCCCTGGCCTGGTCCTTCGACCACGTCACCGGTGAGAGCGAGTTCCGTACCATTCTTCGGGCATGGGTGGCCGGCCTCACCGACCGGCTGGTCGACGTTCGCACCGCGGCTGGGCTCGTCCTGCGCTGCACTCCGGAGCACCGGTTCCTCACCGTCGCCCGGGGCTACGTCGAGGCCCAGGCCTTGGTGACGGGCGAGCAGCTCCGGTGCATCGATGCGCTCGGCGGCTACATCGACGACTCTGTCGCATCCGTCGACACCGTGACCCTCGACTCGCCAGTGCCGGTCTACGACCTCGAAGTCGATGGCACACACAACTTCTGCGTCACCGCCGACACTCAAGACGCCGACCACGCCGTCGTCGTCCACAACTCGGAATACATGCACCTCGACAATTCGGCGTGCAACCTGGCCAGCCTCAACCTGCTCCGGTTCCTGAACGACGATGGCAGCTTCGACGTCGAGGGCTTCCGGGCCGCCATCCGGGTCGTGTTCACGGCCCAGGAGATCCTGGTGGGCAACGCCGACTACCCCACCGAGCGCATCGCCGACACGTCCCGCCGCTTCCGCCAGCTCGGACTCGGCTACGCCAACCTGGGCGCCCTGCTCATGGCCCTCGGCGTGGCCTACGACTCCGAGGCCGGACGGGCGTGGGCCGGCGCCATCACCGCCCTCATGACGGGGGAGGCCTACGCCACGTCGGCCCGCACCGCGGCCCGCATGGGCCCCTTCGCCGGCTACGCCCAGAACAAGGAGCCGATGAACCGGGTCCTGGGCATGCACCGCGACGAGCTCGGCGTCATCGACACCTCCCTCGCCCCCAGCCCGGTGCTGGCCGCGGCGCGCGACGCGTGGGACGACGCCGTCGGGTTGGCCGAGGTCTACGGCGTCCGCAACAGCCAGGCCACAGTTCTGGCGCCCACGGGGACTATTGGCCTGATGATGGATTGTGACACCACCGGCATCGAGCCCGACCTGGGCCTGTGCAAGACCAAGAAGCTTGTCGGCGGCGGCACCATGTCGATCGTCAACCAGACCGTGCCCCGGGCCCTGCGCCGGCTCGGCTACGGCCCCGAGCAGGTCAACGACATCCTCGCCTACATCGACGAGCAGAAGTCGATCCTCGGCGCCCCCCACCTGTCGGCCGGGCACTTGAGCGTCTTCGCCTGCTCCATGGGCGACAACGTCATCCACTACCTGGGCCACGTGAAGATGATGGCGGCCGTCCAACCGTGGATCTCGGGCGCCATATCGAAGACCGTCAATGTTCCGGAGTCGATGTCGGTCGACGAGGTGGAGCAACTCCACATCGAGTCGTGGCGGCTGGGGCTCAAGGCGCTGGCCATCTACCGCGACAACTGCAAGGTGGGCCAGCCCCTCTCCAGCACCAAGACCGACAAGGCCATCGCCGAGGCCGCGGCCAAGCTCATCGAGACGGTGGTGGTGCAGCAGCACCAGGCGCCCGACCGCGAGCGCCTGCCCCGGATGCGCAACTCCAAGACGTTCTCGTTCCGGGTGGCCGACTGTCACGGCTACGTGACGGTGGGGGAGTACGACGACGGGCGGCCGGGCGAGATCTTCCTGCGGGTGGCCAAGCAGGGCTCCACCCTGGCCGGGATCATGGACGCCTTCGCCATCTCCGTCAGCCACGGCCTCCAGTACGGCGTGCCCATCCGGGCCTTCGTCGACATGTACACCAACATGCGCTTCGAGCCCGCGGGCATGACCGACGACCCCGACATCCGCTTCGCCAGCTCCCTGGTCGACTACATCTTCCGCCGGCTGGCGGTGGAGTACCTCACCCACCAGGAGCGGGTCGACCTCGGCATCCTCACCGTCGGCGAGCGCATGCAGCCCACCCTGCCCGGGGTCGAGGAGGAGGCCACGCCCAACGCCATGGGCTCCGACGTCATCCCCGACCCGGTGGCCCCGGTGGCCAAGGCGGCGGCGGCGATCGCCAAGGCGGTGCCGGCGGTGGCCGCCGCGCCCCAGCCCCAGGCGTCCGACGCGCCCTACTGCTACCAGTGCGGCATGGTCATGCAACGGGCCGGGGCCTGCTTCGTGTGCTCCAGCTGCGGCACCACCAGCGGCTGCTCCTGACACGGCCGGGGCCCGGGCCCGGCTCAAGTCCGGTCCCAGGTTCGCCGACTGACCCCTCATGCTCCTCCTGCGGTGGATACCCGCGGTGGGACTGGCCCTGTTCGTCCTCGAGCAGGTGATCGACCGCCGGCGCATCGAACCGGTTCGCCGCCGGCAGCGGGCGTGGCGGGCCACGTCGAAGACGCTCTCGGTGGCCGACCGGCGGGCGGTCGGTCGGGCGGTGCGCGGGGGCGTGGCGGTCACCGACCCGGGGCTGGCCGACGCCGCCGTCGAGATGGCGGGCGCGCTCACCGGCCAGGGCTCCCGGCGCCCCATCCGCTGGCTCTCCGACCTGATCTTCGGGGGGTGGCTGGTGACGGCGGTGGTGGTCAACGGGGTGCGCCAGGACTGGTTCCGGATGGCGGTCGGGGTGCTGGGCATGCTGCTGTTCGGCGCCGCCCTGGTCGCCGGTCCCGGACTCCGGAGGCGCGCCCGCGCTGCCCTCGTCGCCAACCGGGCCGTCCCCCGGCCCCGCCCGCCGGCGGCACCGGGCGTCCCGCCGCCGGTCGACCTCGGTATCGGGCTACCCCCGTCGGTGGCCCGGGCCCGCCGGCGGACCGATACCGGTCCCTCCCGCTGACCGCTACCCCGTCGCCACCGTCCGCACCGCCCGGGCACACCCGACCGAGGCCGTGACCAGGCCGGCCGCCATCCCCAGGCTCAGCCGGATGATCTGGCCGGGGATGCCGGGCTCGCCCGTCATGGCCCAGGCCAGGCCGCCGGCCACTCCCACCGCGGTGATCGTCCAGAAGCGGTCCGCCCCTCCTGCCGGCACGGGCCCGCCGGCGGTGTCGACGCCGTACCACCGCAGCAACGAGCCCGACCTGAGGATCCGGCTGAGCAGGTAGAGGCTCACCAGGGCGCCGCCGACGTGGCTGGCGTACTGCAGCAGCCTGGCCCAGGTGGGGCTGTGCCCGGCCATGTTCACCGCCGTCGACCGCAGCCAGGCGACGTGGCGGGGCCCCCAGCTGTCGTCATGGGTGAACAGGTCCCAGACCACGTGGGTCACGGCGCCGGCCAGGCCGCTCGCCAGGGAGACGGGCAGGCCCGGCCGCCGCCGGGCCAGCACCTGCAGCTGGCGGAGGGGCAGCACCGGCGGACTCGGGGCATAGGCGAAGAGCGCCGGGGCCACCCGGCGCAGGACCCACGACGCCACCACCGCGGCCGGGACGCAGAAGAGCAGGAACCCCCACCCGGCGTGGGCGTCGAAGGCCAGACGGGTGCCGTGGAAGGCGTAGGCCCAGTCGGGGGCCATCGAGCCCATCACCATGGCGGTGCCGTCGAACCAACCCGGCCAGCCCATCTTGAGGGCGAGGACGGGCGCCTGGTGGGACGCGTAGGTGAAGGGCAAGCAGCCCGAGCGTAGGGTCGCCCCGAGCCCGCCGGGACGCGGCCGGGGGGCCGAGGTCGCCTCCGTCGGAGCCCGGCGGTGGTGGTGCTAGGAACCATGTGGTGCCTCTCCACCGCCACCAGCCGGACGAGCATGCCGACGCACTGAGCATCCGTCCCCAGTTCGCGCTGATCGACGAGGTCCCCGAGGTGCGCCGGTTCCGTCTCGGATCGGAGCCCCTACCCCGGGACGTGGCCTACCAGATCGTCCACGACGAGCTCCTCCTCGACGGCAGTGCCCGTCTGAACCTGGCCACCTTCGTGACCACCTGGATGGAGCCCGAAGGCGAGCGGCTGATGGCGGAGTGCGCCTCCAAGAACCTGATCGACAAGGACGAGTACCCCCGCACGGCCGAGTTGGAGCGCCGCTGCGTCAGCATCCTGGCCGACCTGTGGCACGCCACCGCCGAGGCGGCCACCGGCTGCTCGACCACCGGGTCGAGCGAGGCGTGCATGCTCGCCGGCCTGGCCCTCAAGTGGCGCTGGCGACAACGCCGGCAGGCAGGCGGGCAGGCGAGCGACCGGCCCAACCTGGTGATGGGCGCCAACGCCCAGGTGTGCTGGAAGAAGTTCTGCCGGTACTGGGACGTGGAGCCCCGCCTGGTGCCGGTCGGACCGGACGCCACCCACCTGACGGCGGAGGCCATGACCCCCCACTGCGACGCCAACACCATCGCCGTGGTCGCGGTCCTCGGCTCCACCTTCGACGGCACCTACGAGCCGGTCGCGAAGATGGCGGCGGCCCTCGACCGCCTGCAGCGCGTCGAGGGCATCAACGTCCCTCTTCATGTCGACGCCGCCTCGGGCGGGTTCATCGCCCCCTTCCTCGATCCGGACCTGGTGTGGGACTTCCGGCTGCCCCGGGTGGCGTCCATCAACGCCTCCGGCCACAAGTACGGCCTCGTCTATCCGGGGATCGGGTGGCTGGTGTGGCGGGACGCGTCGGCTCTGCCCGACGAGCTCGTGTTCTCGGTCGACTACCTGGGCGGCCACATGCCGACGTTCGCCCTCAACTTCTCCCGTCCCGGGAGCCAGATCGCGGCCCAGTACTACAACTTCCTCCGCCTCGGCTTCGAGGGCTACCGCCTCGTCCAGCGGACCTGCCGGGACACCGCCCGCTGGCTGGCGGGCGAGATCGCCGCCCTCGGCCCGTTCGAGCTCGTCTCCACCGGCGACGGGATCCCCGCCTTCGCCTTCCGCCTGCGCGCCGGCGCCGGCACCGGTTACACGGTGTTCGACGTGTCCGAGCACCTTCGCATCCGGGGCTGGACGCTGCCCGCCTACCGCCTGCCGCCCGCCCTCGACAAGGTGGCGGTGCTGCGGATCGTCGTCCGCAACGGTTTCAGCCGGGATCTCGCCGGTGACCTGGTTGACGACCTGCGGCGGGTGCTCGAGCGCCTCGAGGCGAGCCCCGGCCAACCGCCCGAACGGTACGAAACCGGGTTCCGGCATTGACCCCGGAACCGCTGGCCGGGCCCGGCGACGAGCGGGCGCCGGGCTACAGGACCGGTTCGGCCCTGCCGATACTGTCGGGGATGAAGACGGTTCTCGTCGTCGACGATGATTCCGACATCCGGACGTTGATCACCTGGAAGCTGGCCCTGGCCGGTTACGCCTCCCTCAGCGCGGCCGACGGGGAGGCGGCGGTGGCGGCGGCTCATGGTGGTTCGCCCGCCGCCCCCGGCGTCCGGCCCGACATCGTCCTCCTCGACTGGACCATGCCCCGGATGAGCGGGATCGAGGTGTGCGAGGCGTTGCGGGCGGAGCCGTCCACCGCCGACCTCCCCATCATCCTGCTCACGGCCAAGGCCCAGGAGTTCGATTTCGCCCGGGGCCTGGCCGCCGGTGCCAACGACTACATCGTCAAGCCCTTCAGCCTCAACGACCTCCTGGACCGGATCGGCTCCCTGCTCGACCACGCCCCGGGAGTGTCCCACCCCGCCCGCCGGGCTTCGTCGGCCGCCGGGCCGAGGCCGGCGCCGCCCTCCCCGGCCTAGGCAGACCTAGGCCAGCCGCTCGAGCTGGTCACCGTCGAGCGACCACACCTCCACCCCGTCGAGCATGGCCCGGCGGCGGGCCACCCACCGGATGACGAGGTCGAGGTCGTGGCCGACGAGCAGGAAACGGCGGTCGGCGGCGGCCACGTGGCTCATCACCCACACGTGCTCCGAGAGCACCGCCGACTTTCCCTCGGGCGACTCCACCCCCTCCAGCCACACCACCTCGCCCACGATGCGGCCGTTGCCGGAGACGAGGGGAAACTCGGCCTGGTCGCCGGGCAGGTCGGCCACCCGCGTGGACAGCGACGTCCCCCATCGGGCCAGCAGGACCTGGTGGGCGTGCTCGACGAACGCCTCCCGCGGCGGCCGTTCCCGTTCCCGCTCCCGTTCCCGCTCCCGTCGGCGGGGGAAGAGGTCGGCGAAGGGGTCGGACACGCCCGCACGCTAGGCGTCGGCGGCGTCCCCTGCCGCCGACCTGAGGGTCAGACGAGCCGGTCCAGGAAGTCGGTGAGGGCGAGGTTGAAGGAGTCCGGGTCCTCCATGTTGCTGAGGTGCCCGGACCCGGGGATCACCACCAGCTCCGATCCGGGGATGCGCTGCTGCCACACCCGCACCACGTCGGGCGGCGAGGGCACGTCGTGCTCGCCCACCAGCACCAACGTCGGCACCTTGACACTGCCCAGGGTGGGCAGGGAGTCGGGCCGGCCCTTCATCGCCTCCAGGCCGCCGACGAAGCCGGCGGGCGGGTTCGACAGCATGATGCGCCGTACCTGTTCCACCAACTGGGGTCGCGACGCCAACGTCTCGGGGGACAGTAGCGTCGCCAACTGGGTCTCCACCAGGGCGTCGATGCCCTCCCGCCGCACCTGTTCCTGCTGGTCGGTGCGGCGTCGGAGGATCTCGGGCATGTCGCGCCCGGCCCGGGTGTCGGCCAGCACCAGCCCCTGGAGGAGGTCGAGGTGGCGGGCGACCAGGGAGAAGGCCACGTAGCCGCCCATGGAGAGGCCGCCGAGCACGATCCGCTCGAGGCCCAGGGCCGACACCAGCCCCAGCACCTGCCGCACGTAGTCGCCCATGGAGTACGACCCGGGGTCGTCGGGCGCCGACGACTTCCCGAAGCCCTTGAGGTCGGGCACCACCACCCGGTGGGTGGCGGCCAGGCACGCCACCTGCCCCGCCCACATGTCGGAGTGGAGGGGGAAGGCGTGGAGGAGCACCACCGGCGGGTCGCCGACCCCCACGTCGAGGTAATGGAGGTTGATCCCTTCGACGTCGATGAACGGCACCTGGCCAACGTATCCGCGCTAAGCGGGGACCAATCGTCCCGGGAATCGTCTGGGCGTACCCTGGCCGGGTGCGTCCGGGAGTGCTGGTGCTGGGCGGCCTGCCGGGCTCGGGCAAGAGCGTGCTGGCCGCGGCCGTCGCCGACCGGCTCCCCGGGGCCCGTGTCATCGACAGGGACAAGGTCCGCCACGACCTGTTCGCTCCGTGCGACCACTCCTCGGCCGAGCGGGACGTGACCTTCTCGGCCATGCTCGACGCGGCCAGCTACCACCTGGGCCGGGGCCGGGTGGTGATCTTCGACGGGCTCACGTTCTCCCGGCCATCGGAGGTGGAGGCGGCGGAGGCGACGGCGGCCGAGGCGGGAGGCTTCTCGGCGGTGATCGTGTGCGACGTCCCCGTCAGCGTGGCCATCGAACGGTGCGAGGCCGACGCCGCCGCCGGACGTCACCTGGCCGCCAACCGCGACGGCGACCTCGTGCGCCGGGTGGCGGCGGAGATGGAGGAGCCGCCGGGGGCCTACCTCACCGTCGACATGACCGGCGACCCGGCCACCGCCGCCGACCAGGTCATGGCCTACGTGGAGGACCTGGCCGGTTAGGCGAGGGTCACGCAGCCACCGGCGGCCAGCCCGTTGCCCTCGGCGGCCACCGACGTGCAGCGCTGGTGGTAGGTCTTGACCGGCGAGAACTTGTCGGCCGAGGCGTCGACGAACAGCTCGAGGTCGTCCGGGCCCAGGACCCGGTAGATGGTGGTGATGGGGTCGCCCTCCATCGACTCGACGGTGACGGTGACCTCCATCTGGGTGCCGTCCCCCGCCGCGTTCAGGAAACACTGGCGAACGGCCTCGTCCTGCGCCGGGAGCGGGCTCTCGGTGGCCGTGTACGACCCGCAGGAGGGCATCCGGCGCCGGCTTCCGGCCGAGTCGGAGAGGAGGTCGCCCCCGCCGCCGCCGCAGCCGGCCGCCACCAGGAACGCCAGCGCGACCGTGGTGGTGCGCGTCAGGGTCATCGTCGGCAAAGGGTACGTTGCCCCCAGTGGACGGGACTGGGGAGCGCTACCTGCTGCCGGCGGAGGCGGTCACCTCGGTGGACGGATGGCGGGCCCTGGGCGGAGGCAAGGGCCTCGACGCGGCCCGCAAGCTGGGCCCCGAGTTCACCATCGACGAGATCAGCCTGTCGGGCCTGCGGGGGCGGGGCGGCGGCGGCTTTCCCACCGGTCGCAAGTGGTCCGGCATCCGCAACCAGGCCGGCACCCACCGCTACGTGGTGTGCAACGCGGCCGAGGGCGAGCCGGCCACGTTCAAGGACCGGGCCATCCTGCGCCGGAACCCGTACCAGGTGGTCGAGGGCCTGGCCATCGCCGCCCTCACCGTCGACGCCCGGGAGGTGTTCATCGGGATCAAGGCCAAGTTCACCGTCGAGATCGACCGTCTCGCCCGGGCCATCGACGAGATGCAGGCCGAGGGGCTGGCGGGCGACGTCCCCATCACCATCGTCGAGGGTCCCGAGGAGTACCTCTTCGGCGAGGAGAAGGCGATGCTCGAGGTCATCGAGGGCCGGCCCCCGATGCCCCGGCTGCTCCCCCCCTACGAGCACGGCCTGTTCGCCACCGCGCCCCAGATGGGCTGGGAGGCGGCGACTCCGGAGCCGGGCCATCCCGACGCCCACCTGTCCAACCCCACCCTCGCCAACAACGTGGAGACGTTGGCCAACGTCCCCCACATCCTGGCCCGGGGGGCGGAGTGGTACCGCACCATGGGGACCGCCGACTCGCCCGGCCACCACGTGATGACCGTCGTCGGCGACGTCGCCCACCCCGGCTACGACGAGGTCGACCTGGGCACGCCCCTGTCGGAGGTGATCGCCACCATCGGAGGCGGCCCGCGGGATCCGGCGGTGGCGATCAAGGCTGTGTTCTCGGGTGTGGCCAACGCCGTGATCACGGCCGACCGGCTCGACACGCCGGTGTCGTACGAGGCCATGGCCGCCATCGGCAGCGGGATGGGCGCGGCCGGCTACGCGGTGTACGACGAGAGCGCGTGCATGGTGGAGCTGGCCTTCCGCTTCTCCCACTTCCTGTACGTGGAGTCGTGCGGCCAGTGCCCGGCGTGCAAGCTCGGCTGCGAGGAGATCAGCTACCGGCTCAACGAGATCGAGGCCTGCCGGGGCTCCGACCAGGACATCGCCGTCATCGGCGCCCGCCTCAACGAGGTCACCGACGCCAACCGCTGCTATCTGGGGACGGAGGAGCAGATCCTCATCCGCAGCATCCTGCGGGCGTTCCCCGAGGAGTTCGCGGCCCATCTGGAGGGCGACTGCCCCCTGCCCCGCGCCGACCTCGTCGTCCCCCTCATCGCCGACCTCGCCGACGGCGTCGTGCGTTACGACGAGCGCCAAGCCCGCAAACGCCCCGATTGGTCCTACCCGTAGCCAACCGGGTGACGCCTGGCGCCCTCAGAGGGCTGTAACCGTCACCAGTTGGCGAGCTGAGGGTCGGCGTCAGCCGTCGGTGGTGGCGGCCTTGGCCGCGGCCTTGGCCTTGGCTGCGGCCTTCTTGACCGCGGCCGCCTTCTTGGCCTTCTTCGCCTTCTCCGCGTCCCTGCGGACGGTGTCGGCTTCGGCCCACTCGGCGGTGGTGGTGTCCTCCACGGCCGCGTCGGCGGCCAGCTTCTTCACCGACCGGATGCCGGCCTGGGCGGAGGCTTTCGTCTCGTAGGCCTCACTGGTCGCCACGATCTGCCCGTTGGTGGACACCAGCGAGAAGCGGAACTTTCCGGTGGAACCCTTCTTGATCACGAACTTGCCCGGCATTGAGCCTCCTGTTGTCAGTCTGGCTGCCGCCCCCCGGCCACGCCCCGACGAAGCATACCCAGCGGCCCCGACCGCGTCCCGGACCGGGTGCCAGTCAGCGCCGCTTGCGGAGGAGCCCGAACACGCCCCGGGCCACGGTGTTGATCATCGATCGGCCCTCGCGCGACTTCAGGTAGTCGACCACCGCGTTGTCGTCCTTCTTCTTCGCCTTCCCTTTCGGCGCCGGCTTCGGCTTCGGTTCGGACTTGGGCGTGGGCGCCGGCGCCGGCGCCCCGGCCTCGGCCGCATCGGCCGCCGCCGCCTCGGTCAGGCGGGCACCCAGCTTCTCCCGGGCCGACTCGCGGTCGATCTCGACCGCGTACTTCGACCACAGCGGGCTGGCCTGGGCCGCCTGGTCAACCGCCTCCTCGCCGATGGCGGCCATGAGGGAGCGGGGCGGGCGCATCCTCGTCCACACCACCGGCGTGGGCGCCCCCCGCTCGGAGAGGATCGTCACCATCGCCTCGCCGGTGCCCAGCTGGGTGAGGTCTTCCTCCAGGTCGTAGTCGGACGTCTTGGGATAGGTGGTGACCGCCGCCTTGAGCGCCTTGGCGTCGCGGGGGGTGAACGCCCGCAGCGCGTGCTGCACCCGGTTGCCGAGCTGGGCCAGCACGTCCTCGGGGACGTCGTCGGGGAGCTGGGTGACGAAGAACACGCCCACCCCCTTCGAGCGGATGAGGCGGACGGTCTGCGCCACCTGGTCGAGGAACGCCTTCGAGGCGCCGTCGAAGAGCAGGTGGGCCTCGTCGAAGAAGAAGACGAGCTTCGGCTGGTCGAGGTCGCCCACCTCGGGGAGGTCGTGGAACAGCTCGGCCAGCAGCCACATGAGGAACGTCGAGAACAGCTTGGGCTTGTCCTGCACCGCGGCCAGCTCCAGGCACGACACCACCCCCGCCCCCTCGGGCGTGCGGCGGATGAGGTCGGACACCTCCATCTCCGGCTCGCCGAAGAAGGCCTCCGCCCCCTGCTCCTCCAGCTCCACGATCTTGCGCAGGAGCACGCCGGCGGTGGCCGAGGAGAGGCCGCCGATGCCCTTCAGATCGTCCTGGCCGACGTCGCTGACCAGGTACTTGAGGACATCGCGGAGGTCGACCAGGTCGAGCAGGGGCAGCTCCCGGTCGTCGGCGTAGCGGAAGACGAGGGTGAGCGACGACGACTGCGTCTCGTTGGCGTCCATCACCTTGGCCAGCAACTGGGGGCCGAAGGCGGACACCGCCGCCCGCACGGGCACGCCCGCGCCGTGGCCGCCCAGGGACAGGAAGGTCACCGGGAACCCGGCCGGGCTCCACTCCACCTTCATCTCGTCGACCCGGGACGTGACCCGGTCGCTCACCTCACCGGGCCGGCTCAGGCCGCTGAGGTCGCCCTTGACGTCGGCCGCGAACACGGGCACGCCCATCGCCGACAGCTGCTCGGCCATGAGCTGGAGGGTCTTGGTCTTGCCGGTGCCGGTGGCCCCCGCGATCAGCCCGTGGCGGTTGCACATGGCCGCCGGCACCCGCACGACCGCGTCGGGAAGCACTGTTCCCCCGAGCATGGCCTTGCCCAGCTCCACCGCCGGGCCCTTGCTGGCGTAGGCGGTAACGATTCGGCCCGTGAACTCGATTTGATCAGGCATAAGCCAGAACCTACGACCGGTCGGCGAGCAGAGCCCGCGCCGCCCCCCGTCCCGGGGTGCCAGCGATGCCGCCGCTGGGGCTGGTACCCGCGCCCGACACGTACAGGCCCGCCACCGGCGTGCGGTGGTCGCCCAGGCGCCGGGTGGGCCGGAAGGGTCCGAGCTGGTGGAGGGCCAGGTCGATGTGCATGGGGTGGGCGCCGACCCAGCCCTCGTCGCGCTCCATGACGTCGGGAGTGCGGGCGTGCACCCCGACGATGCTCGACCGGAACCCGGGCGCCCGCTCCTCCACCACCGCCAGGGCCCGCTCGACGAACTCCTCGCCGCGGGCGGCCCAGCCACCTCGCACCCGGGCGGGGGCGGCCGGGCAGGCCAGGTAGACGGTGTGGTGGCCGGCGGGGGCGAGCGACGGGTCGATGGCCGAGGTGGTGAAGGCGTAGAGGGGGAGGACGTCGGGCAACTGGCCCGCCTCCGACGCGGTCCACGCCGTCGAGAGGTCGTCGAGGCGGTCGACGAAGCTCTGCAGCCCGTTCCAGTCGCCCTCCCGGCAGCCGGGGTAGGGCGGCAGGCGATCGGTGGCGACGTGGATCAGGGCCTGGACGACGTTCCCCTGCCGGGCGGCGGCCAGGTCGGAGCCGGCCCGGCCGGCCAGGGGCGGGTCGAGGAGCTCGAGCAGGGCCACCTGGGGGTGGATGGCGGTGACGACCGACCGGGCCTCGATCCGCTCCCCGGCCTCGGTGACGACGGCCCGCACCTGACCGTCCCGAGCGTCGATGCGGGCCACGCGGGCGCCGACCCGCAGCTCCCCGCCCAGGGCGGTCAGGCGGGTGACCAGGGCGTCGGTCAGCCCCTGCGCCCCGCCGGGAGCGTGCCACTGGCCGAACAGGTGATAGGCGGCCTGCCACCAGGCGAACACGGCCCCGCCGGCCACGCCCGGCCCCATGGCCGCGTGGGCGGCGAAGGCGGCGACCGGGCCCCGGGTGAGGTCGGAGGGCAGCCACCGCCGCAACAGCGAGTCGTAGGGCCCGAGGGCGTCGCGGACGGTGGCGAACGGGTGCCGGCCCAAGGCGCGGGCGCCCGCCGCCACCCGCCGGGGTACGTCGGCTGCGGAGAGCTGTCCCTGCACCGCCGGCAGCACCGTCCGAATCACCGGCACCGCCTTCCTCATGAATGCGGCGTAGGCCCGGGCCTCGTGCGGGCTCGCCTCGGCGATGGAGTCCACCGTGTCGTCGATCGAGCGGAAGAAGCGCACCCGGCGGCCGTCGGCGTGCACGGCCACCGAGAACGGATCCATCTCCTGATAGGCCAGGCCGGCGCCGGCCAGGTCGAGCTCGGCGGGGATGGTGGTCATGTTGATGATGTTGTGGGCGACGGAGTGGGTGTCGAAGCGGTAGCCGGCGACGGTCTCCTCGGTGCGGGAACCGCCTCCCGGCCGGTCGAGGCCCTCCAGAACCACCACGTCGACCCCAGCCCGGGCCAGATAGCAGGCCGCCACCAGCCCGTTGTGACCCGCTCCGACCACGACCACGGCGGGGGAAGCCACCGGGTCAGTATCATCGGCGCCAGCGTGCGGGCGGGAGTGGCGGGATGAGCGGCCGTCCAAACTTCGGTAGTAGCTTCCGGTCAGAAAAGTTTGTACGTTTGCATCGGCGGGAGATAACCGAGCCGGCAGAGGGCCGCGGCTCGTTAGCGCTAGACGGGCATGCCCAACATCGGGCATGGTATGGGCCCTCGGTCGTGGGGAACCAGGTCGGGACCACCAACCTGGGATGCGAAGGACCAAAGGAGCGGATGTGGGGAAGCGAGTAGCTCGAATGCTCATGGGGGTGGTGGTCGCGAGTGCGATGCTCGTCTCCTCTCCCGTCCGGGTGGAGGCAGCGCTTTCGACGCAGCCATTCGCGGCGTACGGCAACGCCAACGCGGTGGCGTTGAACGCCCTGGCCCTCGGGGCCACCCAGATCGCGAACACGCAGGTCGCCAACTCCGGCGGAGTGGTCAACTCCACGGGTCTCACCGGCACCGTCAACAACCAGTTCGGCCAGGCGGTCCAGCCGCCCCAGCCGGCAGGCAAGAACGCCTACGGCCGCGGTAGCGGCGTCGAGCTCGGCATCGCCACGCCGGTGGTGCAGGCGACCGATGTCAACCAGCTGAAGCTGACCCAGGTGGCCGAGGCCAACGCGGCGCCGCCCAGCCCCCTGGTCGACAAGGTCACCAACATCAACCTGCCCCCGATCCTCACCGCGTCCACCGCCCGCGGTCAGGCCCAGGCCACGTACGACCCGGAGTTCTGCCCCATCGGTCGGCCCCTCACCTACGGCTCCGGCTACGTCGAGAACCTGCAGGTGCTCCCGACCGCCGGCGGCGGCCTCGTCGGCACCAGCGCCACCGGCAACTCGGTCACCCAGACCCGCACGGTCACCTACATGGTGCCCAACGGTGACGGCACCTACGGCGTCGTGGCCGAGTCGCAGGCGATCATCGCCCCGCTCAGCGTGGCCGGCACCGGCATCACCATCGACATCGCCGGCCCCGTCGGCTTCCGCACCACCGCCACCGGCAAGCCGGGCGACCCCCGCAACGGCGTCGCCTACACCGGCACCCCGGTGATCACGGTGCGCCTGGGTGTCGTCACCCTGCTGACGCTCAGCCTGCAGGACCTGCTCGGTGCCGGCGGCGTCAACCTGCCCGTCGGCGGCCTGCTCACGCTGCGCCTCGGCGTTCCGCCGGTCGGCCTCTCCGGAAGCGGCGTCCCCGCCGTCGCCGCTGACGGCACCTCGGCGTCCGGCTCGGCCGACACCCTGCGCCTGCAGCTGCTGAACCTCCCCGGCATCAGCGCACTCGACGTCGGCCTCGGCCACTTCGAGGGCGCGGTCAGCGTGCCCGCCGGCGGCGTCACCTGCACCCTGCCGGTCAGCAAGGTGGCCAACCCCGACCCGGTCGCAGTCGGCCAGGACGTGGTCTTCACCATCAGCATCCCCAGCGACCCGGGCCTGTTCAACGCCCTGTTCGCCTGTGACCTGGTCAACATCCGGGCCGTCGACACCGTCGAGGTGGCCAGCGGCTCCGTCACCTTCAACATCGTGGGCGCCGACCACGGCGGGGTGGTGGCTCCGGCCAACAGGGTCACATGGGAGAACCTGGGGGGTTATGCCCTGGGTGATCCACCCATCCAACTCAACATGACCGTCCACATCAGCAGCGCCTCCGGCAACGCCGTGATGCGTGACATCGTCGATGTCAGCGCCGCCCTCGGCAACTGCCGGGGCCGGGCCGCCGGCGACGACCTGGTGCTCGGGAGCGGTCAGATCCAGGGTGCCGCCATCACCGGCCGGTTCGTCCTCAACGGACCCACCATCGCCGGAGGCAACCTGGCGGCCACCGGTGGCACCTCGGCTCCCCTCGTCATGGGTGGCTTCCTGGTCCTGGGCGGGCTCGGGCTCATGCGCCTGCGCCGCACGCTCATCCAGCGCCGCATCTGACGCAACCCAATCCAAGGAGTGCAGGGGGG
>JAXDMK010000109.1:0-23623 GCA_034666105.1 Actinomycetota bacterium | reverse complement strand
GCTGGGCCAGGGCCCAGGTGGCGAAGACGTGGCGCAGGGAGTGGAAGGTCCACAGCCGCCGGCCGTCGTTGCCCTTGGGCCAGCCCGCGGCGGTGGCGGCGGGCTCGAAGGTGTTGCGCCGGTAGTTCGAGCGCCGGGGCCAATGGCCTTTGGGCGAGGGGAACAGCAGCCCCGTGGGGCCGACCTCGGCCACCCGGCGGGCCACCAGGGCGGCCAGGTCGAGCCCGCCGGGGGTGGCGGCGGGGTACATGGTCGTGCGCCGACGGCGGTTCTTGGGCAAGCTGAGGGCGAGATCGTGGCGGGTCTCGACGACCTGGCGGTCGACGGTGATGCGCCGCCGGGCGGGGTCCACCCGATCGCCGGTGAGAGCGGCCATCTCCCCCCAGCGCAGGCCCGAGTAGGCCACCACCAGCGGCTGCAGCTCCCTCCACCACAGCCCCGAGCGCTCCCCCGCCGCTGCCGCCAGGGCGTGCACTGCGGCCGAGGTGGGGATCTCGGCCTCCTCCACGTAGTGGCCGGCCCCCTCTTCGTCGTCGCTCCCCTCCCCCGGCGGCGGTGCCCATCGCACCCCCCGCAGCACGTCCTGGCGGGCCAGCAGCAGGCCCTCCTCCAGGCCGGCGCCGACCATGGCCGACAGGCAGCGGCGCAGGTGGGCGGCGACGGAGGCGGAGCCGGCCTGGGCCAGGATCCCGTTGAAGTGCAGGCGCGACAGCCGCCCCAGCTCGACGCCGGCGACGACGGGGCTCACGAAGCGGCGGCAGTAGGCCTCCTGCTCCTCCCGGTGCCGCGCCGACCAGGCCCGGCCCCGCACGGGACGGCGGGCCGGGTCGAGGTAATGCGTCACCAGCAGTTCGGCGGGGGCCTGGGCCAGGTCGGTGGGCCGCCCCTGGGACAGGCGGGCCACCACATCGGCGGCCTTGGACATGGCGTCACGACGGGAAGGGGCCGTCGTCTCCCGCCGCCGGCCACCCTCGAGCCACCGCAGCCGCCAATGGCCGCCGGGGGTCACCGGCGGGTAGGCCTTTACCCCGCAGTCGAAGTCCAGGGCGTGGCGGGTTTCCCTACTCGGAAGCGCTACAAGAGCAAGATCGTTCACCCGAGATGCGGGCGGACACCCTCACTCCCGAAGCCACACGTTGGGGGAGAATTGGGGGAGGAACCCCCTGCCTTCGAGGGGGAGCCAGGAAAAGTGCTGGTCAGAGCATGTTCTCGTCGGGCCGGCCTCCTGCTTGCAAAGCAGGTGCTCTAGCCAGCTGAGCTACGTCCCCTGGCCTGCTGCTTTCGCCGACAACCCTGCGTGACCTGGGCTTTTGCTGTCGCCCTCCGCCCTTCCGTTGTGTCGACGTGGGTCCCTACGAGTCGGAAACCGGGGGGAAACCGACCCTTCGGGGGAAGGATCTTTGGGAGGCGGACGGCTCGATGCTATCGCCGATCGGCCTGACGTCGCCGACCTGTAGGAACAGTCAGGTTCGCGTGCCGTCGGTCCGTACCGGCTGAAGGACTCCCCCGCGCCTCCGTTTCGCGTGATCCCGCCGTCGGGCGGAGGGGGGCGCCTTTCGCTCTCCCCCTCGCACCGCCTCGACGCCAAGTGTTCGCCAAGGGGCGCGTGCGATGGTGCGGTCATGGTTGCGGCGGGCCAGTGAGTGGATTGCCGTCCTCGGCGGCCGGTCGCCCGGAGGCCGAGGACGGCAGTCTCCGCTTCGTCCCCCTGTTGTGCCAGGCGCTGTCGCCAGGCCCGGCCCGGGATGCGGCGGTACGCCTTCTCGCCGGCACCGGTGGCGCTGCCGCCCAGATCACGACCCGGTGTCGGACGGGCGCGGTGTACGCCCTCGTTGACGTGGCCGCCGAGCCGGGCGTTCCTCCGCCGGCGGCGGCCGTCATCCTGGCCCACGGTGATGGCGGCATGGAATTGTCCGACCTGGTCGCATCCGGTCCGGACGAGTCAGACCTGACCGGTCGCTTGCTGGCCGGGCTGTGCGACGCCCTACGGCATGGCGACGTGCCGCGCCTGGTGGTCGACGCACCGAAACCCACGGTTCCCTCGATCGGGCGCCTGGAGGAGGCCGGCTTCCGCCCCGCCGCCAACGGGCAGGGCCCGGACTGGTTCGAGCTGCGCCTTTAGAGGGATCAACCGGCCGCTCGCTCCTGCCATCACCTCCGCCCGAGCCCTAGGCTCCCGGGCAGGGAGGGGGCTGTGCACTACAACGTCCTTGGGCCGTTCGAGGTGCAGGATGACGACCAGGGGGTGCTCGATCTCGGCCGTCCGAAGCAACGGGCGGTGCTGGCCGTGCTGCTCCTGGGGGCGAACTCTATCGTCTCCCTCGACCGCCTGATCGACCTGCTGTGGGGCGAGGAGCGGCCGGCCCGATCCACCGCCTCCCTCCAGGTCTACGTCTCCAACCTGCGGCGCGTGCTCGAGCCCGGCCGCGGGCGCCACACCCCGCCGAAGCTGTTGGTCACCCGACCTCCGGGCTACGAACTCCGCATCCGGTTCGGCGAACTGGATGCATCCCGGTTCGAGGACCTGGCCGCCACTGGCCGGCGCCTCCTGGACCAGGGACGACCCGTCCCGGCGCGGTCGGCGCTGGAGGAGGCGCTGGTCCTGTGGCGGGGCGACGCCCTGGCCGAGTTTGCCTACGAGAGGTTCGCCAGCCCCGCGATCGCCCGGTGGGACGAGCTGCGGCTGCTGGCGACTGAGGACCGAGCGCAGGCTGACCTGGCGCTGGGGGCGCACGGCCCCGCCATCGCCACCCTGCAAGGTCTCGTCGACCGCCTCCCTCTCCGGGAGCGGCTGTGGGGAATGCTCATGGTCGCCCTCTACCGCGACGGGCGTCAGGGCGAGGCGCTCCGGACATTTGCCAGGGCCCGGGCCGTCCTGATGGAGGAGCTGGGCATTCCCCCCGGACCGGAGCTGACTCGGCTCGAGTCCGACATCCTGGCCCACGCCGCCACCCTCGAGTGGCGACGAGGATCCAACGAGGACCGCCGGCCGGCGCCCGTCGTCATCCCCCACGAACGTCCGTCGGACGCGGTGGCGCCACCGCTCCAAGGCCGGACGGCCGACCTCGCGCTCCTCGAATCGGCTCTGGGGGAAGCGGCCGCCGGGCGCGGCCGGATGGTGCTGGTGGCAGGCGAACCGGGCATCGGCAAGACCCGCCTGGCCGAGGAGTTCGTGGCCTGTGCCACCGCCGCCGGGGCCGCGGTGGCTTGGGGTGGGAGCAACGAAGGCGAGGGGGCACCCGCGTTCTGGCCCTGGATCCAGGCGCTGCGGGCTGTCATCGCCCAGGGCCAGCCGGGGCCGTCCGAGGGTCGCTGGCGGCGTTCCTTGGCCCCCCTCGTTCCCGAGACCGCCGTCGGGCCCGGTGTTCCTGACACGACGCCTCTGCTCGACGGCGAGTCGGCCCGCTTCCGGCTCTACGACGCGGTCGTGCACGCGTTGACAAGCGTGACCGACGGCCGCCCCCTCGTCGTGGTGCTGGACGATCTCCACTGGGCCGACGCCGGCTCCCTGGCGCTGTGCGAGTTCGTAGCCGCCCGCCTCCACGGCACCCGGCTGCTCGTGGTGGGCACCTACCGTCCCGTCGAGTTGTCGTCCGGCCATCCCCTGATGGCGACCCTGGGCGCGCTCGCCCGGCAGCCGGATCTGGAGCGGGTCATCCTCCGGGGCCTGACGGTGGACGAGGTCGGCCGGTTCGTGGCCCAGGGGTGGCCCGTCATCCCCTCCGAGGAGCTGAGCGCGGCCCTGCACGCCCGGACCGAGGGCAACCCCTTCTTTCTCATCGAGCTGGTGCGCCTCCTGGCCAGCGAGGGAACGCTGGGGCAGGCCGAAGCCGTCAGCGCCGCCAAGGTGCCCGCTGGGGTGCGCGACGTGCTCCGTCGCCGACTGGGGCGCCTTCCCGAATCGACCAATGCCCTGCTGCGGGTAGCGGCGGTCGTCGGCAGGAGCTTCGACCTCGGGGTGCTGAGCGCCGCCACCGACTACGACGAGGACCGCACCCTCGAGGCGATGGAGGCGGCGCTCCTGGCCGGCATCGTGGTGGAGGACCCGATGGCCGTCGGCCGCTACCAGTTCGCCCACACCCTCGTGCGCCAGGCCCTCTACGACGAGCTGAACGAGGTCCGCCGGGCCCGGCTCCACGCCCGGGTCGGTGTCGCCCTCGAAGGCCTCTCCCGGGTCGAAGCCCGCGTCTCGGCGCTCGCCGATCACTTCTCTAGGGCGGCCCCCGCCATCGGACCGCAAAAAGCGGTCACCTACGCCCTCGAAGCCGCCGCCGCGGCCCAGGTCCGGTTGGCGTACGAGGCGGTCGAGGGTCACCTCCGGCGGGCCCTGGCGCTGGTTGCGGGGATGGCGGAGGGCTCCGAGCGTGACCGTCTGGAGCTGACGGTCCAGAACCGACTCGCCATGTCCCTCATGATGAACGGCGGCCTGGTTTCCAAGACGGCAGCGCACGCCTGCGACCGGGCGGCAGAACTGGCCGTGCGTCTCGGCGACGCCCGCCAGCTCCTCTCGTCGATGGCCAGCCTGTCGAAGGCGGCCATCGTGCGGGCCGAATGGCAGGTCGTTTCCAACCTGGGCGAGCGGATGCTCGCGCTCGGGAAGGCGTCTGACGACCCCCTCGGCTGCGCCGCCGGCCTCTTCACCCTGGGCAATGCGGAGTTGTTCATGGGCCGTCTGCAGGACAGCCGCGGCCACATCGACGACGCGATCACGATCGCCCGCCCCCTCTGGGAGCAGACCTCCGACGTCGCGTTCCTCTGGGTGAATCCACTGGTGTTCGCCCTGGCGGTCCTCGGGCTGGGCCTGGCTCTGTCGGACGAGGAGGAGTCGGCTGCCGCCTCGCTGCGGGAGGCGGGCGACCTGGCCCGGGCCGCCGGCCACCCGTTCTGGCCGGTGGGCGTGCATCTGTGCGCCGCCATCAGGCACGCCTGGGGGGCTCGCGCCGGCACGGCCCTGGCCGAGGCGGAGCGATGCATCGCCCTCGGCCAGGCCACCGGCGTCCGGGAGACGGTCGCGGTGGCGGCGGTGATCAGGAGCTGGGCCATCGCCGTCACCGATCCGGGGCCGGCGGAGCTGACGCGGCTCCGGGCCGACCTGGTGGCCTGCGACGAGGCCGGCGTCCGGATGTGGCGACCCTTCCGCCTCGCGCTCCTCGCTGACGCATGTATCCAGGGGCGATGTTGGCAGGAAGCGGTGGCCGCGGCCGACGAGGGCCTGGCCCAGTGCGACGCCGTCGGGGAGCGAGCCTGCGAGGCCGAGCTGCATCGTCTCCGGGGATCAGCGCTCGCAGCCACCGGCCAGAACCGAGATGACGCGGAAACCAGCCTCCGCCGGGCGATCTCCCTGGCCCGGGAACAGGGTGCGACCATCGTCCTGCGCCGGGCCGCCGAAGCCCTCGAACAGTTCGTGGAGACGGTCCGTTAGTCCAGTGGGACTGGTGGCGGCCGGCCGAGTTCAGCCTCGGACCCCGGTGGAGGTCCGGCCGCCGGATCGTCGAGGGACGATCGGGCGGCCGGACCAGTTGGGGCTGGGAGCGTGCTCCGGTTAGCTAGCTGCCACAGGGGTGGCCGCTGAAGTCAGCCTTCGCCTCGGCCACGACGACCGTCGGCAGCCCCGGGACCGTGACCGTCAGTGCCCGCTGGGTGAGCGAGGTGGCGGTCTTGGCCTGGGAGTTGATGCCGAGGGTGACGCCGGCCACGGTGACCGTCGTCGAGCCGGTGGCGTTGACGGCCAGGCCGTTCACCGTCAGCTTTCCGATCGAGGACGAGCCCGACAGCGTGGGCACGAATCCCCCGCCCGACTTGGCCACGCACTGGACCTTCGCCTGCGACTGGATGACTGTGGCCTTGATCGTCGTCGCCGGTCCCACGGTGAGGGTCACGTCCGAGATCGTCGCCTTGGCCAGTCCGTTGTCGGTGGCCGCCGGAGGTGCCGACTTGAGGTCGTCGGGGGTCTGGTCGGTCTGGACGTCGAGGGCATTGGCCTTGACGCCGAGGGACAGCCCGCCGCTGCTGAGGTTCGCCGTCGCCACTGTCTTCTTGGCGTCCTTGCACGGCGAGTCGGGTGGGTTGGCGACCGCCGGCTCGGTGGTACCGAGCCGCAGGGCGCTGGCCCGGCACGAGAAGTCGCCGTCACGGCCGAGGACGACGAGTGTGAGCGTCTGGTGGCCGATGTCGGCCCCGTCGGCGAGGGCGACGATGTCGAAGGTGTACGTCGCCGCCGGCGTGCCGGTGGGGACGCTCGCGGTGAGGGTGAACGTCTGGGTCGTGGGGGTGGTGACCGGCCCAATCGACGCCGGGCTGAACGAGATCCACGAGGCCGCAGCCGGGGCGGGGGTGGCGGACGCCACTTCCAGATGGATGTCGTTCACCGTGGCCGAGGCCGACTTGATGAGACCGACGATCTGATCCGAGAACGATGAGCCGATGAGAACCGACGCGCTGCCGCTGAACCCGCCAACCACCAGCTGGTCGTAGCACGACTTGATGGACGTGTTGACGGCGACCAAGAAGAGCGTCCGCTGGGCGCTGGCGACGCCCGCCAGCTCGGTGGCCGGGTTGAGCCCATGCGGGTCAGCCGACGAGTCGAAGCAACCCGAGTAGCCGGCCGGGACCGCCCCGTGGGGCGGCGCATCGCCGATCACCACGAGGAACTTGCGGGAGCCGGTCCGCCATCCGAGCTCGCCGCCGGTCGCCGGTGCCGCGGCCTTGTTGAAGACCAGGTTGTAGGCCTCCGGGAAGTCCCCGCCTCCGGATGCACTCATGGCGTTGATGGCCGCCTGCACGGTCGGAGCGGATGCCGTCATCGGGGCCCGCACCAGGTACTCGGGGGTGTCCGAGGAGTCCTTGAAATCGACGACTGCGAACTGCGAGTCGGGGATCTCGGCCGTTACCGCGTTCACCAGGTTGGTGGCCTCGGCCTTGGCCTGGGCAATGGCGCCGCTCATGCTGCCGGTGGTGTCGATTGCGATCTCGATGTCGGCCATCGGCGGCTTGGCCGGCACTCCGACGGTCTTGGTCTCGGTGACCGAGCCGCCGGCAGCGACGGTGAAGTTCCCGGTGGCCGGCGACAGGTCGGCCCGGGCCGGACTCATCGGGCCGATCAGGGCCAGCAGCGAGGCGCCCAGCGTGGCCACGACCGCGCCGACCTTGGACCCCGCTCGCCTCTGGCGATGGATTGTGCTTCTCACAGTTCTGTCTCCCCATGTCGAATTCCGTCGAATGCGTCTGAACGTCGTGGTGAGCACGACGTTTCGCTTCCCCCCCAGACATTTGGACGCGAGGAATTCACGGGGTCATGGCATTTCTTGAGCGCGTCAGCGCGACAAAGCGGAGGGACGCTCACGCTTTGCTTTACCGCCAGTTGCCCGCCGTTATCCCCAGTCTTCCGCCGCTTCCTCCTGTTGCCCGAACCTCTTCGCCGCTTCCCAGCCGGCTCAAGCGAGGCCGACCCTAGGCCGGGATTGACCGAGAGTCAACCCCCGGCGACGCCCGCTTTGGGTATTACCCGGCCGCCATCGGGTAAGGGGCCGAAGCCGTCCCCCGATTCCGTTCGACGCCATTGTCGGATGACGGACGTTGCCCATATCGTTCTGGTCGAGGGCGGACTGCGGGGTTCCTTCCGGAACGTTGCACGCGATTTGCGTACTGGGCGCACGTATCGTCGTGCTCACTGGGCATGTGCGGTCCGTAGGCCGTGGGCGCCGCCGCCGATAAGGCGCGGTGCTACGGCGGAGGCAACGGTGAATCAGCACCCATCAGCGAGCGGCGAATTAAATGTCGCGCCAGTGGCGAGGGGCCGTCGCCGGGAGGTTTTGTCGGCCGGATTACACCGCTACAGGGCGTCCTCGCCCATCTCGCCGGTGCGGACCCTCATGGTGCGGCTGGTCTGCACCGCCCACACCTTGCCGTCGCCGATCTTGCCGGTGCGGGCGGTGATCCCGATGAGGTCGACCACCTTGTCGACCTCGGAGTCGTTGACCAGCACCTCGATCTTGACCTTGGGGACAAAGGCGACCGCGTACTCGGACCCGCGGAAGGTCTCGCTCTTGCCCCCTTGGCGGCCGAAGCCCTGCACCTCGCTGACGGTGAGGCCGAGGACCCCGGCGCCCCGGAGGGCCTCCTTCACCTCTTCCAGCTTGAACGGTTTGATGATTGCCGTGACCAGGTGGACCATGGCTCGCTTCCTCAGGACGGGCGGGAGCCGGATGGCTGCCGCGGGAGTCGGGCGTGTTCCAGGACGTAGCCCCGGCCCCGGACGGCCGAGACGGTGAGGCCCAGCTCCGCGATGCGGCGGCGGAGGCGGCAGATCTGCAGGTCGAGCGTGCGGGGCCGGCGGTCGGCACTCGGCTGGTTGGGGGTGGACTGGGCCGCCCCGCCCGTGGGCCGGGGATTGGGCCGGTTGAGCGCATCCAACAGGTCGCGCCGGGTGACGAGCTGGCCGAAGTCGACCGTGAGCCGGCGGGCGAGGGCGGCCTCGGCCACCGACAGCGCCGACCACGACGAGCCCACGTGGAGGATGCCCTCCTCGTCGACCCGTGGCCGTTCCACCCCCGGGCCCCGCCGGGCCAGGGACTCCAGGCGCCGGACCCGGGCCACCAGGTCGACCTCGTCCGCTGGTACCCGGATCCAGTCCTCCAAGGGGTAACTCGAGGTCGGCGGCGTCACCCCCTCCTCCAGGAGGAGGAGGCAGGGGACGTCCCGCTCAGCGCACACCTGGCGCCGGGCGGAGTCCCCCGGCCACCGCAACATCTCGAGTTCGGCCACAACCGACGGGGTCAGCATCACTACACCGAGGTGGATTCGGCCGGCTTGGGCATCTCGTCGTCCTCCTCCTCGACGTGCTGGCCGAGGCCCATGCTCGTCGCCCCCAGCGTCGTGTAGCTGAAGCCCTGGCCGAACTCCATGTGGTACGAGTGCGTGCCGTGCTCGGCCATGTCGATGCCCTCGAGCTCGCCGTCCCTGTCTACCCGCAGGGTGCCGGTCATCTTCACCGCCTTGAACAGGACGATGCTGACCAGGGAGATGGCGAGGACGCAGGTGAGGCTGCCCACCATCTGGGCTTTGAGCTGGTCGAGGCCACCCCCGTAGAAGAGACCCTTGACCGTGGTGGTGGTGTCGATGCCGTCGGCGGTTGGTATCCCGAACACCCCGCTGGCGAACAACCCCAGGCTGAGGGTGCCCCAGATCCCGCAGAACCCGTGCACCGCCACCGCCCCGATGGGGTCGTCGACCCGCATGTGCTCGAGCAGATCGACGCCGAGGGGCACGACGATGCCGGCGACCAGACCGATGATGACGGCGCCGCCCGGTGACACCCAGTAGCAGGGGCAGGTGATGGCGACCAGTCCCCCGAGGAGGCCGTTGCAGGTCATGCCCAGGTCCCACTTCTTGGACCGGGGGTAGACCCAGAACATCGCCATCAGGCCACCGGCGCAGGCGGCCAGGGTGGTGTTGGTGGCGACCCGGCCGATCCCCTCGAAGTCGAGGGCGGAGAGGGTCGACCCCGGGTTGAACCCGTACCAGCCGAACCACAGGATGACCGTGCCGATGGCGCCCATGGTGAGGTCGTGGGGCGGGAGGGGGCCGCCGCCGTCCCGCTTGAACTTCCGGCCCAGGCGGGGGCCGAGGAAGATGGCGCCCCACAGGGCGATGAAGCCGCCGACGGTGTGGACCACGGTGGAGCCGGCGAAGTCACGGAACACGGCGCCGCCGGTGAAGCTGCTCAGGGAACCGATCGTCATGTTGCCCAGCCAGCCGCCGGGCCCCCACACCCAGTGGCCGAAGATCGGGTAGATGAAGCCGGAGACCGCGATGCTGTAGAGGATGTCGCCCTTGAACCCGGTGCGGCCGACCATGGCGCCGGAGGTGATCGTCGAGCAGGTGTCGACGAAGGCGAACTGGAACAGCCAGAAGGCCAGGAAGGCGATGCCCGACGTGCCGTAGGTGGCGGGGGCACCGTGCAGGAAGAAGAACTCGTGGCCGATCAAGCCGTTGCCCGTCCCGAAGTGGAAGGCGAAGCCGAACGCCCAGTAGAGGAGGCCGCACAGGCAGGTGTCGACGATGCACTCCAGCAGGACGTTGACCGTCTCCCGCGAGCGGGCGAAGCCGGCTTCCAGGGCCATGAACCCGGCCTGCATGAAGAAGACTAGGAAGGCGGTGACCAGCACCCAGATGGTGTTCACCGGGTTCACCAGCTCGTTGGCGGTGTGGACCACCTGGGCCGTCGACGCCCCCGCGTGGGCCTCGAAGTACCAGGCGAACCCCTTCATGATGCCCAGCACCGAGGCGATGCCGGCCATCTTTCCGCCCAGGAGGATGAAGAAGAGCCGTCGGGTCTCTTGCTCCCTGAACCGTGACAACTCGAAGCGCCGCAGCTTGGTCTTGATCATGGTCGCGAAAGGTAGATGGGGCTGGTTTCTCACCTGTGTGAGCGGGATGAACGACAGAATCCATGTTCCTGACGCGAATCTGAACAGCCTGGCCTTCGTTCCCGGGAGCGGGAGCGGCCCCGTTAGCCTCGTCGGCTGTGGGGGTCGAGGACGGATCCGGACGGCCCACGGTGCTGATCGTGGAGGACGAGGCCCAGGTGGCCGAGGTGCTGCGGGCGTATCTCGAGCGGGAGGGGTTCGGGGTGCTGACGACGGACCGGGGAGCGGCGGCCATCGAGCTGGTGCGAGCCCACGATCCCGACCTGGTGATCCTCGACCTGCGCCTGCCCGACGTCCCCGGCGAGTTCGTGGCCACCGAGGTGCGCCGGTCGGGGCCCGTCCCCCTGCTCATGCTGACGGCCAAGGCCAGCGAGAGAGACCGCATCCGGGGCCTCGAGCTGGGAGCCGACGACTACGTGACCAAGCCGTTCAGTCCGGCCGAGGTCGTTCTGCGGGTGAAGGCGGTGCTGCGGCGGGTCCGTGACGGGGGCGGGGCGGCGTCGGTCCTGGCCTTCGGCGGCGGAGAGGTCGTGCTCGACTACGAGCGCCGGCGGGCGATGGTGCGGGGCGAGGAGGTGCTGCTCACCGCCACCGAGTGGGGGATCGTGCGGGCCCTGTCCGAGTCCGGGGGGCGGGTGCTGTCGCGCTACGAGCTGTGCACCCGGGTGCGCGGCTTCGAGTTCGACGGCCATGAGCGCATGATCGACTCCCACGTGAAGAACCTCCGGCGCAAGGTCGAGGTCGACCCGGCGGCGCCGGTGATCGTGGAGACGGTCGTGGGCGCGGGTTACCGGCTGGGCCTGCCCCCCGATGCCTAGACCCCGGTCCCTCTTCGGGCGGCTGGCACTGGGGTTCGCCGCCATCGCGGTGACGGCGGTGGGGATGTCGAGCCTTCTCGTCCTCGTCATCGTCACCCGCGACGTGCACGCCGCGGCCGACGCCGAGGAGCGGGACGTGGTCCGGTCGATGGCCGACGCCGCCGGGCGGGCCTACTCCGACGCCGGCTCGTGGACCGGCGCCGACCTGCGCCTGGCGGTCGCCCTGGGGCTGACGGTGGGTGCCGGGGTGCGGGTGGACGACGAGGTTGGGTCGGCGGTGGTGGCGGTGCCGGAAGGGGGACCGGTGGGCCGGACGGAGGCGGTGTCGGTGCCGATCGTGGCCGGCGGCCGGGCGGTCGGGACGGCCACCGCCTTCTTCGCTCCCGGCGGCCGCCGCTCGGCACTCGACGACCTCCGCCGGGCCATCCCCTCGGTCGTCGGGGCGGGGGCGGTGCTCGGCGTCCTGGTCGCCATCGGCGCCGCCCTCCTTTTCTCCCGGCGCATGGCCCGTCCGTTGGGCTCGATGTCGGGGGTGGCCCGGGACATCGCCTCCGGCCACTGGGACCGGCGGGTGGGGCCGGCGAGTGGCGCCCGGGAACTGGTCGACCTGGCCACCAGCCTCGACCGGATGGCCGACGCCCTAGTCAATCACGAGGTCGTGGGGCGGGCCATGGTGGCCGACGTCGCCCACGAGTTGCGCACGCCGCTGACCGTGCTGCGGGCGTCGCTGGAGGGGCTGACCAACGGGGTGGTGGCGCCCACGCCGGCCCTGGTGTCGGGCCTGCACGACCACGTCCTGCGCCTGTCCCGCACGGTGGAGGACCTGGAGGCGCTGGCGGCGGCCGACGAGACCCGGCTTTCGCTCGTCCGCGGTCCCGTCGACCTGGGTGCGGTGGTCGCCGGCACGGCCCACGAGTTGGGGCCCCAGTTCGAGGTGGCGGGGATCGACCTGCGGGTCGACGTGGAGGCGGTGGAGGTGGCGGGCGACGCCCACCGCCTGCACCAGGTCACCAGCAACCTGCTCAACAACGCCCTCAAGTTCTCGGCTCCGGGGACCCCGGTGTCGGTGAGCGTGCGGCGGGTGGCCGAGAACTCGGGCTGGGTGGCCCGGTTGGTGGTCGGCGACGAGGGGATCGGGATCCCCGCCGACGAGCTCGACCACGTCCGGGAACGGTTCTGGCGGGGACGCAACGCGGCCGGCGTGACCGGGAGCGGCATCGGGCTCACCGTCGTCAGCCAACTGGTACTCGCCCACGACGGCCAGCTCGACATCCGCAGCCAGCCCGGCGTGGGCACCACCGTGACGATCGACCTGCCGGTACCGTCGTCGTGATGCTCTACGCCTTCGGCTTCGACGGGCTGGGGGTCGTGGTGGGCGACCTGTACATCGTCGACCCCGATCCCCTGCCGGGACAGGAGGGTCCCGAGTGGGGCGTTCGCCTGGAGGTGCGGGTCCTCGAGCGGCGACCGCTGGAGGGGGACATCTACTCGGCCCAGCCCATCCTGGTGGGGCGACCGTTGTGGCGGGCCGACCTGCTGGAGGCGGTCGACCACCCCGGCACCCTCGACCGGGCCCACCACCATCCGACGTTCGGGGACGACGGCTGGAGCCCGTGTGAACGGGTCTTCGAGCCGGGGTTGTCAGCCGATCCCCTGGGATGGGTGGGGCAACGGCTGTCCGCCTACGACGAGGTGCGGGCGGGCGTGCCCGAGATCCTCGACGTCGTCCGCCGCCTGCTCGGCCGCATCCGGTCGGGCGAGCTGGCCCGGGCGCCGGGGGCGGGCGGCGGAGACGGCGGGGCCGGCGGGGCCGGCGTGCGGGCCGGCTGGCTCTAACGGCCGCCTGTCGCCTCAGCCGGTGATGCGGCCGTCGGGTGCCGTGCCGCGGCAGGGGACAGTCTTCCCGACCTCGGGGGGGAGGTCGGGAAGATGTCGGTGGGAGGCGCCGAGCCGGGGCGGGACCGACTCGGCGCCTACGACCACCTGGCGCAACCGGGCGGCGGGAACCCGGATGCAGAGCAAATTCTACCGAGCCCCATTCGTTACTTGGACGCGCCCCGCCGGTTCTACCGTGGTGAGCGATGCCCGAGTTCCCCGAAGTCCAAGCTCTCACCGAGCGGTTGGCGGCCGCGGTCGTGGGCGCGCCCCTGGAGTCGGCGACGCCCTTGCAGTTCTCGGGACTGAAGACGTTCGCGCCGCCGCCGGAGTCGTTGGTCGGGGTCCGCCTGGACGGGGTCGGCCGGCGGGGGAAGTTCGTGCTGTTCGAGTTCGACGGGGGGGCGCGGATCGCGATGCACCTGTCCCAGGGCGGCCGGGTCGACCTGGAGAACCCCCCCAAGACGACCCGGCCCAAGGTGGCCGTGGTGCGGTTCCGCTTCGTCGACCGGCCGGCGGTGCTGGTCAAGGAGTTCGGCACCGAGCGCAAGGCGGGCTGGTGGGTGCTGGCTCCGGGCGACGACGGGCCCCTCGTTGGCCTCGGTCCGGAGGCGCTGTCGGATGAGTTCGCCCAACTCCTGCTCACCGGCACCGACGGCCGGCGCATCCACACCCTGCTCCGCCACCAGCGCACCGTCGCCGGCATCGGTCGGGGCTACTCCGACGACATCCTGCATCGGGCCCGGATATCCCCTTATGCCTCCCTGGCCACCATGCCTATGGCGGACCGGGAGCGGCTGGTGGCCTCCGTCCACGAGGTGATGGCGGAGGGTTTGGAGGTGGAGCGGAGACGTAAAGGAGGTCTGCCGACGAAGGTCGGCGACCACTGGATCGTCCACGGCAAGGCGGGTACTCCCTGCCCGGTGTGCGGCGACGACCTGCGGCGGGTGTCGTACGAGTCGCACGAGGTGGCCTACTGCCCGACGTGCCAGACGGGCGGCAAGATCCTGGCCGACCGTCGCCTGAGCCGGCTGGTGCGCTAGCCGCCCACTTTCAAGCCGAACCGGTGTGACGTTCCGCGCCGTCCGGCGACCACCTCCGTCGCCGGTCGGGCGCCGTCAGGCGGCGGCGCCCTCGAAGATGGCGACCTTGACGCCCCGGTCGGCGAGGACAGCCAGGAACGGGCCCGGCTCCACCAGCTCGGCCAGGCCGGCGGCGCCGTAACGAAGGAAGCGGCCGTCGACGGCCCACCGGGCGGCGAGGGCGGCCACCGCCCCGGCGGCCACCGCCGGCCGGTCGATGGCGCCGACGACACGGGCGTCACGGGTGAGACCCTGGGCGCCGGTGACTTCGACCCGGATCGCGCCCAGGTCACCCTCGGGCAGGGGCCGGGCCAGCCACGGCACCCGGGCCGCCAGCCGGTCACGGCGCCGGGCGCCGTAACGGGACGTCACCCGCTGGACGCCGGCGAAGGCGGGGGCGAGCAGGAGGGGCTCGGCGAAGTCGCCCCGGTAGCAGTCGAGGCCGCCGATCGGGTCGGGAAACCAGCACAGCAGGCGGCCGGACCCGGGGCGGCGGGTGACCCACTCGCCCTCGGCCCACTCCTGGGCCCGTCCCCGGGACGCTTCCTGGTGCTGGCGGGCGCACGCCGGTCCGCCGACGCCCACCCGGGCGACGTGGATCTCGTCGACCCGCTCGAAGCTCCGGGCGGCGTAGGCGGCCAGCACGCACGACAGCCCCGGCGAGAAGCCGGCGCCGGCCACGACCGACAGGTTCTTGGACCGGGCGATGGCGTCGAGGGCGAGCAGCCCGGCCACATCGTCGGCCGAGTCGGACACCGACACCACCGACGCCCCCGCCTCCAGGGCCAGCTCGGCCAGCGCCCGGTGGTTTCCCGCCGGTCCGGCCAGGACGACCGAGGTGGACGGGCCGCGGACGGTAGTGAGCACCGATTCGAGCTCGGAGCCGACCGAGACGGGGCGTCCGAGAGAGGCCACCACCGCCTCCCGGCGGGCGGTGTCGGGGTCGATGACGGCCAGGTCGTCGATCGGCCCGAGGGCGAGGAGCTGACGAGCGGCCCGGGCGCCGACCGCACCGACACCCACCATGATCGCCCGCATCAGCGGAGGTCGGGACCGGAGAGCTCACGCCAGCCGCCCCGCTGGGGGCTGGCGGCCTTGCCACCCCGCAGCCGGACGACGGCGGCGGCCACTCCGGCGAGGGCCATGGCCAACAGGGCGCGTCGTTTCATGATGGTGGGGCTAGCTGGAATCGAACCAGCGACCTCAGCCTTATCAGGGCTGCGCTCTAACCGACTGAGCTATAGCCCCAGCACGCAGTGCTGGTCGGGGAACGACGATCGCCGACGGCGGCCGGCGCGGGCGGTGATGGGCACCCTTTCCTCGTCCGTCGACTCTACCGCCGGGGAAAGGCGGGCGGGTCATGTTGTCGGCCCGGCTAGCGGGGCGAGAACGACTCGGCCATGCGGCGGAGCTCGTCGCCCGAGGCGTCACCACTGATGGTGACGACCAGGCGGTCGTCGACGGACCAGACGTGGGGGGTGCCCCGGGCCGACAGCACCAGCTCCGCGCTCGCCCCCGCCAGCGCCCCGCGACCGACGACGAAGGGCTCGGGCACGTCGGTGTTGCCCTCACCCGACGAGAGGGGGTCGCCCCAGCAGGTGACCGCCGACCGCGGCTGGCACGCGGAGGCGTCCCCCGACATCCGGGTCGAGACCACGATGCGGTCGAAACCCCGGCTGTACCCGACGGACACGACGCCGGCCGCAGGCGGGTTCATGCCCTCCATGCCCGTCCCCCCGCCCTGGGCGGTGGCGGTGATCTCCGTCATCTCGAAGCCGGCCGGCAGGTCCGTGGGTAGGACCGGCCGGTAGCCGACGATGGCGGCCGCCTGATCGACCGTCACCCGCTGGAACCCGGCGTCCTGGTGGAACACCTCCATCGCCGGCGGGAAGTCGAAGGTGAACGTGGACGGGTCGACGGGCTCGTCGGTCACCAGGTTCGAGAGTCGGATCTCCTGCAGGAACTGTCCGTCGAGCGACTCGGTGACGCGCAGCGGGAATCCGCTCTGCTGATCGACGATCACCTCCAGCTGGTTGCCGCTTCCGCCCGGTCCGGCCAGCTTGTTGACGACGACAGGCGTGACCAGCCGCCAGGCGGGCCGGCCCTGCTCCACGGTGTCGGTCACCGGCACGTCCGACGTGTCGGTGACGAACGCCCGGACCACCGAGCCCACCTCCCGGCGCAGGAGGGAGGTCCGGTACCCGTCGGGAGGCCCGGCGGAGATGTTGGTGATCTCCTGGCCCCGGGGCCCGTCCCTGAACTCGTTGATCTCCCGCTGGGTCCTGGTCACCGAGTTGTAGGCGGTGTCGGCGGCAGATCCGATCCCGGTGATGCGCTCGTCGCCGGCGGCGGTGGTGACGAAGGACCAGTGCTCGGTGGTGCGGCCCCCTTCGTCGGGAGGGCTGCAGGAGAAGACGGAGATGGCGCACTCGATGGTGATCTCGCCCCGGAGGGTTTCGAGCGACGCCAGGGCCCCCGCCACCCGGGAGCGGACGACGGAGGCGGTGATGAGCTCGGGCCCGTTGTCCGGCGGGGGACCTCCGTCGCCGCGCAGGATGGTGGTCGTGGCCAGGGCGACGACGACCACCGCGGCCGCGATCGCGGTCAGCATGTAGGGCCCGGTCCAGCGGGGCCGGCGGGACGATCCGGGGTGGCGGGCGGCCTCCTCCTCCAGCCGGGCCATGAGCCGGGGATAGAAGTCGGGCCCGTGGTCGGGGACGTCGAGCCGGCGCAGGGCCGCGCCCAGGCGCTCGTCGCGCTCGCCGGGCCCGTCCGCGCTCACCGCGGCGGCCTCAGCAACGTGCGCAGGCTGGTCCGCGCCCGGTTGAGGCGGGAGCCGATGGTGCCGGTGGCGACCCCCAGGACGGCGGCCGCCGCCGCGTAGTCGAGTCCGTAGGCGTCGACCAGGAGCACGACCGCCTTCTGGTCGGGCGGGAGGGTGTCGAGGGCGGCGGCCAGGTCGCGTCGGCCGATGGCCACGTCGGCCGGGTCGGGACGGCCGTCGGCGACCTCGAGGCGCTCGTCGAGGGGAACGGTGGCCTTGCGGGAGCGCAGGTCGTCGATGCAGGCGTTGTAGACGATGCGGTACAGCCACGTGCCCAGGGCCGACTCCCCTTTGAAGCGGGGCAGCGAGCGGAAGGCCTTGACGTAGGCCTCCTGCAGGACGTCGTCCATCCGGTCACGGTCGCCCAGGAGGCGGAAGGCCAGGCCCCGGAGGCGGTGGTCGTAGTGGTCGACGATCTGGGCGAAGGCCCGGTGATCCCCCCGCCGGGCCCGGGCCAGCACCAGGTGGTCGACGTCGCCCGTGGCCTGGGGCAGGGCCGAGGCCCGCAGGAGGCCGAGCCCGACGGCGATGCGCAGCAGCCACGCGGGGAGGGGAAAGGGAAGCAAGAGGTCCATTCCGCCGCTCTGACGGAGCGCCGCGGCGATTCCTTCCGAATCCTCTCACCGAATCTTGGCGGAAGGATCCGGCGGTCGGGTCCGTCAGAGCTGGCATGCGAACGAACCGAGTGCTCAAGCTCATGTCGGGGGCGATCGCGATCGTGACGATCCTGGTCGCCCTCGCCCTCTTCGCCGTCGTCGCCCGGAGCGACGCCGCGGCCGAAGCCCCGAACCTCACCGTCGAGACGGCGACGCCGGTCCCGCCCGCTCCCCTCTCTCCGACCACACGCCCGGTGGCGACGGCCCCGCCCACGACCGTCGTCCCTCTGACGCCGGTCGCGCCGGTGCCGGTCGTGCCGGTGCCGGTCGCTCCGCCGGGGGCCACCTCCGGCACCCTGCGGGCGGGCGACAAGGGTCCTGAGGTGCTCGCTCTCCAGCAGCGCCTGCGCAGCCTGGGCTACTGGCTGGGCACGCCCGACGGCACCTACGGCGACCTCACCGTCCAGGCGGTCTTGGCCTTCCAGAAGGTGGAGGGCATGGGCCGCGACGGCATCGCCGGCGCCGGCACCTCCGCCGCCCTCGAGACCGCCGCCCGGCCCCAGGCGACCGGGGGCGGCGACCTGGTCGAGGTCGACAAGGCCCGCCAGGTCCTCTTCGTGGTGCGGGGCGGGGCGGTGGAGTGGGTTCTCAACACCTCCACCGGCACCGAGCAGGCGTATTCGATCAACGGTCGCACCGAGTTGGCCGACACGCCCCCGGGTCAGTGGACGGTCACGTCGGTCCACGACGGTGTCGACGTGGGTGAGCTCGGTGCCCTCTACCGGCCCCGGTACTTCCACCCCGACGGCATCGCCGTCCACGGCTACGGCGACGTTCCCGCCTACCCCGCCTCCCACGGATGCGTGCGGGTGAGCAACGCCGCCATCGACTGGATCTGGGCCGAGGACGTCATGCCCATCGGCTCGTCGGTATGGGTCTACTAACCGCAGCGCTACGGTCGGTGTCACACCCCCGGAACGTCGTACCGGTCGCCGCTCTGGCTCATTTCTCGGACAACGACGGAGGTCGGGCAATGATCGGAAAATACGGAACGTGGTTGGCCGGGGTCGCCGGCGCGGTGATCGTCAGCAGTGGCTGCGGCAACGGAAACGGGGCGGCGAACTGCGCCACCTCCGATGCGGCCCGCGCCTGTGTCGTGCGGGCGTCCGGGGGCGCGCACTTCGAGTTGACCGGCTTCCGGCCGAACTCGGAAATCGCCGTGACCCGTGACGGTCCCCCGAATCCGGGGGTGGCGGACTCCCAGCCGGGCGGCCAACCCGGTCCGACGGAGCCGGACCAGACCATGACGTTCCGTGTCACCGCCGACGGCACCAACGGCGGCGGCGTCCTCGGCATCGTCGGCATCGCCGGGCCGGTCACCTTCACCCTCTCGGGGACAGCGGCCACGGGCAACCCGGTCGTGCTCTCCCTGGTCGTCGGAGGCTGACGTGGCCAGGCGAAGACGACGGCCCCGGCCCGACGCCGGTGGGGGCGGCTTCCCCCGCTGGGAACACAACCCCTTCACCGTCGAGGGCGAGATCGAGCGACTCGGCGGTATCAGTCGCGGCCTTTCGACTGCCCCCCGGTGGGCTCGGTATGTCGCTCGGGGCGTGGCTCTGATGATTCTCCTGCCCGTCGCCATCGGGTTGGTTGCTTTCGTCGTGGGGATCTTCACGGACTGACCCCTTCCCCCGTCACGACCGGACGGTGGGCCCATCCCCGGCCGCCACGGGGCTCGGGAGGGTCACGGTGGCGGCGAACCCGACGATCTCGAGGGGTGGGCGCTGGCGCTACGTCTCTGGCAGGCGGTCAGGGGGTTGCCGATGGGATGGGCGCCGAATCGCCGGCGGCCACAGGCGTGCCGTCGCCGTCCGGCGGCGGGACGTCGGCCGGCAACGGGGTGACGCCGTTGTGCGACCCCTCGACGCGGGTGGGCTCGTCCGGTGTGGGAGTAGGCGGGGACGCGACGGGCATGGACGCGGTGGCGTCGGGCGACGGTTGGCCGGGGGCGGGTGAGGACGGGGTGACGTCGATCGGGCCTGTCGGCTCGGTTGCCGGTGCCGGTGCCGCCGTCCGCGGGGGGGGAGGCTCGGCCGGCGAGGGGGTTGACACCGGCTGCGGGGTGGCGGCTGGGGCGGCCGGCGCCGCGGTGGCGCTCGGGGGTGGGATCGCCGGTGAGGCGGCGGGGGGCGGGGATGGGGGGCCGCCGAATGCGTCCACTGATCCCGGGGTGGACGGAGGGCGCTCGGCCGCGGGCGGCTGTGATTGGGGAGTCGGCGCCGGGGACGCGGCGACGGGGGCGGGGGCCGGCGGGGCCGGCGGCGAACTCGGGGTCGGGGCCGGGGCCGGGGCCGGGGCCGGCGGTTGGGTGGCGATGGGACGGGGAGGCGCGGGTGGGTTCGCCGGTGGCGGCGGCGGGGGCGGCGGGGGCGGACCGCCGAAGCCGACGGCCGCGGCCGCCGACGCCGTTGCCGATGGGGCCGGAACCCGGGCCGGCTGCGGCCGGGGGTCGGGATCGGGCGCCGGATCGGGGACGACCCTCGCCTGGGGCGGTCGGGCGGCGACGGGCACCGCCGCCGGCTTCGGACGGGGCGGACGGGACGGCTTCGACCTGGGCCGCGGGGCCGGCCGGGGCCCGATGTCGTCGGCCTCGGCGTCGGCCTCCCGCCACGACGTCCGGGGCGGGGGCACGGCCGGCGCCGGCTTGCCACCACCGACGGCCGCCCGTAGCGGGCGCTCCTCGAACACGAGTCCGAAGCCGCCGATGAGGTCGCTGATCAGGTTGTGGAGGACGCTGAACAGCACCGTCACCCCCGCTCCCAGCAGCACCATGAGCGTGCCCCCGATGAGCGAGGCCCGGAACAGCTCGCCGCCCTTGAAGTGGAAGTCCTTCGACGCCACCAGGTCGCCGACGAAGCTCTCCACGCTCCCCCGCAGCCCGGTGAGCGATGCCGCCGCCCACAGGGTGATGCCGGCGACCAGCAGCACCAGGTAGAGGCTGAAGTACAGGACGAGCGAGAACTTCAGCACCGTCCACGGGTCGATCCTTCGCAGGACCAGCCGGACTCGCCTCGCCTGGGTCATGAAGCTCCTTTGTCCCCAATTCATGTTCTGGCGGAGGGACCCTCAAAAAAACGTAACCCGAATCCGACCGTCGTGGCTGGTCACGGCCCATCATCCCCCGCCCGGCACACCTCGAACAGCGTCGGGCGGGCGTCGGGGTCCGGCCGGCACAAGCCCGCCGACGGTGCTACCCCGGCCAGTCGGTCGGCAACCGCGGCCGGTACTTCGACCGCCAATCCGGGCGGATGGACGGCGGTGAGCGGGAAGTCGTCGAGGAGCAACTGGCCCGCCCGACCGAGGGCGGCCCGCATGGCCGGGGCCAGGCGCTCGTCGTCGAGAGCACCCCGGTGGAGCCCGTCGGGCGCCCCGTGCGAGCGCCGGGCCCGGGCCACCGCCCGGGCCGTGCCCAGCTCCACTTCCACCCGGGCGTCGGTGCCCTCGGCCTCGAAGCTCCTCATCTCGGCGCCGTTGACCGCGGCCAGCTCCCGGGCCGGGCCCTCGCCTTCGGCCGCGCCCGCCAATGCGGCGGCGTCGGCCGCGGTCCGGGCACCGGCCCGGTCGGTGGCCGCCACCCCCAACCGGCCGATGAGCAGCACCGCCCCTCCCAGCACCACCATGGCCAGCGCCATCAACGGCAGCACCGACCCGCGTTCCCCGCGAGCGCAGTTTCTCGAAGACACACGTCCTCCTTCACCTTGGTGTCGGAGGGGGAAGTTGAGAGGGGGCGACCGTTACTCGTCGCCGCCGAAGACGGGAGCCACCGCGGCCACCGATTGGCCCTCGTCGAGGTTGACGATCTTCACGCCGGTGGCGTCGCGGCCCTGGGACGAGATGCCCCGGACCTCCTGGCGGATGGTGGTGCCGCCGGACGAGATGACGAAGATCTCGTCGTCGAGGCCCACCATGAAGGCGGCCACCACGTAGCCCCGGCGGGCGGTGAGGCGGATGCCCCGCACACCCATGGTGCCCCGACCCTTGCGGGGGAAGCGCTCGAGTTTGGTGCGCTTGCCGTAGCCGGCGTCGGTGACGACCAGCAGGTCGGGGGCGTCGGGCCTCGGCGCGTCGGCCGACACCACCTCGTCGTCGTCGCGCAGGCGCATACCGATCACACCTTGGGCCGCCCGTCCCGAAGCCCGCACCTCGTCCTCCGAGAAGCGGACGGTCATCCCCGAGCGGGCGACCATGAAGATGTCGTCCTCGCCGCCGGTCTGGATGACCCGGACCAGCTCGTCGTCCTCCCGCAGGTTGATGGCGATGAGGCCGTCGCGCCGGGACGAGTCGTACTCGGTGAAACGGGTCTTCTTGACCTGCCCCTTCCTGGTGACGAACACCAGGAAACGGCTGGTCTCGTAGTCGCGCGTGTCGATGATGGCCTGGATGCGCTCGCCCGGCACCAGGGGCAGGAGGTTGACGATGGCCGTGCCCCGGGCCGTGCGCTCCTTCATGGGAATCTCGTGGGCCTTGAGCCGGTAGACCTTGCCCCGGCTGCTGAAGAAGAGCAGGAAGGCGTGGGCCGTGGTGTGCACGGTGCGCTCGACGTAGTCGTTGTCGCGCAGCTTGGCCCCCTGCACGCCCCGGCCGCCCCGGCCCTGGGTGCGGAAGGCGTCGGCCGACACCGTCTTGATGTAGCCGGCCTTGCTCATGGTGACCACGAGGTCTTCGTCTTCGATGAGGTCGAGGGTGTCGAGGTCGCCTGGGTCGAAGGTGACCTGGGCCCGGCGGGGCTCGGCGTGCTTGGCCCGCACCTCGGCCAACTCGTCCTTGATGACCTGACGCAGGCGGCCAGGGTCGTTGAGGATGGCCTCCAGCTCGGCGATCGTCTCCCGCAGGGCGGCCAGCTCGGCATCGAGCTGGGCCCGGCCCAGGCGGGTGAGGCGGGCGAGGGTCATGTCGAGGATGTGCTCGGCCTGGACCTCGCTGAAGGAGAACGGCTCCGCCATCAACCCGTCGCGGGCGGCGGACTTGTCGGCCGACGCCCGGATCAGGTTGATGATCTGGTCGATCATGTCGAGGGCCCGGATCAGGCCTTCGACGATGTGGGCCCGGTCGGTGGCCTTGCGCAGCCGGTACTTGGTGCGGCGGGTGACGACCTCGACCTGGTGGCCGACGTAGGCGGTGAGCATCTGGGCCAGGTTGAGGGTGCGGGGCACCCCGTCGACCAGGGCCACCATGTTGACGCCGAAGCTCGACTGCAACGGGGTGTGCTTGTAGAGGTTGTTGAGCACCACCTGGGCCACCGCGTCGCGCTTGAGCTCGAACACCAGCCGGTTCTGGCGGTTGGCCCGCTCGTTGCGGATCTCGCGGATGCCGTCGATGGCGCGGGCGTTGACCAGCTCGGCCGCCTTCTCCGCGATCGCCTCCACCGACGCCTGGTAGGGGATGTCGGTGGCGATGATCTGGGGCCCGCGGGGGCCGTCCTCGATCACGCAGACGGCCCGCATCTTGATCGAGCCGCGGCCGGTGCGGTAGGCGTCCTGGATGCCGGCCCGGCCCAGGATCAGCCCGCCGGTGGGGAAGTCGGGGCCCTTGACGAAGGCCATGAGCTCGTCGGGCGTGGCCTCGGGGTGGTCGATGAGGTGGACGGTGGCGTCGATGACCTCGGCCAGGTTGTGGGGCGGGATGTTGGTGGCCATGCCCACGGCGATGCCCTGGCTGCCGTTGACCAGCAGGTTGGGGAAGCGGGCGGGCAGCACCCACGGCTCCTCCTCCTTGCCGTCGTAGTTCGACACCATGTCGACGGTGTCCTCGTCGATGCCGGCCAGCAGCTGCATGGCGAGGGGGGCCAGTCGGCACTCGGTGTACCGCATCGCCCCGGGGGGGTCGTGGGGCGAGCCGAAGTTGCCGTGGCCGTCGACCAGGGGGTGGCGGAGGCTGAAGTCCTGGGCCATGCGGGCGAGGGCGTCGTAGACCGCCTCGGGGGCGTGGGGGTGGTACTTGC
>JAXDMK010000108.1:0-5550 GCA_034666105.1 Actinomycetota bacterium | reverse complement strand
TCGCCCTGCTCTTCCCCGGCCAGGGGACCCAAGTCCCCGGTATGGGTGAGGTCTGGCGTACCTCGGCGGCCTGGGAAGTGGTGGAACGGGCCGAATCCGCCCTCGGCCAGCCCCTCGCCCACCTGCTCCTCGACGCCGGCGCCGACGTCCTCGGCCGCACCCGTGAAGCCCAGCTGGCGGTGCTCCTCACCTCCCTCATGGCGTGGGAGGCGGTCCGCGACGCGCTCGACGAGGCCCCCATCGCCTTCGCCGGCCATTCCCTGGGCCAGATCACCGCCCTCATCGCCTCCGGCGCCCTGTCTCTCGAGGACGGCGTGCGCCTTGCCGCGGAGCGGGCCGAGTGCACCCAGGCCGCGGCCGACGCCCGCCCCGGACGCATGGCCGCCCTCCTCGGCGCATCCCTCGACCAGGCCGAGGCCGCCTCCGCCGGCGCCACATCGGCCGGCCGCACCTCGTGGGTGGCCAACGACAACGCCCCCGGCCAGGTCGTCATCGGCGGCACCCCCAAGGGGGTCGAGGCCGCCGCCGACCGGGCCCGCCAGCTCGGCGTCAAGCGGGTCATGCCTCTCAAGGTGGCCGCCGCCTTCCACACGCCCCTCATGGCGCCGGCCGCGGCCCACCTCCTCGACCACCTCTCCGACACCACCTTCGCCGCGCCCAGTGCGCCGGTGGTGGCCAACACCGACGCCGCCGCCCACTCCGGCGCCGACGGTTGGCCGGAGCGGTTGAGCCGTCATCTCGTGTCACCGGTACGCTGGCGGGAATCTCTGGAGACCCTCGCCGCTCTCGGTGCCCGCACGTTTCTCGAAGTCGGTCCTGGTGCCGTCCTGTCCGGACTGGCCCGCCGCACCCTCTCGGGTGTCACCACCCGCAACGTCGCCGCCCCGAGCGACGTCCCCCTTCTCCTGGAGGTCGCGTGATGGAAGCCGGATCAGTACACGGCGAGGTGCTCATGGTCCCCGAACGGGTGATCCTGGCTCCCGCCCCCGGCAAGTTCCGCCCGATCGACGAGGCCCTGGCGGGGGCGTCCGAGGCCAGCGCCGACGGATCCGACGTGGCCCGCCAGCAGGTCATCGGCTTCGTCGACGGGATCGGCCATTCCACGCCGGTCCACAGCCCGTTCCACGGTCGACTCATGGGCCTGTTGGCCTCGGCCGGAGAGCGGGTGCGTGAGGGCCAGCCGGTGGCGTGGCTCCGCATGGCCCATTGATGCCTGCAGCAGGTACCGGGCCGGTGGGGATCGGCGTCTCGATCGCGGGGTGGGGGATGGCCGTCCCCGAACGACGGGTCACCAACGACGACCTGGCCCAGATGGTCGACACCAGCGACGCCTGGATCACCGAGCGCACCGGCATCAAGGAGCGCCGCTGGGCGGGCGAGGGCGAGAGCACGGCCACCCTGGCCATCGAGGCCGGTGCCGCCGCCATCAAGCGGGCCGACCTGTGCCCGTCCGACATCGGCTGCTGCATCGTCGCCACGTGCACCCCCGAGCAGCCCATCCCCCCCACCGGCGCCTTCGTCCAGGAGGGGCTGGGACTGCGCTGCGGCGCCTTCGACCTCGACGCGGCCTGCTCCGGGTTCGTCTACGCCCTGGTGGTGGGGGCCACCATGGTGGCCGCCGGCGGCTTCGGCCCGGTGCTCGTCATCGGCTCGGAGACCCTCAGCCGGGTGGCCGACCCCGCCGACCGAGGCACCAACGTGCTCTTCGGCGACGGGGCGGGGGCGGTGGTGCTGGTCCCCAGCGCCGACCGCAACCTCCTGTCCTGGGACCTGAACTGCGACGGATCCACCGCCCACCTCCTCTATATCCCGGGCGGGGGCAGCCGCCGCCCGCTCACCGCGGAGACGGTGGCCGCCGGCGAGCAGTGGCTGAAGATGGAGGGCAAGGAGGTCTACCGGCGGGCGGTCCGGGCCATCGTCGAGTCGGCCGAGACGGCCATGGCCACGGCCGGCCTCGACGCCTCCGCCATCGATCTCTTCGTTCCTCATCAGGCAAACATCAGGATCATCGACGGTGCCGCCTCCCGGCTCGGCTTCCCGCCGGAGAAGGTGTTCGTCAACATCGAGCGCTACGGCAACACCTCGGCCGCGTCGGTGCCGATCGCCCTGGCCGAGGCGGCCGAGGACGGACGTCTGCACGACGGTGACCTGGTGCTGCTGTCCGGGTTCGGGGCGGGGATGTCGTGGGCCAGCGCCGTCGTCCGCTGGGGGCAGGGTCGCTGATGGGGGGGCGGGTCGCGCTTGTGACGGGCGCGTCCCGGGGCATCGGCCGAGCGGTGGCGGTGGCCCTGGCGGCCGACGGGCACCGGGTCGGAGTGTGCTTCGGGTCCGACGCCGCCGCCGGGGCGGAGACCTGCCAGTCCATCGAGAGCACGGGCGGCGAAGCGCTCGCCATCCAGGTCGACGTGAGCCGGCCGGAGTCGGTCGACGCCGCTTTCGCCCAGATCGAGGAGGCGTGGGGCAAGGTCGAGGTCCTCGTCTCCAACGCCGGGATCAACCGCGACGGCCTGGTCATGCGCATGGGCGACGCGCAGTGGGCTGAGGTCCTGCGCACCAACCTCGACGGTGCCTTCCACGCCGTCCGGCGGGCCACCCCGGGTATGGTGCGGGCCCGTTGGGGCCGAATCGTGCTGGTGGGATCGGTCGTGGCCCTTACCGGCTCGCCCGGCCAGGCCAACTACGCGGCGGCCAAGGCGGGTCTCATCGGCCTCACCCGGACGGTGGCCCGCGAGCTCGGCTCCCGGGGGATCACCGTCAATCTGGTGGCGCCGGGACCGATCACGACGGCGATGACCGACGCCCTCTCCGACGAGCGCAAGGCGCAGATGACCGGCCAGGTACCCTTGGGTCGGTTCGGCACACCCGAGGAGGTCGCCGCGGTGGTGGCCTTTCTCTGCTCCGATGCAGCCGGTTACGTGTCGGGCGCCGTCCTGCCCGTCGACGGCGGCATGGGAATGGGCCACTGAGATCGCTGATGACACTTCCTGAGGAGGAACTCACAACATGGATCGCGCGACAGTCCTCGAGCAGCTCACCGAGGTGGCGGTCGACGTGCTTGGGGTCGACCCCGGCATCGTCTCCGAGACGTCCAGCTTCAAGGACGACCTCGACGCCGACAGCCTCGACCTGGTCGAGGTCGTGATGGCGCTGGAGGAGCGCTTCTCCATCTCGGTCCCCGAGGACAAGCTCGACGGCATCACCACCGTGGGCGAGGCCATCGACCTGGTCATCGGCATCGCCGAGCCGTCCGAGCCGGCCGAGAGCACCAACCCGGCATGAGCCGGGAGGCCCGATCTCGCGTGGCCGTGGTCGGGATGGGCGTCAAGACGCCCGCCGGCTCCGATCTCGACACCTTCTGGGCCACGCTGCTCGAGGGCCGGTCGTGCGCGGCCCGCATCCAGCGCTTCGACCCGTCCGACCTGCCGGTGCAGTTCGCCTGTGAGGTGGTCGACTTCGACCCCCTGGCCTACCTCGACTACAAGGAGGCCAAGCGGGCCGACCGGGTGGCTCAGCTCGGCTTCGCGGCCGCGGCCGACGCCCTGGCCGACGCCGGCGACCTCGGCGCCGACCCCGCCCGCTGCGGCGTGGTGGCCGGCACCGGCGTGGGCGGGCTCATGACCCAGGAGGCGCAGGAGCAGGTCCTGTTCACCAAGGGGGCATCACGGGTGAGCCCCATGCTGGTCCCCATGATGATGGCCAACGCCACCGCTGCCCTCATCGGCATGAAGCTGGGCTGGACGGGCCCCAACTTCTGCGTGGCCACCGCCTGCGCCGCCGGCTCCCACGGGGTGGGGGAGGGGGCTCGCCTGATCCGGGAGGGCTCGGCCGACGTGGTGCTGGCCGGCGGGACGGAGGCCGCGGTCACCCCCATCGCCATCGCCGCCTTCGCCCGCATGGGCGCCCTCAGCGGCCGCCACGAGGCTCCCGAGCTGGCGTCCCGCCCCTTCGACGTGGCCCGCGACGGCTTTGTCATCGGCGAGGGGGCCGCCTTCCTGGTGCTGGAGCGTTGGGACCGGGCCGTGGCCCGGGGCGCCCGCATCTACGGCGAGGTCGCCGGCTACGGCCGCAACGCCGACGCCTACCACATCACCGCCCCGTCGCCGGGGGGTGTGGGCGCGGCCGAGTGCATGCGCCTGGCCCTGGTCGACGCCGGCATCGAGCCGTCCGCCATCGGCCACGTCAACGCCCACGGCACGTCCACCCCCCTCAACGACGCGGCCGAGGCCGAGGCCATGCTCAAGGTGTTCGGCGAGAACGGGCCGCCGGTCACGTCCATCAAGGGCGCCACCGGCCACCTCATCGGGGCCGCGGGCGCGGTCGAGGCGGTCACGTCCTTCCTCGCCATGCGGGCCGGGCTGGTGCCGCCCACGGCCAACTTCGAGCGCACCGAGGACGAGCTGACCATCGACGTCGTCCACGGCGAGGCCCGGAAGCTGGCCGCCGCCCCCGTCGTGTCGAACTCCTTCGGGTTCGGCGGACACAACGCCAGCCTGGTGCTCTCCCCCGCACCATGACCGGCGTGCCCGTCGCGGCCCGTCGCGGCGGCGCCGTCCAGGCCTCGCTCACCGATCTAGACGGACGCCAGGTGGCCTGGTTCCGCCTGGCCGGGGGCCCGCACCGGGGTGCCATCGGCCCCGTCGAGGGACAGGTCCTCGAGCGCCTCATACGGCTGGCGATCGAGGTCGGGGTGCCGGTGGTGGGGGAGCTGTCGACCTCGGGCGCCGACGTGCGGGAGGGACTGGCCTCCCTCCACGCGTGGGGGCGGGTGGCGCGGGCCCTGAGCGAGGCCTCGGGGACGGTGCCGATCGTGTTCTCGGTGATGGGGCCGTGCCTCGCCGGCCCCGCCCTCATGCTGGGGATCGCCGACCACGTGGTCATGACGGCCGACGCCTACGCCTACGTGAGCGGGCCGGCGTCGGTCCAGGAGTTCACCGGGCTGCCGACGACGAGCGCCGAGCTGGGGGGAGCCGACGTCCACGCCCGGCGCAGCGGCCTGGCGTCGCTGGTGGTGGCCGACGAGGCGGAGGCGGCGTGGGCGGTCGGTGACCTGCTCTCCTACCTGCCGTCCCACTGGCGGGCCGACGCACCCGTCGTGGCCTGCGACGATCCGGTCGACCGGCCGTGCCGGGTGGCGGCCACCACCGTCCCCGACCGGGCCACCGCCTCCTACGACGTGCGTACCGTGATCGGCGACGTGGTCGACCGCGACTCGTTCCTCGAGGTACGGGCGGGGGCGGCGCCCAACGTGGTCACCGGCTACGGCCGACTCGACGGCGCCCCGGTGGGGGTCATCGCCAACCAACCCAGCTACCGGGCGGGCACGCTCGACATCGACGCGTCCACCAAGGCGGCCCGGTTCGTCCAGTGCTGCGACGCCTTCGGCATCCCCCTCGTCACCTTCGTCGACAGCTCCGGGTTCCAGCCGGGCAAGGACATCGAGTGGCAGGGCATCATCCGCTACGGGGCCCAGCTGGTGGCGGCCTACTCGGCGGCCACCGTCCCCCGGATCTGCGTCGTCCTGCGCAAGGCCTACGGCGGGGCGTACATCGT
>JAXDMK010000107.1:0-23118 GCA_034666105.1 Actinomycetota bacterium | reverse complement strand
CGGCCGCTACAGTCCTCCGGGTGCGTCGCGAGGACTGGGCACGCTTCACGACCGGGGCCCTGACGTCGACCGGGAGCCGGACCCCAGATGGTCACTAGCGTGCTGGCGGCCGTCTCCGGCACCGACGTCAACCCCCTGCTGCTGGTGGTCGCGGGGCTGGTCGGTGGCTTCTCCGTCGGGCTGACGGGTATGGGCGGCGGCGCCCTCATGACGCCCGCCCTGGTCCTGCTGTTCAAGGTCGACCCCCGGGTGGCGGTGGCCAGCGACCTCGTGAACTCGCTGGTCATGAAGCCCATCGGGGGCAGCGTCCACATGCGGCGGGGCACCATCCACTGGCGGCTGGTGAAGTTCCTGGTGATGGGGTCGGTGCCGGCCGCCTTCACCGGTGCGTTCCTCCTCAATCACCTGGGTGACGCAACCACCGTGCAGAAGGACGTCAAGCGCCTGCTGGGCTGGGCCCTCCTGGTGGCGTCGACCGCCATCGTGGCCAAGGCCGTGCTCACCGCCCGTTCCCGCCACCGGAGCTACGGCCTGGGCGACGCCCCCGAGGGTCTGCTCCACTCGGTCAAGCGGGGGCCGACGGTGCTGATCGGCGTCGTCGGCGGGTTCATCGTGGGCATGACGTCGGTCGGCTCGGGATCGCTGATGATCGTCCTGCTCATGCTGCTCTATCCCCGCCTGACGTCGAAGGCCCTCGTCGGAACCGACCTGGTGCAGGCGGTCCCCCTGGTGCTGTCGGCCACCGTCGGGCAGATGATCTTCGGCCATATCTCGGTCGGCCTGGTCGGCGCCCTGACCGCGGGAAGCATCCCCGGCGTCTACCTCGGCGCCCGCTGCTCGTCCCGGGCGCCGGACTGGATCGTGCGCCCGATCCTGGTCTCGGTGCTGGTCGTGTCGGCGCTGGCCCTGCTCCTGCCCGACAACACCGGAGCCCTGGGCTGGGCGATCCTCGTGGTGGCCATGACCGCCATCCCCCTGTGGGCGGCGGTCGACGCCACCCTCCGCCGCCCCACCGCCTGGCAGACGATCGGCCGTAGCCGCACCCGGTGGGTGGTGGTCCTGGGGGTGGGAGCGCCGTTCGGCATCGGCCTGGTGGCGTCGGTGGTCTACTTCCTCAAGATCCGCAAGGAGCTCGCCGGCGCCGAAACGCCCGACGGTTCGCCAGATGACGACGGAGGTGGCGGAGAGGGGGGGATTCGAACCCCCGAGGAGCCTTATCAGCCCCTAATCGCTTAGCAGGCGACCCCCTTCGGCCACTCGGGCACCTCTCCGGGAGCTACGAGTCTCGCACGCCGCCGGGCGGCGTGGCGCCACGATCTTCAAGCTTCGACGACGAGGGTGACGGGGCCGTCGTTGACCAGGTCGACCAGCATGTGGGCGCCGAAGCGGCCGGTGGCGACGGTGGCCCCCAGCCGGCGGAGCTCGGCCACCACCTCGTCGACCAGGGGCTCGGCCGCCGGACCGGGGGCGGCGGCCACCCATGAGGGGCGCCGGCCCCGGCTGGTGTCGCCGTAGAGCGTGAACTGGCTCACCACCAGGACGGCGCCGCCGGCGTCCGCCACCGGGAGGTTCATCGCCCCGGCGTCGTCGGCGAAGATCCGCAGGTGCCAGAGCTTCTTGGCTATGGCGTGGGCGATGGCGACGGTGTCGGCGTGGGTCACGCCCAGCAGCACGCACAGGCCGGGCCCGATCTCGCCGACCACGTCGCCGCCGACCCGGACCCGGGCCTCGAGCACCCTTTGGACAACGGCCCTCACCGGCCGCCGGAGATCAGAATTGCGACTGGAGCTCGTGCAGCTGGTCGATGATGTCCTGGAACTGGTCGCCGAAACCCGCTAACCGGTCGATGAGGTCATCGATCTGACGGTCGATGCTCGGGGGAAGGCTGATCGGCGGCGAGGTGGGGGGCGGAGAGGTCGGCGGCGGCGAAGTCGGCGGCGGCATCGTCGGCGGCGGCGAGGTGGGGGGCGGCGAGGTGGGGGGCGGCATCGTCGGCGGCGGCGGGAACGTGAACGGCGGCCGGGTGAAGGGCGGCAGCGTGGGCGGCGGGGGAATCTGGGCCGAACTCGAGGGCAGCATCAAAATGCCCCCCACCGCCGCGATAAGGAATCCCAGTGCGATTCGCCAGGCTCGCATCCCCGACCTCCTTGTTGGGAGCGAGACTAGTGACCGGTGTGGGTTCTGTCGAGGTTGCCGATTCGGCGGAGGGAGTGGGATTTGAACCCACGGGACTCTCGTCCAAGGCTGTTCAAGAGCCTCGCATTCGGCCGCTCTGCCATCCCTCCCGAGGGCCGAGACTACAACTCGATCTGGCGGTCGATCTGGCTCCGCAGGCCTTTGACCCACTCGTCGGCGGCCCGCCACGAGGCCTCGGCGTCGCGCCGGATGGCGGGGCCGGCGTCGCCCGCCTTGGGGTAGGAGCCGAGGAACTTGAGGCCGGCCAATTGGGCGTGCAGGTCGCGGAGGCAGTCGGCCACCACCTCGTCGTCGACGTGGCCCTTGAGGTCGATGATGAAGCAGTAGTCGCCCAGCGAGCTCTTGGTGGGACGGGATTCGAGCTTGACCAGGTCGATGTTCCGGGCCGTGAACTGGCCCAGGATGGCGTGCAGGCTGCCGGGATGGTTGTCGCGCTGGAAGCACACGATGCTGGTGACGTCGTGGCCGGTGGGAGCGGGGATGCCCGACCGGGCCACGGCCACGAAGCGGGTCGAGTTCTCCGGGTTGTCCTCGACGTCGGCCGCCAGCACCTCCAGCCCGTACAGCCGGCCGGCGAGGGCCGAGCCGAGAGCCGCCGTCGCCTCCGGGTGCGACTCGCCCACCTGGCGGACGGCCTCGGCGGTGGAGTTGGCCGCCACCATCTCCGCGTGGGGGAGGTGCTCGTTGAAGAACTTCTGGCACTGGGCCATGGCCACGGGGAACGACACCACCCGGCGCACGTCGGCCAGGCCGGTGCCGGGCGGGGCCAGCAGGTTCTGACTGATGGCCATCACCACCTCCCGCTGGATGAGGAGGTCGTGCTCGAAGACGAGCCCGTCCATCACCTGGAGGACGGTGCCCTCGATCGAGTTCTCGATGGCGACGAAGCCGAGGTCGACCTCGCCCTTGGCCACCGCGTCGAGCACGAGGGGCATCGACGCGATCGCCACCAGCTCGCCCGCGGCCAGGTCGGGCTGGCCCAGCAGGGCCTCCTCGCCGAAGGTGCCGTGGGGGCCGAGAAAGCCGACTCGAGGCGTGGGGGCCATGGCGCCGACGATAATGGCCGCTGTGGACGAGCCGACACTGCGAAATCTGCTGGACGACGTCCGGTCCGGCGTCCTCTCGGCCGACGACGCCGTGGCCCGGCTGCGGCGGTTGCCCTTCGCCGACCTCGGTTTCGCCCGGGTCGACCATCACCGGGCCCTGCGCCAGGGCTTCGGGGAGGCGGTGTACGGGCCGGGGAAGGCGCCCGAGCACTGCGCCGCCATCGTGGAGGAGCTGCTGGCCGGGGGCGGCAGCCCGGTGATCCTGACGAGGGCCGACGAGATCCAGGCGGAGGCGGCGATGGCGGCCAACCCGGGATGCGTGCGGACGGGGACGACGCTGGTGTGGCGGTCCCGGCTGCTGCGACCCGGCCGTGTGCTCGTGCTGACCGCGGGGACGGCCGACCTGCCGGTGGCGGCCGAGTGCGTGGCCACGCTGCGGGCGCACGGGTTCGATCCGACGCTGGTGTCGGACGTGGGCGTGGCCGGGGTCCACCGGCTCCTGGCGACCGCCGACGAGCTCGCCGCGGCCGACGCGGTCGTCGTGGTGGCGGGGATGGAGGGGGCGCTGGCCAGCCTGGTGGGGGGGATGACGCCGGCGCCGGTGGTGGCGGTGCCGACCAGCGTGGGCTACGGGGCGTCGCTGGAGGGGGTCACCGCCCTGCTGGCCATGCTGGCCTCGTGCGCGTCGGGGCTGACGGTGGTCGGTATCGACAACGGGTTCGGCGCCGCCTGCGCCGTCGTCCGCCTCTTGCCGGCATGAGGACGGCCCGATGAGGACGGCCCGATGAGGACGGCATGGTTCCACTGCTTCGCGGGGATCGCCGGCGACATGGCCCTGGGCAGCCTGGTCGACGCCGGCGCCGACCTGGGCGAGGTGGTGGGTCTGCTCGAGCGGCTGCCGGTGACGGGGTGGTCGGTGGAGGCGGAGCCGGTCCTGCGGGCGGGGGTGGCCGCGACCAAGGTGCACGTCCGCTGTGAGGACACGGCCGTGGTGCGCACCTACGCCCACATCTCGGGGCTGGTCGACGAGGCCCGGCTGCCGCGCCGGGTGCGCGACCGGGCCCAGGCCGTGTTCGGGGGCCTGGCCGAGGTGGAGGGACGGCTCCACCGGCGCCCGCCCGAGCAGGTCCACTTCCACGAGGTGGGCGGACTCGACGCCATCGTCGACGTGGTCGGCACCTGCGCCGCCCTGGAGATACTCGGCGTCGACCGGGTGACGGCCAGCCCGGTGGCGACGGGGCTGGGCATGGTCCGCAGCGCCCACGGGGTGATCCCCAACCCGGCCCCGGCCGTCCTCGAGCTGCTGCGGGGCGCCCCCACCTACGGGCGGGAGATCAGCGTCGAGCTGACGACGCCCACCGGCGCGGCCCTCCTGGCGGCCATGGCCGTCGAGTACGGGCCGTTGCCCGAGCTGACCCTGGCCGCCACCGGCTACGGGGCCGGCGAGCGCGACATCGACGGGCTGCCCAACGTGCTCCAGGTCGTCCTGGGCGACGCCCCCACCGACGAACCGGAGAAGACGCCACGGCCGGGACAGCCGGTGGTGCTGCTGGAGGTCAACGTCGACGACGCCACCGGCGAGGTGCTGGCCCACGCGGTGGCCGCTCTCATGGAGGCCGGCGCCCACGACGCCTGGCTGACCCCCATCCTCATGAAGAAGGGTCGCCCGGCCCACACCGTGAGCGCCCTGGGCGACCTGGTGCTGGCCGACCAACTGGCGGCGATACTCACCGCCGAGACGGGCAGCCTCGGGGTGCGGGGGATGACGCTCGAGCGATGGCCGGCGGCCCGGGCGACGGCCGAGGTCGAGGTCGACGGCCTGCCGGTGCGGGTCAAGGTGAGCGCGGGCCGGGTGAAGGCCGAACACGACGACGCCGTGCGCGTCGCCCGTCGCCAAGGCCTCCCCCTCCGGGAAGTCCTGGCCCGGGCCGAGGCCGCCTGGCCCCGCGGCCCCGGTCCCGACCTCGCCGGCTGACGCTCGCCCGCCGGTGCGAACTGGTGACGTCCAGCGCCCTCGGGGGGCTGTTTTCGTCACCGGTTCGGGGGGCCTGCGAACTGGTGACATCCAGCGCCCTCGGGGGGCTGTGGCCGTCACCGGTTGCGGGGGGCCTGCGAACTGGTGACGTCCAGCGCCCTCGGGGGGCTGTTGCCGTCACCGGTTCGGTAGGTCGGGCGGCCCGGTGCTACTCCTCGAACAGGTCCTCGCCCCGGCGGAGGCGGCCGGCGATGCGGACCACGTGGGGCAGCTCCCGGCGGGTGGGTGTGTGGGCGGCGAGGAAGCGGGCTGCGGCCACCAGGATCATGGCGCCCTCCTCCGATCCCGCCGGCCAGGCGTGGAACTGGCGGACGGCCGCCTCCACGATCTGGAACCAGTGGAAGCCGGCGTCCTCGGCCAGGAGGGCGTGACCGAGGGCCGCCACCAGGGCCGCCGGGTCGCCGCCGCCCCGCAGGTACCCGTAGGCGACGGCGCCGGCCCGGTCGACGCCGCCCTGCGCGTCCCAACACGCCTGGAGGTCGGCCAGGTCGCCGGCGGTCGTGGCCGGGGGACGGGCCGCGGGCACGTTGAGGAAGCGGTCGAGATAGATGCGGAGGGCGGCGTGGACCACGCCCCGGACCAGTTCGGGCGACGGGTGGCGGAGCAGGCACTGGTGGAGGGCGTTGGCGTGGGTGAAGCCGTGGTGGACGACGTCCCAGTCGCCGAAGTCGTTCTGGACGTGGAACCGGGCGATGCGCAGCGCGGCGGCGTAGGCGACCGCCTGTCCCAGCTGGTGGGGCGCAGCGCCGGACGAGAGGGCGGCGAGGAGGGCCCCGACCACGTGCTCGGGGTCGTCGACGAGGACATCGTGGGCGAGGGCGGCGACCTCGACCGGGCCGAAGACCTCCCAGGCCGGCCGGCCCGCCATCACGTCGGGCAGTTGCGCCTCGGTGCGGGCCACCAGGGCGGCCAGGTCGACGGGGTGGCGCCAGCGCTCGCCCTCCTCCGCCCGCTGGGCGGCCGCCGTCTGGTCGACGAGGGTGGGCAGGACCGCCGCCGCCCGTTGCCAGCCGACGTGGTCGAGGGCCTCGAACGCCTTGTTGGTGAAGTCGACGGTGTGGCCGATGTCGAGGAAGACGTGGTCGGTGGCCGCGGCCAGCATCATGCGGGCGACGTCGTCGGGCCCGTGGCCGGCGGTGATGGCCGTCACCAGGGTCCGCTCGGCCGACTCGTCGGACCGGGTCTCGATGAAGCGCCGGTACCAGGTGGTGAGGCGCTCGATCGACGGCGCCCGGTCCCCGTTCCTTTCGCCGTCGCCCAACGGCGCCAGCGGGAACCGGGGCGGGCGGCCGCGAGTGTCGCGGGCCACGAAGGCGAGCCCGTGGACGAGAGCCGATCCCCGGTCGGACGGGTCGAGGTGGGGCAGGAGGTTGGCCATGGCCACCAGCACGGTGAGCCCGGAGCCCCATCCCGACGCCCGGTTGGCGATGCCGAAGTCGAGCCCGGCCCGGACGATCGAAGACGCCGGCTCGCCCGCCTCCAGCAGGGCCAGGACGGCCTTGGCCGTCACGAGCGTCAATCCGCTCTCCAGCCCCTCCGCCAACCGCCGCCGGTGGTGCTCGACCCGACCGTCGGCGGCCTCCACCACCAGGAAGACATCGCCCCCGTCGACCTCTACCGGGAAGGCGCGGGCATCGTCGGCGAACGGGTCGAGGGTGCCGCCGGTCGCCAGGTCGAAGCGGGCGTGGTGCCAGTGGCAGGTGACCAGCCCCTCCTCCACCGACCCCCGGTGCAGGGGAAAGCCCATGTGCGGGCAGCGGTCGTCGAGGGCGTAGGCCCGGCCCTCGTGCCAGAAGACGCACACCCCGTGGTTGCCGGCCTTGGCCAGCAGCCGGCCCTCGGCCTGGAGCTCGGCGAGGGTGCCGACCCGGATGCGCACGCCCCGGATCCTCCCACCACCGGCCGACCAAGATCACTAGCGTCGAGGCATGCTCAAAGACTTCAAGGCCTTCATCCTCCGAGGCAATGTGGTCGACCTGGCCGTCGGGGTGGTGATCGGCGCCGCTTTCGGGTCCGTCATCACATCGTTGGTGACCGATGTCTTCACCCCCCTCCTCGCCATCCCCGGCTCGACCAACTTCTCCAGCCTCAAACTCAAGATCGGCGGCGGGGAGATCCTCTACGGCAACTTCCTCAACGCGGTGATCGCGTTCCTCCTGATCGCCACCGCGGTGTACTTCTTCGTCGTCCGGCCGGTGAACACGCTCATGGCCCGGCGCAAGACCGAGCCCGATGTGGAGTCCACCACCCGCGAGTGCCCGTGGTGCCTGAGCAGCATCCCCACCGGCGCCCGGGCCTGCGCTTTCTGTACCCGGGAGGTCCCGCCCCCGCCCGCGCCCCCGGCGCCCCCGGCGCCGCAGCCCGAACCGGCCCCCACCGCACCCGCTCCGTAACGCACCACCCACCCCGCCGGGCGGGTGGGCATGACCGCCCACTGGTGACAGTTTGGAGGGTCATGGGACCGCAAAATGTCACCCGTTCGACAGTCGGAAGCGGGTGACGCCGCCGGAGATCGCCCTCCTCGTCGGGGCCGGGTTCGTGGCGGGCGTGTTCAACGCGGTGGCGGGGGGCGGGTCGCTGGTTTCGTTCCCCGCCCTCCTGGCGGTCGGGTACCCGTCGGTCGTCGCCAACGTCACCAACAGCATCGCCATCTGGCCCGGCTACGCCGGCAGCACCGTCGGCTACCGGTCCGACCTCCAGGGCCAGGGCCGGCGGGTTCTCTCCCTGGGCGCGACCAGCGCCCTCGGGGGTCTCACCGGCGCCGTGATCCTGCTGAACACGCCGGAGAACGTGTTCCGCAGCGTGGTGCCGTGGCTGATCGCCTTCGCCGCGGTGCTCGTCGCGGTCCAGCCCAAGATGGCGGCCGCCGTGCAGCGGCTTCCGGGCGGATCGGGCGAGCACCGGTCGTCGTTGCTGCACGTGAGCGTGTTCGTCGGCACCGTCTACGGCGGCTATTTCGGGGCCGGGGGCGGGGTCCTGCTCCTGGGCGTGCTCGGCCTCTTCCTCCCCGACGGCATCCAGCGGCTCAACGCCCTGCGGGCCGCGCTCGTGCTCGTCGTCAACTCGGTGGCGCTGGTGGTCTTCGCCCTGTTCGGGCCGGTCGTGTGGTCGGCGGTGGGCCTCATGGGGGCGTCGAGCCTGATCGGTGGATGGACGGGTGCCACCGTGGTCCGGCGGCTCGACACCGGGATCCTGCGGGCGACGATCGTGGTGTTCGCCGGAGCGGTGGCGATCGCCCTCTTCATCCGGGGCTAGGGCAAGCTCGTCCGGGCTGCGGGGCGGCTACGGGTGGACGAGCCCGCTCAGGAGCCAAACCGTAGGACGGGTTCGTTTCCGACCCGTCGCACCCGTGTCAACGGCGGATGAACCCGCGGTCGAGCCATTCGGCGGTGGCCGTCCACGCCGGGGAGCGGGGGTCGATCAGGTCCATGTGCCCGGCGCGGGGGACGAGGCGCAGCTCCACCGGGTCGCCGGCGTCGAGCGCCCGGCGGGCGTAGGCGAGGCTCTGTTCGGGGGGGACGGTGCCGTCGTTCTCGCCGTGCACGATCAGCTGGCGGATGTCCGGGCCGAGGGGTAGACGCTCGGCGGGCGAGGCCAGCCGGTAGCGGTCGGGCACCTCGTCGGGCCTGCCTCCGAGGAAGCGGATCAGGCCCGGACCCACGACCGACCGCCGGTCGAGGGCGCCCGCGGTCAGGTCGAGGATGCCCGACAACGACACCGCCGCCCGCACCGTGACCTCGGGGTGGGCGCCCGGAGACCCCTCCGGCAGCCCGGGCCGGGCCGCGGCCCACAAGGCCAGCGATGCCCCCGCGGAATGGCCGAGGACGGCGACCCGTCTCCCGTCGGCCAGGTCGGCGTGGTCGGCCAGTGCGTCGATGCCCGCGGCCACGTCGTCGAACGTCTTCGGCCAGCCACCGTCCGACCGCCGCGATCCCAGCCGTCGGTACTCGAGGTTCCAGGCCAACCACCCCCGCCGGGCGAGGTCGCCGCACACGGAATCCATGAGGTCGCGGCCGTAGGAATCGAGCCACAGCCCGCCGTGGATGCTCACCACCACCGGGTGTGGCCCCGATCCCCGGCCCTCCGGCGGCCACGCCTCGACGACCTGGTCGCGGTGCGACCCGTATCGGATGAGGGTCAGAAGGCGACCGGGTAGCCGCCGCCGCCCCCTCCGACCGCGATGGCGGTGCCGAGGATGCCGGTGTTGACGGCGGTCACGTCGCTGCTGGTGGTCTGGGTGCCACCGGGGCGGTGGCGGCGTCGGCCGGCGAGATCATCAGGCTCAGGCCGATCGCCCCGACGAGCGCCACGACCAGCGTTCTCCGGCCCATGCTGCCCTCCCCGTCCCCGTCCGCCGTCCTCGATGCGGCCCGGATTCTACGCCTGATCGGAGTACCAGACCGTGGTCGAACCCGGAATCCGGCCATCGTCGGGAAGGGGGCCGCTGGCCAGCAGCACGGGGGTTTCGGGGTCCACCCCGGCGGGCCGTTCGACCGCCTCGTCGCCCAGGTTGACCACGCACCCGAACCCGGGTCCCCGGCGGAAGGCGAGCACGTCGGCGGAGGAGTCGACCCACTCCAGGGCCTCGTCACCGAGGTGGGCCTTCCGGGCCCGCAGCGCCTGCCGGTAGAGGGTGAGCATCGAGTTGGGGTCCGGCGCCTCCCGCTCCGCCGTCAACCGGTCCCAGTCCGGTGGCTGGGGCAGCCACGGCGTCGATCCCGCCGGCCCGAACCCGAACGGGGCCTCCGTCCCCGACCACGGCAGCGGCACCCGGCAGCCGTCGCGGCCCCGCTCGAGGCCGCCGGTGCGGAAGAACGTCGGGTCCTGCAGCACCTCGTCGGGCAGGTCGGTGACCTGGGGCAGGCCCAGCTCCTCCCCCTGGTAGACGTAGGCGCTGCCGGGAAGGGCCAGCATGAGCAGGGCCGCGGCCCGGGCCCGGCGGACACCCTCCGGCCCGCCGCCGTAGCGGGTGACGTGGCGGACGACGTCGTGGTTCGACAGCACCCACGTGGGCGGGGCGCCCACGCCGGCGAGGGCCTCGATGCTCGTGTCGATGGCGGTACGCAGCCCGCCCGCGTCCCACGGGGCGAGGAGGAAGTTGAAGTTGAAGGCGGTGTGCAGCTCGTCCGGGCGCAGGTAGCGGGCCAGTTGCACGGGAGTCTCCACCCACGCCTCGCCCACGAAGGCCACGTCGCGGTCGTAGGCGTCGGTGACCCGCCGCCATTGCCGGTAGACCTCGTGGACGTCGTCTCGGTCCCAGTGGGGATGGCCGGCCGAGGCCGCCCCCGACACCGCGAACCCGGCGGCCAGGTCGGGCAGGGCCGGGTCCTTGGCCAGGCCGTGGGCCACGTCGATGCGGAACCCGTCGACGCCCCGGTCGAGCCAGAAGCGCAGGATCGACTCGAACTCGGCCTGCACCTCGTCGTTCGTCCAGTCGAGGTCGGGCTGCTCGGGGGCGAAGAGGTGCAGGTACCACTGCCCGTCCGCCACCCGGGCCCACGCCGGCCCCCCGAACACGCTCTGCCAGTCGTTGGGGGGCTGGTCGCCGGAGTCGCCGCGCCCCTCACGAAACACGTACCGGGCCCGCTCGGGACTGCCGGGCGGCGCGGCCAGGGCGGCCCGGAACCATGGGTGCTCGCTGGACGTGTGGTTCGGGACCAGGTCGACGATCACCCGCAGCCCGAGGCCGCGGGCGTCGGCCACCAGCCCGTCGAAGTCGGCGAGGGTGCCGAAGGTGGGGTCGACGTCGCGGTAGTCGGCCACGTCGTAGCCGGCGTCGGCCTGGGGGGACGGGTAGAAGGGGTTGAGCCAGATGGCGTCGACGCCGAGGTCGGCCACGTAGGGCAGGCGGGACCGGACACCGGGCAGGTCGCCGATCCCGTCACCGTCGGAGTCGGCGAAGCTGCGGACGTACACCTGGTAGATGACGGCGCGCCGCCACCACGGGGTCTCGGCCACGCCTAGTCGGAGATGCTCCGGCCGATTCGCACCCGGTTCCCGCCGGGGTCGACCAGGTGGAACTCCCGCATCCCCCACGGCTCGTCCCGCACCGCGGAGACCGGCAGCCCCGCCGCGTCCCAGGCGGCCCGGACGGCGTCGACGTCGGCCACGTGCAGGTAGGCCCCGCCCCGGTCCCGGTCGGACCCGTCCACTCCCACCAGGTGCAGCTCTACGCCGTTCCGGGTGGCGGCGGCGAAATCGGCGCTGTAGGCCTCGACGCCGAAGCCGGCGGCCGTCCAGAAGGCGGTCGAGGCGGCCAGGTCGGCCGTGGGCAGCACCGGCACCGCCCGCACCATGTCCGGGTTCCGGGACGCCAACAGCCAGGTGAGACATCTCCCGCAGACGGCGACCTCGGAGCGGTCCCGCAGACGGTCGAGCTCGTCGTCGGGGTAGTCGTGCCCGCAGCAGAAGCAGGCGCTCACGAGCCCCGGCAGAGCTCGAAGGCGACGGCGACGATCTCCTTGGCGATGCGGGCCGACTCGTCGTCGGTGAGCATGGCCCGGGTGATCGGGTTGCCCCCCAGCTTGCCGGTGAGCTCCTCGACCCGGGGTTGCAGACCCTCGGGCAGGTCGGCCGGGACCACGTTGGCCAGGGCCGACGTCCACGCCCGGTTCAACCGCTGCTGGATCGCCCCGTGGGAGGCGAGCTCGGTCACCGCGGCCACGAACAGCTCCCCTGCGGGACTGGGTTCCATGCCTCGAACGGTATCGCCACGGCCGGCGGAAATGTTCGTCCGCCGGATGGCGGCTCGGGCGACAATTCCCTGGTGGGCGACCTCCTCCCCTTCGAGGCCTACCTCATGGCCGTGCTGCCTCTGCCGGCGTGGTCGGCCTTCATGGATCCGGCGTACGCAGCCGAGGCGCAGGACGGTCGCCCGCCCGCCGGGCCCAGCGCCGCGCTCTCGGTCCCGCGCCACTTCGACTTCCTGCCCGCCGCCGGCTTCGCGCTCGTCCCGCCCGACAACTGGGAGCAGGAACCCGTCCTCGCCATACCCTTCTCCCGCCCCGACGCTGTCGTCCTGGTGGTTGTCCACGATGCAACCCTCTTCGTCCTGGTCACGCCCCCCGTCTCCGGGGACGTGACGGCCCGCGCCGTCCTCCAGGGTTTGATCGCCGCCCGTCCGGACAGGCCGGCGGTGGCCACCTTCGGCTCGTTCCCGCTCGTGGGTCCGTCCGACCTCGCCATCGCCCGTCACGCGTCCGCGTTTGCGCAGGCCTGCGGCGACCTCCTCCGACGGGTACCCCTCCCTCTCAACCTCGTGGCCTCGGCGACGGCGGCCGCGGTCGGCGCCATGCAGCACGACGTCGTCGTCGCCCACTACCGGACCCGAGGCGCGGCCGCCCGGGCCGAGGGTCGCGACGGATCGTGCGCCGAGGCCTACCGCCGCCTCTCCGCCCTCGAGACTCTAACCGCCGACGAGGCGGGCGCCCTGGCCCGGGCCGAGGCCCGCTTGGCCTCTCGCCCGGCGGTGCTCGAACGGGGCGAGGAATCGGACTGGGAGTGGGTCGAGCGCCGGGCCGCCCATCTGCGCCAGAAGCACCGGGCCCTCGGTGAGGCCTTCGATGCCCGGGGCCGCCCGGGGGGCCACGGCCCGTGGGAGGACGCCGCCCGCGAGCTGCGGGAGGCGGTCGACGTCATGTACCCGCCCGAGTTCTGGGCCGACGTCGCCCGCCTCCGAGGGGGCGATCCGGGTGCGATCGAGCCGGCGCTCGTCTTCCTGGAGGCTGACCCGTGGTGCTTCCGCTCGGGCTACGCCAAGGAGACGATCCTCGCCCTGCTCCCCCGCCACGAACTGTCGCAGGACCAGCGGGAGCGGGTACAGGCGATCCTGCTGCGGGCGGTCGACGTCGGTGACCGCCGGGAGTTTCGGGGTCACCGACGGCTGGCTCGCACGCTCGGCGGTCCCCGGTTGCGGGAGGAGCTACGGCGTCGGCTCCGCTCCGACGATCCCGGCGTCGCCCGGCGCGCCCTGCGGATGCTCACGACGGTCCGGCAGGCACGCCTCGATCCGTCCGAGGTCGCCATCGCCCGCCAGATCATCCTGGGCGCCGCCCGCGGTGCGGATCGTGACGACTGGTGGGTGCCCGACTGGGTCGGCGAGCTGGCCTCCCGGTTCTGGTCCGCCGAATGGTCCCGGGAGCTGGCGATGGCCGCCCTCGACGCAGGTCCGGAGGCCGATGCCGCCCGGCGGGTGCTGGTCGATGTTCCCCGGGCCGAGATCGACGACGACCTGCGTCCCGGATTCCGCCGGCTGCTCCTCGGGGTGGTCGACGAGGGCGGCGACGAGAGCTGGTTCGAGGGGCTGGCGCCGCTGGTCGACGACCCGGACCTCCAGCGGGCGCTGGCGGAGCGAATGGAGCACCCCGACGGCGGAGTGCGCCGGCGGGCGTGGTGGGCCCTGAACGCGATCCGGCGGGAGGGCGAGCGCAAGGGTCGGCGAGCGGACCCCTGACGTCGTGCACTCAGTGGCGCCGTAACGGGGCCCGTCGCCCCCGCGAGCGTAGGCCGGTAGCCCCGGCGCGGCTCGGAGTTGTCGGTCCGGTACTCTGGGGTCTGCGACTCCGCCGATCGGCGTGGTCGGGGTCGAGTGCGAAGCGCACCCAAAGCGCAGGGTTCCCGTTCTTCGGAGCGTGTGGCCGCAGCATCAACGGCCAACCTCCAACTGAACAGGAACATCCCATGTCACCCGCACCCACCGGCGCGCGCCGTCGCGGTCGCCGTCCGTCGCAGCCCTCCCTCCCCGCCGGCCGCCGCCCGTTCACCGAGCCGCTGGCCGCCGCCCCCGCCTTCGAGGTCGTCGACGTCCCCGTGGAGGGGACGACGTTCGCCGAGCTGGGCGTCCCCGCCCCCATCATCGCCGCCCTCGAGCGGGCCGGCTGCCCCACCCCCTTCCCCATCCAGGCCGCCACCCTGAAGAGCTCGCTCGCCGGCCGTGACGTTCTCGGCCGGGCCCGCACCGGCAGCGGCAAGACGGCCGCCTTCGCCATCCCGATCGTGGTGGCCATCGCCAAGTCGACCAAGAACCGGCGTCCGGGCTACCCCCGCTCGCTGGTGCTCGTCCCCACCCGGGAGCTGGCGGCCCAGGTGGCGGCCACCATCACCCCGCTGGCCGTGGCCATGGGCCTGCGCCGGCCCGCGGTCATCCACGGCGGCGTCAGCCAGGGCCCCCAGGTCACCCAGCTCCGGGGCGGGGTCGACGTCCTCGTCGCCTGCCCGGGCCGGTTGGAGGACCTCATCCAGCAGGGCCACTGCCGGCTCGACGCGGTGGAAGTCTGCGTGCTCGACGAGGCCGACCACCTGGCCGACCTGGGCTTTCTGCCCGCGGTCAAGCGCATCCTCGACCAGACGCCGCCCCGCGGCCAGCGCATGCTGTTCTCGGCCACGCTCGACCGGGCGGTCGACGCCGTGGTCCGCCGCTACCTCGACAACCCCATCACCCACTCGGTCGACAACGTCGACTCCACGCCGCCCGACCTCGAGCACCACGCCTTCACGGTGACGCTGGAGGACAAGCCGGCCGTGGTCCGGGAGCTGGCCTCGGGCAAGGAGCGCAGCCTGCTCTTCACCCGCACCAAGCACGGGGCCAAGAAGCTGGCCAAGGACCTCACCGCCCGGGGCATCCCCGCCCTCGACCTCCACGGCAACCTGTCGCAGTCGCAGCGGGACCGGAACCTGGCGTCCTTCGCCGACGGCTCCACCCGGGTGCTGGTCGCCACCGACATCGCCGCCCGCGGCATCCACGTCGACGACATCGCCCTGGTGGTGCATGTCGACCCGCCGACCGAGCACAAGGCGTACCTCCACCGTTCCGGCCGCACCGCCCGGGCCGGGGCCAAGGGCACCGTCGTCACCGTGATCCTGCCCGACCAGATCCGGGACGTGGCCAGCATGATCCGCCAGGCCGGCATCCGCCCCGCGTCCGCCAGCGTCGGCCCCGGGGCCCACCAGACCCGCGCCCTGGCCGGTCCCGCGGCCGAGCCCGTGTTCCGGCCCCAGGCCGAGGCGCCGGTTCCGGCCCGTCCCGGCCCCACCCGCGGCCGCCCGTCGGCCGGTCGAGGCGGGACTGGGAACGGAGCCGGCGGCTACGGCCGGCCGTCGACGTCGGCCGGCAACTCCGCACGTCGCTCGCCGTGGCCCGCGTCCAGTGCCGCCGGCGGTCCCCGGCGACGTCCCCGCTGACCGTCGTTCAAGGATCCCGGTCCGCCTGCCGATAGGCCGCGCATGTCGCGCCGGCGCACCATCTCGTGGACGATCATGGTCACCCTGGCGGTGGCGGCCGGCCTCCTCCCGGCCGCGCCCGGTCAGGCGACGCCGGTCCCCGGCGCCCCCGCCTGCCCGATGTCCCCCGCCGACTCCTTCTGGCACGCCGACGTGTCGGCGCTGCCCGTGCACCCGCAGTCGGCGGCGTGGGTGGCCAGCGTGGGCACCACGGCCAAGCTCAAAGCCGACTTCGGCAGCGGCATCTGGGACGGGGGGCCCATCGGCATCCCCTTCACCACCGTCGCCGGCACCCAGCCCCGCGTGCCGGTGAGCTTCGACTACGCCGACGAGAGCGACCCCGGCCCGTACCCGGTGCCGACCAACGCGCCCATCGAGGGTGGCCCCGCCGCCACCGGCGACCGCCACGTGCTCATCGTCGACCGCGACGCCTGCCGGCTGTGGGAGCTGTACAGCGCCTACCCCCAGAACGGCGGGGCGTCGTGGGCCGCCGGCTCCGGCGCCACGTGGGACCTGCGCTCGAACGCCATGCGGCCCCTGGGCTGGACGTCGGGGGACGCCGCCGGGCTGCCCATACTTCCCGGACTGGTCCGGCGGGACGAGGTCGCCGCCGGCACCATCGACCACGCCATTCGCGTCACCGCCCCCCGCACCTCCGACGCCTACGTGTGGCCGGCCAGCCACAAGGCGGCCTCCGGCGGCACCTCCGACCCGCCCATGGGCGCCTGGTTCCGGCTGAAGGCGTCGTTCGACATCAGCGGGTTCTCCGCCGCCAACCAGGTCGTGCTGCGGGCCCTCAAGCAGCACGGCATGGTGCTGGCCGACAACGGATCGCCGTGGTTCATGAGCGGCGCCCCCGATCCGGGCTGGGACGACACCGACCTGGGCCTCCTGCGCAACGTCCCCGGATCGGCGTTCGAGGCGGTCGACGTCTCGTCGCTCAAGGTGTCGTCCACGTCGTACGCGGTGGCCGGGTCCCCGACGACCACGACCACCCGGCCGCCCACGACCACCACGACCACCACCACCACCACCGTGGCGCCGACCACGACCACCACCCGGCCGCCGGCGACGACGACGACGGTGCCGCCGGTGCCGGGGCCCAACCTGATCGCCAACCCCGGCTTCGAGTCGGGGCTGGCCAAGTGGAACACCGGGAACAACAACACCTCCCTCACCCGCACCTGCGCGGTGGCCCACAGCGGGGCGTGCTCGGCCCAGATCGGCCGGACGACCTCATCGGGCGACGCCGTGCTCGACGACTCGCCCAACACCGTGTCGTCGACGGCGGCGGGGGCGACCTACACCGCGTCGGCGTGGGTCAAGGCTCCCGCGGGCCGGTCGGTCACGCTCAGGCTGCGGGAGTACCGGGGATCGACGGTGGTGCAGTACCGCACCGTCGTCGTCACCGCCACCGGCGCCTGGCAGCAGGTCGCCGTCTCCAGTCCCCCGGCCGCGGGCGGCACCTCCGTCAGCGTCGACGTGCTCGTCGCCCTCACCACCAGCCTCAAGGCCCAGGTCGACGACGTCACCCTGCGCCGCACCTGAATCTCCCGGAGGATCGGCGGGTTAGTTTCGCCGGATGGTTGAGGCGACGGTCCTCATCCCCACCCACAACCACGGCCCGACGGTGCGGCTGGCGGTGAGCAGCGCGCTGGATCAGACCGTCACCGACATCGAGGTCCTGGTGGTGGGAGACGGCGTGCCCGACGTCACCCGGGAGATCATGGGCGAGATCACCGGGAGCGACGGCCGGGTCCGCTTCTTCGACAACCCCAAGGGCGCCCGCAACGGGGAGTTGCACCGCCACGCGGCGCTGGCCACCGCCACCGGCCGGATCGTCTGCTACCTCTCGGACGACGACCTGTGGGCGCCGTGGCACCTCGAGACCATGTCCGACCTGCTCGGAAACGCCGACATCGCCCACACCCTCCCGGTGCAGATCAGCCCGGACGGGACGATGACCGTCCAGATCGTCGACCTCGCCCGACCGCAGTACCGCCGCCTGCTCCTCGAGACGAAGAACCGGGTCCCGCTCGCCTGCTTCGGCCACACGCTGGCCATGTACCGCCGCCTCCCGCACGGCTGGCGGCCGGCGCCGACGACCGTCGCCAGCGACCTTTACATGTATCGCCAGTTCCTGGCCGACGAGTCCTGCCGGGCGACCAGCGGCTATCGCCCGACCGCCCTCGTCCTCCCGAACCCGGCCCGGCGAGGGTGGCCCGCGGAACGTCGAGTGGAGGAGATCGGGGAATGGCGCCGGCGGATGGTCGAGCCCGGCTTCGAGTTGGCCTGGCACCGGGAGATCGTCGCCGACCTCGACCGCCAGGTGCAGTGGTTCGAAGCGACCCGGACGTGGCGGATCAGGGATCGGGCGATGCGGCCGGTGTGGTGGTGGCGGAGGAGGCAAACGGCTGTGCGCCTTCGACTTGGGCGCGAAGGACGCTGAGCGGGGGCAGGCCGTCGTCGCGCTGCGACACATGGGGCAACTCGGCGAACGTCGGCAGTCCCAGCTCCGGGTCGCTCCAGTGGCACCCCAACTCCCCGTCGGGGTCCCAGTACTCGGATACCGCGTAGACGTGCAGCGACGGCTCACTGAACCAGAAGGCATGCGCGATCCCGGTCGGGACGACCAGCGCCTCGAGGCGCTCGCCGGTCAGATCCACCACCGCGTTCTGACCCTCGGTGGCCGAGCCCCGGCGCAGGTCGTGGAGGAAGACCTGCGCCCCGCCGCTCAGGACGATCAGGTAATCGCGGTGGGAGACGTGCACGTGGGAGCCCCGCAGGACGCCGGGGTCGGACCGGACCGCGTTCCACTGCACCGGCGCCACCCCGATGTCCCACTCCTCCCGGAAAAGCTCGGTGAAGGACCCCCGACCGTCGACGTGGGTGACCAGCGGCACTCGTCGGACGCCGGCGGGCAGGCGGGACGGAGTCGAGGTCGAGGCGACGACCCGACGCTGCGCCACCGCCTCAGCCTACTGGTCAGCGCCTGACCACGGCCCCTCGTGGGTGGCGGCCAGGTTGACCGCGGCCCGCCCGCTGCGGGACTGGCCGGCCACGACCTCGAGGAAGAGGTCCCTGTCGAGGGCCAGCAGCACCACCCCCGCCCGGGCCCGGACGGTGGCCGTCCGGGGAGTGTCCCGCAGCAGGGCGATCTCGCCGAACCCTTCTCCCGGGCCCATGGTCCGGCGGAAGACGCCGTCCCTGATCACGTCGACCTCGCCGGACGCGATGAGGTAGAAGCGGTCGCCGTGGTCACCCTGGCTGATCACCTCCGTTCCGTCCACCGGGTGGATCTCCACCAACGCCCGGGCCAGGCGCTCGCTGATCGCCACCGGCAGGGGGGCGAAGATCGAGTGGTCACGCAGGAGGGCGTAGTCGCGCCCCGAGATCGGGCCCCCCACCTCATGGTGGGCGAGTCCGGTCCCCCGCAGCAGGGCGACGGCGGGCATCAGCCCGGCCACCGCCACGAGCGCCGACCGGACACCGATGGCTTGCACCAGCAGCCCCGCGCCCAACGCCCCCGCCGCCCCCGCGACCACCGAGACCGCCTCCACCACCCCGAAGACCCGGGCCAGGACGTGATCCGCCGTCAGCCGCTGCAGGAGCGTTTCAATGGCCACGTCGACGACGGTCTGGCCGACACCGAAACACACCAGGGCGACCCCGACGACGCCGATATGAGGCAGACCCCCTGTGACCGCGACCGACGCTCCGAGCAGAAGCGAGCCGGCCACCAGGCCCAGGGTCAGCTGTCGGCGACGGAGCAGGCGGAGGACGACGGGGCCGCCCACGACGCAACCGAGGCCCCACAGTCCGTTCAGATAGCCCACTCCCGCCTCGCCGACGGCGAGCAGATCGAGCGCGACCACCACCACCAGGACATCCATGGCCCCGTCGACCGCGGTGACGGCGGCCACCATCGTCACCAGCCGGCGCAGGTCGGCCTGGTGGGCGACGGTGCCGAAGCCCTCGAGCAGTTCCCGCGAGGGGCGAGCGTCGGGATCGGGATCGGGGTCGGGCCGGGGGTCGGCCGGGATCCGGAGCAGGGGGGCCAGGGCGACGGCATGGGCGCAGGCCAGGAGGGTCAGGGCGGCGGCGGTCGACGTCGCCTGCAGGAGCTCACCGGCGCTGACCGCTCCGATCACGAAGCCCAGGTTGGAGACCATGGACGCGGCCACGTTGGCGGCCGACAGTTCCGCGGGCGTGGCCGCCAGCCGGGGGAGGAGAGCGGTCTGGGCCGGCTTGTAGGCGGGACTGACGAGGGCCAGGAGGCAGGCCAGGACGTAGACGGCGCCCAGCGGCGCGCCGAGTCCGACGGCCAGGGCGGCGGCGGCCGTGACCACCGCCTGCGTCGCACTGGCCACCAGCAGGACAGTCCGCCGCGGGTTTCGATCGGAGGCGAGGGCGAGGACGGGCGCGGCCAGACCGCCCGGCAGGCTCCGACACAGGGCCATGATCCCGACCGCCACCGCCCCGCCCGCGTCGAAGGCGTGGACGGCGAGCGCCAGCGATCCCCCCCACGTGCCAACCGACGTCGCCAGCCAGGCCAGCTCCAGCCGGCGCAGGGGCGGGTGCCGGAAGACCTCCCCCAGCGCCCGCAGTCCGGCGGTACCTCCCTGGTCGCGCACCTCTCGATTTTCGACGCCCAACGCCGGCGCGGACAAGGGTGGAGGTACACGTCAGCTCGATCGGTCGCGCGTCACTCGTCTCAGAACAATCGGGCCTCGACCGTGTTGTCCGCCGCTTGACGACGCTTCGGGGCCGGGAGCTCCCAGTCCTGCACCAAGTCGTCGAGCACCGTTCGCCAGGAGGGCGGCGGATCCACGCCCAGCTGGCGGGCGGCATCGTCCGCCGGCGGCTCCAGCTGGGCCACGTCCGCTTTGCGGGCGATAGCCAACAGGTCGACACGCTGGAGAAGCTTCTTGCTGATCGGCCGCTTCGCATCCCAGAACACCAGGGATTCGAGCAGGTCCGTGGCCGCTTCGCTGGTGAGAAGGGCGAAGCACATCGACGCCTCGATTCCATCCTCGAACGAAAGGCTGTAACAAGCGTCGTCCACCACGACCGGCTTACCCTCGGCTCGACCCAGGACAACGAAACGGATCTCTTTGTGGAGGCCGGAGATCGCGATCTTATAGGGCGCGAATGTGTACTCACCCAAGCCGAACACGGCGAACCTGGGCTGGTGCCGGTAGATGGAAGAGCCTCTCGTGTCAAGGATGTTCCCGTGTGATTCCAGATACGCCCAAAGCATTGGTGCGTCCAGCTGGAGATGGGCAGTATCCTCACCAAACCGGAGCTGAGGAACCACCATAAGCCGCGTTGGCTCGAGCCGTCCACGAAAGAGATCGGTGCACTTGAGGAGTGGAAATACATACTCGTCCTCAATTGCGAACTGGCTCCGAGTCTCATGCGTGATCTCCATGACCGCCGAAGCGTCGTGCTTGACACCGGAGCGCCACACCAGGGGAGAAGACCCGTCGACAAAAGACGTTCGCTTGTATCGGGCCATATCGGCAACGATGCGGCCATCTACTACGCCAATAGTGCGCGAAGGCTCCTGGCTGTCGATGTGCGGGTAGATGTCACATACATACTCGGGCGAGGTCGAGTGCTCAAGGGTGAAAAGGCACGCGTCGACATTGGCTCCGAACCACGCCTTGGCATCGATGGCTCTCATGGTGAACCGGGAATATGGAAGGCCGAACTGCGCTGCGAATGAAAGCACGTTTCGGGCGACGTGAGTCTTCACAAGTAATGAGATCGTTGGTCGCTCCGCCTGCAACTCGAGCATCAACTTCAGAAAGATGAATTCAGCGATGTCGAAATTAGAAGCGCCCGTGATCGCGTCGAAGCCCTTTAGGTTGCGGATATTCGACTTCGCCGGCAGGTTGATGGATCCGAGGCCGCCCAACTGGGCGCTAGTGATCCACGGAGGATTCCCTAGCACCAGGAGTGGGCCACTCGAGTTCCATTTCAGGTCTTTCTCAAGGTTAAGGTCGAAGATGTTCCTCGCTAGCACGTTGAAACCCTTGGCATTCGCTTGCTCGGCGTAGCCAGGTTGGACCTCGATCCCGAGACGCTCGACGTCAGCGCCTAGACAGTCCGCGGCCTCCAGGAACCGCCCGATACCGCAGGTGGGCTCTAGTACTCGGCCCCACCTCCGACCGGGAAGTGCCGAAACCGCGAGCGCCGCCAGTTCTGCAGGAGTCTGAAAGTCTCCCCATTCGTTGTTAGGCATTGAGATCGTGCACCCCAGGAGAGGACCCGTTGGATGCGACGACAATGGCCCGCCCATACTGCAACCGCCACTGCTGTGCGTTAGAAATGGTTAGGCACCCGGTTGGCGGTCGTTCTACCATGATTTGTTCGGCCAACGTCCGTCTACCGATGTCGTCGAGTGGCAGGTTGCGCTCCTGCAAGAAGGCGTCGACATCGTCGACGTTCCCATTCGCGTCCAGGATCCTATGAATCCCTGTCGTCGTCTGGAAGTCAGCGGTGTAGCCGCTGTCTATGAATACCAGGTGTTTGATGTGCAGGCGCGCTGCTTTCAGCTCCGCATCGTCAGTCTTGTCGTAGACGAAAATGAGCAGGTGGTAGCCCAGCCCGTACACCTTCTGCCTTGCGTCTCTGAACGGGCAGCTGGATTGAGGCTGCTTTATCGAGGTGACCTTGAGATCGACGCCGAGCCCAGGGAAATCGATACCCTTCGCCGCATTGCCCTGGTCGTGGGCGAACACGGTGGCGATGTGTACGTTAAAGGCCGCCTCAACGTAGGTGCCGACGGTCTTCCCGTCGTTCACGCCGAACAGGGCTGGCACGGGGGTAGCGCTGAGAAGCTTGCTGTACTCAGTGGCTGCCGCTCTGAGGGTGTCCAGCGTCAGAGGCGGGAGACCGGTTGGCACGTACAGACGATAGACGCCACCGGCCCCGCCAGATGGTAACTCGAACGGCACCGTTGCGATGGGTTGCGGCCCGGCCGTAGCGCGGCCGTCGGGCGGAAACACAAAGGTTTGGGAATGGGCGCGACGCATCACACAGACCGGTTCCTCGGTGGATGACCGGCCTTCGTCGAGGACGCATCACGGCGTGGAACCCAGCGGACTCGATCATCTCCGGACACTCGGTTGCGGACCCGACCCGCCTTTCAGTGGGCGGCCCGAACGATTCTTGATCGACGCCCGCGCTGGCCAAGGAAGCTGAAGGGCGGTCGACGGGCTCCGTTGCGGCGACGTCGTCCTGCGCCGCCCCACCCCGGCTCGTCGAGGTCACGGCGACATGCTCGTTGCCGATCACGGCGCTGCGTACTCGATGGTGCTACGGGTCGTTGCGGACGCAACCTAAATCCGGTAGAACTCGGCCGGTTTCGAGGCCGCCTGACCCCCGCTGACCTGCGCCTTCGTGGTGGGCGAGGGGGGACTCTTCCACCTGTTCTTGGGCCACAACCCATCGACGCTGGGCATGTGGCCTCCTGATTGGGGTAACACAGGGTCGCGCGTCCCCCGAGGTGCTGTCCAGTGGGACGTGCTTGCGACTTGCCGAGTCGAAATCGCAGCTCGACTTGGAGCCCGCCCGCATCCCGCGTTGTGTCGAGATGGCCTTCGCCGCCGTGACGGC
>JAXDMK010000106.1:0-20654 GCA_034666105.1 Actinomycetota bacterium | reverse complement strand
GAGGGCGGCGACGGCCTCGTGCTGGCGGGCGTCGAGGCCCTCCAGCCGGTTGCGGTAGCGGGCCAGCTCGGCCAGCCGGAGGTCGTCGGCCCGATCCCGCAGGGCGGTGACGAGAGGGGCCGCCTGGCGCTCGGCCACCGCCTCCTGGAAGCGGACGACCTCCTCGTCGACGATGGAACGCACCCGGGCCACTTCCTTGCGCCGCTCGTCGAGGCCGGCCTCCACGAAGGCCTGCAGGTCGTCCAGGTCGAGGAGGGTGACGCCGGGTAGCGCCCGCACCGCGGGGTCGATGTCGCGGGGCATGCCCATGTCGACGATGAGCAGCGGGCGGGAGGACCGGGCGGCCATGATCGGCGTGAGGTCGGCCGGGCCCAGGACCACCGTGGGCGAGCCGGTGGAGCTCAGGAGGACGTCGGCCGCGGCCAGGGCGGCCGGCAGCTGGTCGATGTCGACCACGTCGGCCCCCACCTTCTCCGCCACCTTGACCGCCCGCTGGCGGGTGCGGCTGGCCACCACCACGTCGGGACCGTCGCCGGCCGAGGCCTCGGTGGACGCAGCCAGGTCGGCGGCCATGCCCTCGCCCATCTCACCCGCGCCGAGCAGCACCAGCTTGCGTCCCTCGAGGGTGCCCAGCCGGTCGGTGGCCAGGCCGACCGCGGCCTGGGACAGGGACGTGACGCCCCGGCCGATGGCCGTCTCCGACCGGACCCGCTTGCCGACCTCGAGGGCATGGCGGAACAGCGCCGACAGCCGGGATCCGGCGGCCCCTTCGTCGCGGGCCCGCTCCCAGGCGGTGCGGACCTGGCCCAGGATCTGGCTCTCGCCCAGCACCACCGACTCCAGGCCCGCGGCCACGCTGAACAGGTGGGACGCGGCCGACTCGTCGTGGTAGGCGAACAGGTGGTCGCTGAAGTCCTCCGGCGGCAGGAAGGCCAGCCCGGTGAGGAAGTGGCGGATGTCCTGCACGCCACCGTGGAAGCGCTCGGCCACCACGTAGATCTCGGTGCGGTGGCAGGTGGACAGGATCACGGCCTCGCTCACGAAGTCGCGGCTCACCATGTCGCCCAACGCCTTGGGCAGGTGCTCGGCCGAGACGGTCATCCGCTCGAGGATCTCGAGCGGGACCGTGCGGTGGCTCAGTCCGACGACGACGAGAGACATGCCTGAAGATGTTCGCGCGCGGAAGTGACGTCACCGGTTCGGATGAGCCCGAGCATGTCGGAGTCGAGGGCCTTCTGCCAACCCGGGCCCTCGGTGGACCGGCCCTCGGCCCGGAGCCGATCGCGTTCGGATGCCAGCAGGTCGAGGAGGATCTCGAACTCGGGGCCGATCTCTGTCTCCAACCGCCGCCGCAGCCAGCGGGAGAGAGCGGGGCTGCGTCCGCCGGTGGAAACGGTGATCATGAGAGGTCCCCGGCGGAGGATCGACGGGAGAGTGAACGAGCAGTGGCCCGGGTCGTCGGCCCCGTTGACCCACACGCCTGCGTTCTCCCCGTCGTCAAACACGGCCCCGTTGACCGCGGCCGAGTCGGTGGCCGCGATCGCCAGTCGGTAGCCGGCCACCTCGCCCGCCCGGTAGGGGCGCTCCTCGACGGTGACGCCGGGGAGGGCGCGCACGCGATCGTCGACCGAGGGGGCCACGACCGTGACCGACGCTCCGCAGGCCAGCAGACCCTCGACCTTGCGCAGGGCGATGAGACCACCCCCGACCACCAGGCACCTCCGGCCTTCGAGGACGAGGTTGATCGGGTACTGGGTCATCCGGTCATCCGAAGGTGACAACCGTTGGTGGCGGTCCGGCCGCACCGCCCGCCCGGCGCTGCTGGTAGAAGGCGAGGATCTGCAGCTCGATCGACAGGTCGACCTTGCGCAGGGAGACGCCGGCGGGGACGGTGATGACGGCCGGCGCGAAATTGAGGATCGAGCTCACGCCCACCGCCACCAGGCGATCAGCCACGTCCTGGGCCGCGGCCGCGGGCGTGGCGATGATCCCGATGGCGATCTCATGGTCGGCCGCCACCTCGGGCAGGTCGTCGACGTGGCGGACGGCGACGTCGCCGATGAACTCGCCCACCCGGCGCCGGTCGGCGTCGAGCAGGGCGACGATACGGAAGCCGCGGGCGGAGAAGCCGCCGTAGTTGGCCAGGGCGTGGCCCAGGTTGCCGACGCCGACGATCACCACGGGCCAGTCCTGGGTGAGGCCGAGGACCCGGTTGATGTGCAGGAAGAGGTACTCGACGTCGTAGCCGACGCCCCGGGTGCCGTAGGAGCCCAGGTAGGAGAGGTCCTTGCGCACCTTGGCCGCGTTGACGCCGGCCATCTCCGCCAACCGCTCGGACGAGATCGTGGGCGTCTTGGCGTCGACTACCTCCAGCAGGCAGCGGAGGTAGACGGGCAGGCGGGCGACGGTGGCCTCGGGGATGCGGCGGCTGTTGCGGACGAGGCGCGAGGGCACGCCGGCCCCGTTGCCGTCGACGGGCGGTTCCGGTGGTCCGGGTTCGGCGGCGGCGGCGGCGGCGGCGGAATGGTCGTTGGAGCCCGACGGCGGGGCCGTTCCCATCGCTTCAGGCACTTTTGAAGACCCCCTCGAACGTGATCCGCAATCCCGCGTTTACTCGCCGGACGGCAATCTCACGCTCCGGAGTGTACCGACCTCGTGCTTCGTTTCACAAAGAGTTGTGGTGACTCGGCTCGCCGCCCGTCGTTGCATCGCCACTCTTGGTGCCCAAATTCGCCGCGCTGAGTGAGAAATGGACTCAAGGTTTTCGCCCTCGCCGCCGACAGCGGAGCGCAGAGCCAAATCGCAACAAACGAACAACGGGAGGCCCAGATGCGGACGGTGTCGGGGAGGACCAGATTGGTCGTCCACACCGTCCTCGTCCCGACCGTCGTGGCGCTCGGTCTGCTGGGGTCGATCCTCGTCCGGCCGGCGTCGGCCCAGACCGGCGACGCCTACCAGGTGATCTCCCTGATCAACTCCACCCGGGCCTCGGTGGGCGTGGGTCCGGTCGAGGTCGACGGCTCCCTCTCCGCCGTCGCCCAGTCCTGGGCCGGCGTCATGGCGGGGGCGGGCACGATCATGCACAACCCGAGCCTGGGGTCGGAGGTCAGCGGCTGGAGCATGCTGGCCGAGAACGTCGGCATGGGCGGCAGCATCGAGGTGGTGCACCAGACGATGGTCAACAGCGCCGCCCACTACGGGAACATGATCGAGTCCCGCTACACGCGGGCCGGGGCCGGCGTGGTCTCGGCCGGGGGCCAGGTCTTCGTGGTCGAGGTGTTCATGCAGGGCCAGTCGGCCCCGCCTCCCCCGCCCCCGCCGCCGCCGCCCCCTCCGCCCGACCCGGAGCCGGAGCCGGAGCCGGAGCCGCCGGTCCGGTGGCAGCCGGCGCCTGAGCCGGAGCCGGAGGTGGAGGTGGTACCCGAACCGGTGGCCGCCACGCCCTACCTGGCCCCGACGCCGGGCACCGTGGGTCCGGTGGTCCCGGTGGCCGAGGTTCCGGCCCTGCCGGTGACGCCGTCGCCCTGGCTGGCGCAGGTGCTCGAGCAGCTCCAGCACCTGGACGGGTCACTCGGGTCAGGCAGGTAGGCTCCACAGTCGTGACCCGGCCCATTCGGGTGATGGTCGTCGACGACACCGACCACGTCCGCCGCATGCTCACGTCGATGCTCAGCCTCGACGGCTTCGAGGTAGTGGGTAACGCCGCGGACGGACCCCAGGCCATCGAGAACGTCGAGGAGGCCGATCCCGACGTGGTCGTCGTCGACTACAAGATGCCGGGCATGGACGGCCTCGCCACCGCCCGTGGCATCCGGGCCGCCCGTCCCGACCAGGTGATGATCCTCTACACCGCCTACATCGACGAGAAGCTGGAGAAGGCGGCGGCCGACGCCGGGATCTCCCTGTGCATCGGCAAGGTCGAGGGCCTGGCGTCCCTGGAACGGGAGATCAGCCGCCTCTGCGCGTCCCTGTTCTAGATCCCGATCACGACGAACTGGATGAAGGCGGCCAGCAGGATGGCGACCAGGACCACCGCCAGCACGATCGTCGTCCCCATGCGCACGCCGACACGGTAGACGAGGTCAGTCCGGCACCGGCTCGAGGGTGACCGCGCTGCCGGTGTGGAGGCGGAGCTCGTCGGCCGCCGAGCGTTGGTCGAGGACCACCGCCAGCAGGCCGTAGGAGTCGACCAGGACGCCCACCTGGCCCGGCTTGAGGTCGGAATAGCTCGACACCCGGGCCGCGACCCGGGCCTGGTCGCCGGCGCGGACGAGCACGGGGCCGTCGATGGCGGCGATCTCGTCGGGGTCGACGTTGAGCTGGGCGTTGCCGAAATGGTCGATCCACAGGACCTCGCCCACAGTGCGCCCGTCCTCCACCCGGCTGAGGGGGATGAGGCCGGGCAGCAGCGACAGGGGGTCGACCGGCTCGCCCAGCAGGTCGAGCTCGAGCCCGGCGCAGAGGTGGGCCGCGGCCGGGGCCATGATGTCCCGCCCCGCGAACGTGGCCCCGGGGGATGGGAGGTGGTAGTCGTCGTTGGTGAGGGACACCGCCCGCCGGGCCCCGCCCACCATGGCCACCGCCGGCGCCAGCAGGCCGTTGTCGGGGCCAACGAAGAAGGCGGTGACGTCGTCGCTGCCCACCTCCACCGCCACCGCCCGCCGGGCCGAGCCCACGCCGGGGTCGACGACGGCCAGGACAACCCCCGGGGCGAGGTACTGCATGCTCCGGGCCAGGGCCAGGGAGGCAGCCCGGATGTCGTAGGCCGGGATCCGGTGGGTGAGGTCGACGACCGTCACCTGGGGGGCGATGGATTTCACCACGCCTTTGACCACGCCGACGAACTCGTCGTCGAGGCCGTAGTCGGACAGGAACCACAGGGTGTCGAGAGGCGGGGCCACGGCCCCAACCTAACGGCGTGCGGTTATCTATCCCGCCTCGGTGTAGGAGCGGGCCAGGTACGTGTCGACGTCGTCCTCCCGCACCCGGTACGACTTGCCGACCCGCACCGCGGCCAGATTTCCCGCCTTGATGAGCCGGTAGACGGTCATGGTCGACACCCGCAGGATGCCCGCCACCTCCGCCACCGTCAGAAAACGACCCCGGCCTTCTAGCCGGTCAGTCAGTGCCCGATCTGTTGGTTGTGCCAGTGGGATCACCCCTCTTCGCCTGGGGGCAATGTATTCGCCTGGGGCTGGTGAGGAAAGTGGGGCCGCGTCTACCCGCCCTGGCCCAGCTCCCGGGAGCGCTCGGTGGCCGCCGTCACCGCTTCCAGGAAGGCGCTGCGGACGGCGCGGTTCTCGAGGATTCGCAGGCCGGCGGCGGTGGTGCCGCCGGGTGAAGTGACCGCCGCCCGCAGCCCTTCGGGGGTGTCTCCCGACTCGCCCAGGAGGCGGGCCGACCCCAGGAGCGTCTGGATCACCAGGGCGGTGGCGGTGGACCGGGGCAGTCCGTTCAGCACGCCGGCCTCGATGAGCGCCTCCGCCACCAGGAAGACGTAGGCCGGGCCCGAACCGGACAGGCCGGTGACGGCATCGAGGGCCGACTCGGGCACCCGCTGGACGACCCCCACCGCGCCCAGGATGCCTTCGGCCCAGTCGAGGTCGGCGTCACCGGCCGTGGACCCCGCGGCGATGGCCGCCGCCCCCGCCCCCACCAGGGCCGGGGTGTTGGGCATCGCCCGCACCACCGGCACCTCGGAGCGGAGCCACTCCTGGAGGCGGACGATGGGCACGCCGGCCACGATCGACAACACCCGGGCCGCGCCGGCGGCGGCGATGTCGCGGCAGGCGGCCTCGGCGTCGGTCGGCTTCACCGCCAGCACCGCCCCGTCGGCGGCGACGGCGGTGCCGGAGAGTCCGATTCCGGGAAAGCGGTCCCCCAGCTGGCGGCGGCGGGCGGCCACCGGCTCCACCACCACCATCTCGTCGGGTCGGGCCCACCCGCCGTTCAGCAGTCCGACGACGAGGGCCTCGCCCATCCGCCCGCCGCCCACGATCTCCAGCCTGGTTGCCATGGGTGCGGACGCTAGCCAAGAGGGGTCGGCCGACAACCCCTTAGCGGGCCGGCGGTTCGCCCGGGGCGGCGCCGTCGGCGGGCAGCGACGACAGCTCCAGCAGCTCCGCCACCACTTCCGGCGGCTGGGGCCGGGAGAAGTAGTAGCCCTGGCCGTAGGGACAGCGCAGCCGGCGCAGCTCGGCCAGCTGGCGGCGGTCGGTGACGCCCTCGGCCACCGCGTCGAGGCCGAGGGTGCGGGCCAGCTTCACCACCGCCCGGGCCAGGGCCGATTCGTGGGGCCCCTTGGCCACCCCGTCGATGAACGACTTGTCGATCTTGAGGACGTCGACCGGCAGCCGGCGGAGGTAGCCGAGCGACGAATAGCCCGTGCCGAAGTCGTCGATGGCGATCCGGACGCCGAGCCGGCGCAGTTCCTCGAGGGGGCCGGACGAGGCCTCGGCGTCCTCCATCAGCACGCTCTCGGTGATCTCCAGCACCAGGTGGCCGGGTTCCAGCCCGGACTCGGCCAGCGTGGCCGCCACCTCCGCCGCCCAGCCCGGGTACTGCAGTTGCTTGGCCGACACGTTCACGCTCATGCGCAGGGGCTGGTCGACGTGGCGCCGTCGCTGCCAGGCGGCCGCCTGCAGGCAGGCCTCGCCCAGGACGCACCGGCCGAGGGGGATGATGAGGCCGGTGTCCTCGGCCGGGGGGATGAAGTCGGCCGGCGACAGCAGGCCCCGCACCGGGTGCTGCCAGCGGACGAGGGCCTCGAAGCCGGCGATGCGGCCGGTGTCGATGTGGACGATGGGCTGGTAGAAGAGCCGCAGCTGGCCCTGGCGGATGGCCCGGCGGAGGTCGTTCTCCACCGACAGCCGGTCGACGACCTCGTGGCGCATCGTCTCGTCGAAGATCTCGAAGCGGCCCCGGCCCCGCTGCTTGGCCCGGTACATGGCCACGTCGGCGTCGCGCAAAAGGAGGTCGGCGTCGGACTCGTCGCCGGTGGCCATGGCCACGCCCACGCTGACGGTGACGGCGACGTCGGTGGGAGGTCCGCCGATGTCGCCCCCGCCGGTGAGATCGGACCCGGTGGCGGAGATGGCGAAGTGGGCCTCGAAGGAGTCGAGCACCCTCCCGGCCAGCGCCGCCGCCTCCTCCGGCCCGGACACGTCCTCGCACAACATGGCGTACTCGTCGCCGCCCATGCGGGCCAGGGTGTCGCCCGGGCGCAGGAGCTGGTTCAGGCGCTCGGCCACCGCCACCAGCAGCCGGTCGCCGCCCTCGTGGCCCAGGCTGTCGTTGATCACCTTGAAGCGGTCGACGTCGAGGATCAACAGGGCCACGGTGGACCGGTGACGGAGGGTGCGGGCGAGGGCGTTCTCCAACCGGTCCCGGAGCAGGACCCGGTTGGGCAGGCCGGTGAGGCGATCGTGGAGGGCCTGGCGGGCCAGCTGGACCTCGAACCGGCGCCGCTCGCTGATGTCACGGACGAAGCCGTCGACCACCCGCCGCTGGCCGTCGTGGGACTCCCAGACGGTGACCTCGACGGGGAACTCGGCGCCCGAGCGGTGGACGGCGGCCAGCTCCCGCTTGGAGACGGACGGGCTCTCCCTGCCGGCCAGCGCCTCGCGGAAGCTGTGCTCGTGGGCGACCCGGTAGCGGACGGGGATCACGGTCTCGCTCAGGAGGCGGCCGACCACCTCGGCCCGCAGCCAGCCGAACATCGACTCGGCCTGGGCGTTCCACTCGAGGACGGTGCCGACGGTGTCGAGGCGGACGAAGGCGTCGTTGGCCGTCTCGATCAGGCGACGGCGGTCGGCGCGGGCGGTGGCCGCCCGCCGGCGGTCGACGACGCGACCGAGCTGACCGGCGGCGGCGACGGCGGTGGCCTGGAGGTCGGGGGCCGGCGGCGCGGGCCCGCCCAGGAGGTGGAGCACGGCGACCACCTCGCCGCCGCACAGCACGGGCACGGCCAGGGCGTTGGTCAGTCCGGCCTGGGCCGCGGCCTCGCCCACGTCGGCCGCCTCTTCCGACCGCCCGCTGGCCAACACCCGCCCGGGCAGGCCCCCGCCGGGGCCGGTGGTGACGGCGATGGCCTGGGCCACCTGGCGCAGCACCCGGAACCGCTCCGGATCGGCCAGGAACCAGATGGCGGTGGGCACGAGTGCGGTCGGGCCGTTGGCCACGTACAGGTGCCCCACCGGCCAGCCGGCCAGCTGGCACAGGTCGGCCAGGACCAACTCGGCCGCCTCCTCGAGCGTGGCCGCGGTCGCGGCCACCGCCGCCGCCCGCAGCACGACGTCGACCGGATGAAGCGGGGCCGGTTCCGGATGGTCGGGCGAGATCGACGCACCCATCGCCCCAGGATGCCCGATCCCGCGGCCTACCCCGCCCAAAGCCGTCGGTCGGCCGCTAGTCGCGGGGCGTCAGGTCGAGGTCGGGGGGCGGCCGGTCGGGGAGCTTCCACTGGATGAAACCCTTGTCGAAGACGTCGTGGTAGTAGTTCGCCTTCACCACCATGCGGGAGAAGTGGGCCTCGAAGGCATCGAAATCCCGGTCCTCCACCGCCCGGCGCACGGGGTCGAAGTCGTCGGTGAGGAACTTGGCCATGCTCACCTGGTACTTGGGCCGGACGAAGGCGCCCAGCTCCATCAGCTTGGCCGCCTCGCTCAGCTGCCACCGGGCCAGGCGCCAGTTCCCGGCCTGGGCCGCGTACCACGCCTTCCACGTGCGGGCCCCCACCTCGGGCATGAGCCGGCCCATCCCCGGCTGGCTGCGGCCCAGCTCGTCGAGGGTGAGGCGGCGGGCGCCGTTGTCGACAGAGATCTCGTCGCGGTCGGTCATGGCTATCCCGCCTCCGCCGCGATCCGCAGCCGTTCGAGAGTCAGGTGCATCCCGTCGACCAGATCGGGAACCCGATCCCTCACGCCGAAGCCGATCATCGTCTGGAACCGGCGGAACCGGGAGATGGGTTTGACCAGCTCGAAGGTCTCGACGACCTCCGTCCCCCCGGCGGCGGGTCCGAACACGTACCGCCACAGGGTCTCCGGGTCCTCGGGCTTGGTCACGAAGGCGAACTCCTTGGCCCGCACGCAGGCCGTCACCTCGCACGTCCTGGTCCACCGGCCCCGGCCCCGCTGGTTGTGACCCTTGAATCGGGCCCCCACCGCCGGGCCGGTGGCCCCGTCGAGCCAGTCGCACGACGTCGTCTCCGGACTCCACTCGCCCATGCGGGTGACGTCGGACACCATCGTCCACACCTTCCCCGGCGCGGCCGAGATACGAATCCGTGCTTCCCCGGTCGCGGCCATTGCCAGGACGGTAGTCCCGCTCCCCGCTTGCGCAATTCCCGACTAGTTTGATAGGAATTGTCGACACAACCCGCACACCGCGGCCCGACACGGGAGGTCTTCCGCATGTCCGTCACCGACCAGCTGCTCGAGAACAGCGAGCAGTACGCGGCCTCGTTCGACAAGGGCGACCTGCCCATGCCTCCCGGGCGTCACATCGCCATCCTGGCCTGCATGGACGCCCGCCTGAACCCCTACGGCCTGCTCGGCCTGGAGGAGGGCGACGCCCACGTCATCCGCAACGCGGGCGGGGTGGCCACCGACGACGCCATCCGCTCGCTGACGATCAGCCAGCGCCTGCTCGGCACCACCGAGATCATCCTCATCCACCACACCGACTGCGGCATGCTCACCTTCACCGACGACGCGGTGAAGCGCCAGATCCAGGACGACACCGGCATCCGCCCGCCGTTCGCCCTCGAGGCGTTCCCCGACGAGTACGAAGACGTCCGCCAGTCGATCGCCCGCGTCAAGGCGAGCCCCTTCATCCCCCACACCGACGCCGTCCGGGGCTTCGTCTACGACGTGCACACGGGCAAGCTCAACGAGGTCGTCTAGACGGGAGAGGGCGCGCCAGGACCGAGACTGGGGAGATGTTCGACGATCTGCTCGCAGCGAACCGGGATTACCGGCGCCAGTTCCATGACTCGGGAGTGCCAGGGACCGCGGCCCGGGGCCTCGCCGTCCTGACGTGTATCGACTCCCGGATCGACCCGCTGGCCATGCTCGGTCTTCGGGCCGGGGACGCCAAGATCATCCGCAACGCGGGGGCCCGGGTGACCGTCGACGCCCTTCGGTCTCTGGTCCTGGCTGTCAATCTGCTGCGGGTCACCCGTGTGTGCGTGGTTCAGCACACGGACTGCGCCGTGGTCGGGTCGAGCGAGGACGAGCTACGGGCTCGAATCGAAGCTTCGAGCGGTGTCTACCCGGGCGATTGGGATTTCCTCACGAGCACCGATCAGGTCGCCACCCTGCGGGCTGACATCGAGTTGATCCGGGCGTGCGTGCTCCTGCCGCCCGGCCTCGTGGTCGGCGGTTTCATTTTCGACGTCCACAGTGGTGAGCTGCTCAATCCCTTCCCGGCCTGAGTTCGCCCTTGGTTGGTGCGAAGGTGCCGCAGGCGACTGGCGCGCCGCCGACCGATCAGTCCGGCGTGCCGGCCTCCGGTTCGTCGAACCCGATGTGGGGCTCGAGGTCGGCCAGGCGTTGGTCGAGCTGGCGGACGAGGTTCCGGACCGTCCGGTAGATCGCCCGGGAGTCCTCGGGGGTGAGGTCGGGGTTGCGGATCACGAGGTCGAGCTCGGGGAGGTCGCCGGAGCTTGGGTCGTCGATGCTGATGGTGATGCGTCGGCCCATCACCTTGAGGTGCAGGCGACGACCGACCGGTTCGGCCCGGAGCTCGTGGGCGGCGAGGCCGGGGCCGCCCATCTCCGGACTCTGACCGCCGAACCCCGACAGGAGCTGGATCACCTGGTGTCGAATCCGCTCGGTGTCGGCTCCCAGCTGCAGGAGCACCTGGGCGGCCACGCCTTGGCCCTCGCGGACGAGGCCGAGGAGGATGTGCTCGGTACCGATGTAGTTGTGCCCGAGCTGCAGCGCCTCCCGCAACGAGAGCTCGAGCACCTTCTTGGCCCGCGGCGTGAACGGGATGTGGCCCTCCGCCGGCGCGAGGTCACCGTGCCCGATCATGTCCTCCACCCGGAGCCGTACCGCCTCCAGCGAGATCCCCAGGTCCTCCAGGGCCTTGGCCGCCACCCCTTCGCCCTCGTGGATGAGGCCCAGGAGGACGTGCTCGGTGCCGATGTAGCTGTGGTTGAGCAGGCGGGCTTCCTCCTGCGCCAGCACCACGACCCGCCGGGCCCGATCGGTGAACCGCTCGAACATGACCCCACTGTCCTCCGGGTGGTGCCGGGGGGCAAGCGATTTGAGGAGGCGCAACTACCCGAACAGTTTCACCAGGTCGGCGCCGGAGACCCAGTCGCCCACCACGTCGGCGAACTGCCCGTCCTGGTAGCGGAGGATGCGGACGTACGGGTTGCAGACCGCCTTCATGAGCGGTACCTGCTGGCCGTCGCACGTGTAGGCGTGGGTCATGAAGCCGGGGTGGTCGCGGGCGGCGCCGAGGGCGGCGGACACCGCCGCCGGCGACGGCTCGCCGGCGAGCTCGGTCAGGACGCGGTGGACGTTCATAACCGCCGAGAACCCGGCCTGGGACAGGACGCCGTCGTCGTTGGTGCGTGACTGCCACGCCACCACGTCGGGCGACGAGTCGCCGAAGGGCAGGTAGGCCGACCCGAAGTAGGCACCGTCGGCCGCGCCGCCGGCGGCTTCGACCACTGACCGCTCGGCGCAGGCGCTGGGGAAGAACAGGGCCGCCTTCACCGACAGCGCCTGGCCCGCCTGCATGATCCGGGCACACGCCTGGGCCGGGAACACCACGAACACGACGTCGGGCGTGCCCGCAGTGGCCGCCTTGAGGGCGGGGGTGAAGTCGGCCTCGTCGGCCTTGGCCGCCACCAGCTTGACGTCGGTCGCGCCCCTCGCCTTGAGGACGATCTCCGCCGCCTGCACGACCGTCGTGAGCACGCCCGGCAGGTCGACGTAGAGGGCCCCGATGCGCTTGGCGTGGAGGACGTCGAGGGCGTAGTTCGCCTGGCCCAGAAGGTCGGCGACGGTGCCCCCGGCGAGCATGAAGGCACCCTTGGCCGTGAGCTCCTCGCCCAGTTGCGGGAGCGAGCCGATGTAGGGGACGGCGGCGTCCTCGAGGACGGGGAGGGACGCGGCCGACCCGAGGTCGACGCCCCCGATGACCGCCACCGGGTGGGCCCCGGCGAGCTTGGTCGCGCACGCCTGGGACGACTCGGCCGTGCCATGGGTGGCGCAGGCCTGGAGGCGGACGGGACGTCCGCCCACGCCGCCGAGGTCGGCGTTGACATGGCGCACGGCCGCCTCCGCCCCCCGCCGGAGGGCGGGGAACGACCCGAGGGGGGCGTCCTCCTGGTTGATGAGCCCGACGAGGATGGGGGGGCCGGTGAGGCCGCCGTCGAGGTCGGCGGGCCTGCCGCCCGAGCCGCCGCCGCTGCACGCGGCCAGGGTCACGAGGGCGACCCCCACCGCCAGCCACCGGGTTCGTGTCCGGCACCGAAAGGTCACGTACCGATTCTCCCCCGGATGTCGAGGCCCGGACGGCGGCGGCCGGCGCCGTGGACCACCTAGCCTGCGTCGGTCGACGGCTACCTGGTCTTTCTGCTCCTCGGGCTGGGCACGGGTGCCGTGTACGCCGCGCTCGGGCTCGGGCTGGTGCTCGTCCACCGGGCGTCCGAGGTCGTGAACTTCGCCCACGGGGCGATGGCCATGCTCGTCACCTACGCCTTCGTCGAGCTCCGTCCCGACCTGGGGCTGTGGCCGGCGCTGGCGGTGAGCGTGGTGGCGGCCGCCGGCCTCGGCCTCGCGGTCCACGTCCTCGTCTTCCGCCCGCTGCGGACGGCTTCCGCCCTGGCCCGGGTGGTGGCCTCGGTGGGGCTGCTGGCCACGCTCCAGGCCCTCGCCGTCCTGTGGTTCGGCGCCGGGAGCCGGGCGGTGCCCTCGCTGCTCCCCAACCGGCCGGTCGCGGTCCTCGGCGTGGACGTACCCCGCGACCGGCTCCTCCTGGCCGCGCTGGTGGTGGCGGCCGCGCTCGGCTTGTGGGCGCTCTACCGCTTCACCCGCTTCGGCCTGGCCAGCCGGGCCACGGCCGAGGACCAGACGTCGCTGGCCATGCTCGGCTGGTCGCCGGACACGGTGTCGGCCGCCAACTGGATGCTGGCCAGCGTCCTGGCCGGCCTGGGCGGCATCCTCGTCGGGCCGCTGACCGCCCTCGACCCCGCCACCACCACCCTCCTGGTGGTGCCCGCCGTGGCCGCGGCCCTGGCCGGCCGGCTGTCGTCGTTCGGGGCGACGGTGGCCGCCGCCCTGGGCCTGGGGATGGCGCAGTCGGCCATCCTCAAGCTGCAGGACGACTTCTCGTGGATCCCCCGGGCCGGGGTCAGGGAGGCCCTGCCCCTGGTGGTGATCCTCGCCGCCCTGGCCCTGGGGGCGGGCCGCAACCTCGGACGGGGCGCGCCGGCGGAACGTCCGCTCCCGCTGGCGACCCGGGCCCGGCGGCCGCTGCGCGGGGCCGCGGTGGGTGTGGCCGTGGGGGCGGTCGGCCTGCTGGTGCTGGACGGGCAGTACCGGCTGGGCCTGGTGAACAGCCTGGTGGGGGCGATCATCTGCCTGTCGCTGGTGGTGCTGACGGGGTATATGGGCCAGATCTCGCTGGCCCAGATGGCGTTCGCGGGGGCAGCCGGGTTCTCGCTGGCCAAGCTGGTGTCGGCGTGGGGCGTGCCCTTTCCCGTCGCCCCCCTGGTGGCGGCGGTGCTGGCCGCGGTGGTCGGCGTGGCCGTGGGGTTGCCTGCCCTTCGGCTGCGGGGCCTGAGCCTGGCCGTGGTGACCCTGGCCGCGGCGGTGGCGGTGGAGGAGGCGGTGTTCAAGAGCCCGGCCCTCACCGGTGGGTTCGAGGGCACCCAGGTGCCGAGGCTGCCGGGGGTCGGCCGGGCCGGGACCGTGGGCTTCGGACTGGTGGCGCTGGCCGTGCTGGCGACGGCCGGGCTGGGGGTGGTGGCCCTGCGCCGGGGCCGGCTGGGACGGCGCTTCCTCGCTGTCCGGGCCAACGAGCGGGCGGCCGCCGCCTGCGGGATCGGGCTCACCGCCACCAAGCTGACCGCCTTCGCCCTGTCCGCCTTCGTGGCCGGGCTCGGGGGCGCCTTGCTCGGCTACGGCCAGGGCCGGCTGTCGTTCGGCTCCTTCGGCGTGTTCGTCTCGCTCTCGTACCTGGCCGCCGCCTACCTGGGAGGGATCGCGTCCGTGTCGGGCGCCGTCGTCGGGGGACTGCTGGTGCCGAGCGGGCTGGTCTTCACCGTCGTCGACGGGAAGTACCAACTGCTCGTCACGGGCCTGGCCCTGATCCTCGTGGCCATCGCCCGGCCCCAGGGGATCGTGGGCCGAACCCGTTCCGGGGTGACCGGGTGACCCGGCTCGAGGTCCGGGGTCTCACGGTGCGGTTCGGGCCGGTGGACGCGGTGACCGACGTCGACCTGGATCTGGCCGCCGGCACCGTCACCGGCCTCATCGGGCCCAACGGGGCGGGCAAGACGACGGTGATCGACGCCCTCACCGGCTTCGTCCCGGTGACGTCGGGCCGCATCTCGGTCGACGGGAAGGCGGTGGAGCGGCTGCCGGCGCACGTGCGGGCCCGCCTCGGCCTGGGCCGCACGTTCCAGTCCCTGGAGCTGTTCGAGGACCTCACCGTGGGCGAGAACCTGCTGGTGGCGGCAGAGGCGGCCGGGGGCGGGGCCGACTGGGCCGAGGGCGGGGCCGGCCTGGGCGGGGCGGCCGACCTGCTGCCGGCGCAACTGTCCAACGCCCAGCGCCGGCTGGTGGCCCTCACCCGGGCCGTCGCCGGTCGCCCCACGGTGCTCCTGCTGGACGAACCCGCGGCCGGGCTCGACCCCGCCGGTCGACAGGCCCTCGGCGTCCGCCTGCGCCGCCTGGCCGACGACGGGGCGGCCGTGCTCCTGGTCGACCACGATCTCGACCTCGTGCTCGACGTGTGCGACTCGGTCACCGTCCTCGACCGCGGCCGGGTCATCGCCGCCGGCTCCCCCGCCGCCCTCCGAGCCGACCCGGCGGTGCAAGCCGCTTACTTCGGAATGTTTTCTGGTGGATTTCGTACCGCCCCGGTACAGGATCCACCACCAAACGGGCTTGCGGCGGCGGCCGCCGCCGGTGCGACGCCGGCGCTCGAGATCCGCGGCCTGTCCGCCGGCTACGGCCGCACCGAGGTGGTCCACGACGTCGACCTCGAGGTCGGCGCCGGCGAGATGGTCGCCCTCCTCGGCCGAAACGGGGCGGGCAAGACGACGACACTCCTGGCCACCGCCGGCGCCCTGCCCCGGGCCGCGACCGGCGAGGTCCGGATCGCGGGCGCGTCTGTGCCCCGGGGACGACCCGACGTGGCCGCCCGGCGGGGGCTGGCCTGCGTGCCCCAGGAACGGTCGCTCTTCACCCAGCTGTCGGTGGCCGAGAACCTGCGCCTGGCCGTCGCCGGCGGACGGCGGACGGTGACGGCGGAGACGGAGCGGGCGGTGGCGCGGTTCCCCGCCCTGGCCGGCCTCCTCGACCGTCGGGCCGGCCTCCTCTCCGGCGGCGAGCAGCGCATGGTGGCCGTCGCCCGGGCCCTGGCCCGGCACCCGAAGGTCCTCCTGGTCGACGAGATGAGCCTCGGCCTCGGCCCCCGGGTGGTCGACGACCTGGGCCGGGTCCTGCGGTCGGTAGCCGAGGACGAGGGCACCGGTGTCCTCCTGGTGGAGCAGCACCTCGACGTCGCCCTCGCCCTCGCCTCCCGGGCCTACGTGATGGACCGCGGCCGCGTCGTCGACGAGGGTCCGTCCGCCGGCTTCGCCGTCAGCTGAACGCCCGCTGCCGGAACTGGCGGACGCCGGTATCGAGGAGGCGGTCGTGGCCGAAGCGGGCGACGGGCGGGGCCAGCCGGGCGATGGCCCGCAGCAGCCACCGCCTCGACGCCAGGGTGGACTGCAGGCGCAGCTCGCTCCCGCCATCGTCCGCCGGCCGGACGTCGAGGCGGGCGTGGCCGGCGATGTCGCCCGTGACCGCGGCCGCCGCCGACCGGCCCGCCACCACGTCCGACAACACGACCTCGAACCGCACCCGATAGAGCAGTGGGGCCCGCACCGCGCACCGCCAGTGGGCGCCATCGGTGAAGGTCACCCCCTGGAAGCGACGTAGCCAGGGCCACCACGCCGGGTAGCGATCCACGCTCGTCAGTGCCGACCACAGGTCGGCCGGGCCGGCGGCGAAGGCGAAGGTGCGGTCGGAGCGCACCTCCACCGGTCAGGACCCGACGATGGACGCGGGCAGGGCCGCCACCCGGCCGGCGAAGACGCCCACGATCCCCGGGATCGACGTCTGCCCGGCCACCGGCGCCTGGGGCCCGTCGGGCTGGGGGAAGTAGACGCCCAGCAGCACCCGGCCCCGCTGCAGGTACACCGCGACGGAGTGTTCCGTCTGCCCCGTCTCGTCGGTGGTGGTGAGGTCGAAGGCGAGCCGGGTGACGGTGTCGGTCTGGGGCCAGTCGCCGTCGGGGCGGGCGTTGAAGTGGGTGGCCACCCTGGGCTCGCCCACGGGGCTCGCCACCGCCTCCGCCGGACAGTTGGCGGCCACGTCGGCCACCTCGGCCAGCGCCTGGGAGGCCCCGGCCGCGTCGCGGTAGAGCACCGCCTCCGTGCTCAGGGTCACCTGGCTCTGCTCGTCGACCACCACGTCCTGCAGCCGCGCCTGCCGCAGCGACTCGCTGGGGTAGGCGCCGTTGCAGAGGTCGAGCGTGGCCTGGCCGAGGCCGTCGCCGCCGGGCAGCAGCCCCACGGTGGACGTCGGGGCCACATCGGCCGGGCCGACGAGGAGCGACAGGAGGGCCTCCTCCACCGGGTCGACTGTGGTCGGCGTGGTCGGCGGACGGATAAAGCCCGTGGTCGGCGACGTGCGGGGCGGCGTGTCCAGGGTGCGCTGGGGCCCGGAGTTGTGGCGGAGGAGGGCGGCGCCGAGGACGCCGGCGACCAGGCCCAGGGCCAGCAGCAGGGCGAGGACGGGCCCGGTGCGGGAGCGGGCGCCGGGCGGGGGCGGTGGTGGCGGGGTGGTGAGCGGCTCCGGCGCGGTCGGAGGCGGGGGGAGGGGTTCGTCGGCGTCGAGCTCGACGGTGGAGAACGTCCACGCCTCACCCGTCCACCACCGGCGGCGGGTGCTCGACCACGGGTCGGGGTGCCAGCCGGGCACGCCGGGGGTGGCTCCGGCCGGGGCGCTCGGGTGACGTTCCACCCCTCCAGCATGGGCCAGAAAACTGAGAACGTCCTGAGACGGCGCTCGGGAAGGGGGGAAAGGGCGTCGGCGCCATCCGCCGCCACCCGCCGGCGGGAGGCGGGCCGGGTCGCTGTTCCCGGCCCCGCCCACGGCTACCGTTCGGCGGTGGGCACCTCCACCTCGCCCTTCGGCGTCGGCAAGCGGGAGGGACACGACGCCCGCCAGTTCTACGCCCGCTTCCGCCCGCCCGAGATCAGCGCCGACGACACCGTCGTCGCCTTCGACCCCGAGCCCGCCCTGGTGTGCGGCGACGCCCGCCACATGGACGACCTCAAGGACGGCTGCGTCGCCCTCGTCGTCACCTCGCCGCCCTACTACGCGGGCAAGGAGTACGAGCAGGCGGTGGGCGTGGGCGGGGTGCCCGCCTCCTACCTCGACTACCTGGCCATGCTCGGCGACGTCTTCGACGAGTGCCGGCGGGTGCTCGAGCCGGGCGGACGCATCGCGGTGAACGTGGCCAACCTCGGCCGGCGGCCGTACCGGAGCCTGGCCGCGGACGTGATCCGCATCCTCCAGGACGACCTCGGCCTGCTCCTGCGGGGGGAGATCGTGTGGGTGAAGGCGGAGGGGGCGTCGGGGTCGTGCGCGTGGGGGTCGTACCGGAGCCCGGCCAACCCGGTGCTGCGCGACGTGAGCGAGCGGGTGATCGTGGCCAGCAAGGGCCGTTTCGACCGGGCCCGTCCCGCCGCCCGCCGCCGGGTCGAGGGGCTGCCGTGCGCCGTCACCGTCACCGCCGACGAGTTCCTCGAGTCCACCCTCGACGTGTGGCGCATCCCGCCCGAGAGCGCCCGCCGGGTGGGTCATCCCGCCCCCTTCCCCGTCGAACTCCCCCAGCGCCTGATCGAGCTCTACACCTACCGGGACGACCTCGTCCTGGACCCGTTCCTCGGCTCCGGGTCGACGGCGGTGGCCGCGGCCCGCACCGGCCGCCGGTGGGCCGGCTACGACACCGACCCCGCCTACGTGGCCGCGGCCGTCGACCGGGTGGCCGCCGAGCAGGCCCGAACTGGTGACACTTCACCCGCCCCGGACCGGGCCGATCGTCACCAGTTCGGCATCGGGCGGATCGCCCGCCAGGTTCTCGCCGAGGCCGGCTTCACCGACGTGGGCGACGGGCCGGCCATCCGCGGCACCGGCCTCGCCGTCGACCTCACCGCCCTCGACAGCGCCGGCGCCCGGTGGTATTTCGACGTCTCCGGCGCCTTCACCACCCCCCGGGCAGGCCTGGCCCGCACCGGCGGGGCGTGGGAGGCGTTGGGCCGGGCGTCGGTGGTCGCGGCCGCCGGCCTGGCCCCGCTCGTGCTCCTCAGCAGCCATCTGCCGGCGGCCGACGAGGCCGCCTCCCGGGTGCTCAAGGGCGTCGGTCCGAAGGGGTTCTTCGATGCGGTGGAGCTGCTCTCCCCCGCCGGCCTCGCCCGCCTCCGCACCTACGCCGGCGGCGGCCGCCACCGTCGGCCCGAGCCCGGGTTCTGGTCGCCCCGAAATCTCGCCTGACAACCGGCCCCAATCCCTAATGTTCTCCGCCGGGACTGCCGATACGTGGGACATGGCGATCAAGCAGGCAGAACTCAACGATCTGGCTGAAGACCTCACGCGGGCCCTCAGCATCCCGTTCAAGGCCCACCGGGGGTCGATCACCTTCCGGGGTCCGCTGCGTGTGACCGACTGGTCGGTGCCGTTGGTGTTCGACGGCCACTGCCGGCTCGACCGCGGTGGGCTCATCCCGGCCACCTTCGCCGGCCACGTCCTGTGGGCCGCCCTGCGCGCCTCCAAGAAGGACGAGGACAACCGGCCCTGGTGGACCTGCAACCTGAGCCCGGCGGCGGCCTCCGCCATCGTCGACTCGGTCGAGGTCGAGGAGATCGACGGCTGGGCCATCGGCACCGACATCCTCCTGGAGGACTTCGACGTCGAGCCCGCGCTGGCCACGGTCAGCCCCATCCGCATCGCTTCCTAGAGGCAGGGCCGGGGGCAGCGTCGCCCCCCTTCCCGTCAGGCCTGGTGGCTCGCCGTCCAGGCCAGGAGCTGCTCCGCCGGCCAGGTGTTCACGATCGCCTCCGTTGGGACACCGCACTCGGCCGCCCGCCGGCAGCCGTTCATCTGCCACTCCAGTTGGCCCGGGGCATGGCCGTCAGTGTCGATGGCCACCTTGCACCCCGCCGCCACCACCATCCGCAGGAGCCGCCGGGGCGGATCCAGTCGCTCGGGGCGGCTGTTGATCTCCACCGCGGTGTCGGTCTGGGCGCACGCCCCGAACACGGCGGTGGCGTCGAACGTGGACTCCGGCCTGCCCTTTCCCGCCACCAGCCGCCCGGTGCAATGGCCGAGGATGTCGGTGTAGGGGTTGCGGACGGCGGCGATCATGCGGGCCGTCATCAGGTCGGACTCCATCCGCAGCTTGGAGTGGACGCTCGCCACCACCACGTCGAGGCGGGCCAGCAGCTCGTCCTCCTGATCGAGGGAGCCGTCCTCGTTGATGTCGACCTCGATGCCGGTGAGCAGCCGGAACGGGGCCAGGCGCTCGTTGACCTCGGCCACCACGTCGAGCTGCCGGCGCAGGCGCTCGGGCGACAGGCCCCGGGCCACCGTCAGCCGGGGCGAGTGGTCGGTGAGGGCCATGTAGTCGTGGCCCAGGTCGCGGCCGGTGCGGGCCATCTCGTCGATGCTGCTCCCGCCGTCGGACCAGTCGGAGTGGGTGTGGAGGTCGCCCTTGAGCGCGGCCCGGATGGCCAGGGTGGCCGGGTGCTCGCCCGACGCCCCCTCCTCGCCGTCGGTCAGGGATGAGACAAGCTCGTCCTCCAACTTCTTGAGGTAGGCGGGGACGCCCCCGGCCAGCGCCTCCAGCACCACCGCCTCGGTGGTCTGGCCGACCCCGGGCAGGTCTCGCAGCCGGCCCGCCCGCGCCCGCTCCTCGACCTCGTCGGGGCCGAGCTCGGCCAGCGTCGATGCCGCCGAGCGGAAGGCCCGCACCCGGTAGGTGGGGGCGCCCGCCTTCTCCAGGAGATAGGCGATGCGCTGGAGGGCGGCGACGGGGTCCACGCGGCCGAGGCTATCGACGGGGGACTGCCGAGGAGGATTGGGGGAGGATGAGGAGGTGCGCCACGTCGTCGTCCTGGCCGACACCCACCTCCGCCGGGGTGGGTCCCGCCGCCTGCCCGCCTCCGCCTACGCCCACCTCGAGCGGGCTGACGTCATCCTCCACGCGGGCGACATCCTGGTCGGCGACGTGCTCGACGAGCTGTCGCGGTTCGCGCCGGTGCACGCCGTTCTCGGAAACAACGACATCGAGCTGGCGGGCGTGCTGCCCCATGCGCTCGAGCTCGATCTCGACGGCGTGAAGGTGGCGATGGTGCACGA
>JAXDMK010000105.1:0-12710 GCA_034666105.1 Actinomycetota bacterium | reverse complement strand
GGCGACTGGGTCCTGATCCACGTCGGCTTCGCCATGAGCAAGATCGGTGAGCAGGAGGCGGCCGAGACCCTCCAGTACATGCGGGGCCTGGGCGACGTCTACGAGCAAGAGATGACTGACTTCAAGCAGGAGGCCCAGCTGTGAAGTATGTCGACGAGTTCCGCGACCCGGCAGCGGCCAAGCTGGCCATCGCCAAGATCACCGAGCGGGCGGCCGCGGGTGCGCCGAACGGGGGACCGTTCAAGTTCATGGAGGTGTGCGGCGGTCACACCCACACCATCTACAAGCACGGCATCGAGAACGTGCTGCCCCCCACCGTCGAGCTGGTGCACGGTCCCGGCTGCCCGGTGTGCGTCATCCCCATGGGCCGGGTCGACGACGCCGTCGCCGTGGCCAAGACGCCCAACACCATCTTCACCAGCTTCGGCGACATGATGCGGGTGCCCGGCGGCACCGAGAACCTGCTCCAGGCCAAGGCCCAGGGCGCCGACGTCCGGATGGTCTACTCGCCGCTCGACGCGCTCAGGATCGCCGAGGCCAACCCCGACAAGGAAGTCGTCTTCTTCGCCGTCGGATTCGAGACCACGGCTCCCTCCACCGCGGTCACGGTGCTCAAGGCCCGCCAGCGCAACATCAAGAACTTCTCCGTCTTCTGCAACCACGTCACGATCGTCCCGCCCCTCAAGGCGATCCTCGAGTCCCCCGACCTGCGGTTGCACGGGTTCCTGGGCCCAGGCCACGTGTCCACGGTCATCGGCAACCGGCCCTACCGGTTCGTGCCCGCCCAGTACGGGCTGCCCCTGGTCACCGCCGGCTTCGAGCCCCTCGACATCCTCCAGTCCATCGAGATGCTGCTCAAGCAGATCAACGAGGGCCGCTGCGAGGTCGAGAACCAGTACACCCGGGCCGTGTCCGACGAGGGCAACCCCCGGGCCCTGGCCATCCTCCAGGAGGTGTTCGAGCTGCGCCCCCACTTCGAGTGGCGGGGCCTGGGCTTCATCTCCCAGTCGGCGCTCAAGCTCAACGCCGACTACGCCGACTTCGACGCCGAGCTGCGCTTCGCGGTCCCCGGCATCCGGGTGGCCGACCCCAAGGCCTGCCAGTGCGGCGAGGTCCTCAAGGGCGTCATCAAGCCGTGGGAGTGCAAGGTGTTCGGCACCGCCTGCACGCCGGAGACCCCCATCGGCACCTGCATGGTGTCGTCCGAGGGCGCCTGCGCCGCCTATTACAACTACGGCCGCTTCACCAAGATCCCGGTGAAGGTCGGAGCCAACGCTCCCGCATGACCGACGTTGTCGCCGGCGAGCACGGCGGAGGTGACCGTGAAGAGCAGGTCATGCAGCGGATCGAGGAGTTCCGCAAGCGCCGGCCCAAGCTGAAGGACGAGTTCATCAACTCGGCCCACGGGGCGGGGGGCAAGGCGTCGGCCGCGCTCATCGACGCCGTGTTCCTGGAGGCGTTCCGCAACAAGACCCTCGAAGGCATGTCCGACGGGGCCGTCCTCGAGCTTCCGTCGGGCGAGCGCATCGCCTTCTCCACCGACTCCTTCGTGGTCAAGCCCCGCCGCTTCCCGGGCGGGTCGATCGGCCACCTCGCCATCTGCGGCACGGTCAACGATCTGTCGATGATGGGCGCCCGGCCCCAGTGGATCTCGGCCGCCTTCGTGCTAGAGGACGGCTTCTCCATCATCGAGCTGCGGGAGATCGTGGCCGACATGGCCGAGGCCGCGGCCGAGGCCGGGGTCATCGTCGTCACCGGCGACACCAAGGTGGTCAACCGGGGCGCGGCCGACGGCTGCTACATCACCACCGCCGGCGTGGGCGTCGTGCCCGCCTCGGTCCACCTCGACTCCAGGTCGGTGAGGCCGGGCGACAAGATCATCGTGTCGGGTAAGATCGGCGACCACGGCGTGGCCGTCCTCATCGCCCGGGGCGAGCTCAACCTCGAGGCCGACATCCCGTCCGACACCGCCCCCCTCAACGAGATGGTCGAGCAGCTGCTGGAAGCGGCACCCGGCGTGCGGTTCATGCGTGATCCCACCCGGGGTGGCGTGGCCACCGTGCTCAACGAGATGGCCAAGGAGGCCGAGGTCGGCGTCCGGATCATGGAGCAGTCCATCCCGGTGCGCAACGTGGTCAACGGCGCCTGCGAGATCCTGGGCATCGACCCCATGTACGTCGCCAACGAGGGCAAATTGGTCGCCGTCGTGCCCCCCGAGGAGGCCGACGCCGCCCTGGCCGCCCTGCGGGCCCACAAGTACGGTGTCGACGCCGCCATCATCGGCGAGGTCACGGCCGAGCCGCCGGGCATCGTGGTGCTCCAGACCGGCTTCGGCGGCACCCGCATCGTCGACATGCTCGTCGGGGACCCGCTGCCGCGTATTTGTTGAGCCCCGAGAATTCGCAACTGGTGACGCTGAAGGCCCTCTATGGGCTTTGAGCGTCACCAGTTGCGCGTCACGGGGACGGTGCAGGGCGTCGGGTTCCGGCCGTTCGTGTACCGGCTCGCGGTCGAGCTGGGCCTGACCGGGTCCGTCGCCAACGACAGCCGGGGCGTGATCATCGACGTCGAGGCGCCGGCCGACGCTCTCGACCGGTTCGCCGAGCGGCTGGTGGCGGAGCTGCCGCCGTTGGCGATGATCGAGTCCCTGGTCGTCGAGGCGGTGGACGAGCCGCTCAACGCGACCTCGTTCACCATCGTCGACAGCCGGGTGGAGGGGACGCCGGCGGTGGCGGTGAGCGTCGACGTGGCTACGTGCGCCGACTGCACCCGGGAGCTGCTCGACCCCGCCGACCGCCGCTTCGGCTACCCGTTCATCAACTGCACCAACTGCGGGCCCCGGTACACGATCATCCTGTCGATCCCCTACGACCGGCCGGCGACCACCATGGCCGGCTTCGTCCTGTGTGACGAATGCCGGGCCGAGTACACCGACCCCGCCAACCGCCGCTTCCACGCCGAGCCGGTGTGCTGCCCGGTGTGCGGACCCCAGCTGTCGTTGTTGGCCGCTGACGGCGCCCTCCTGGCCAAGGCCGACGACGCCCTCGACCAGACGGTGGCCCTGCTGGCGGCGGGAAAAGTGCTGGCCATCAAGGGCCTGGGCGGCTACCACCTCTCGGTCGACGCTGGGAACCCGGACGCCGTCGCCGAGCTGCGCCGGCGCAAGGCACGCGACGACAAGCCGTTCGCGGTGATGGTGGGCGACCTCGACGAGGCCCGACGGGTGGCGCACGTGAGCGCGGCGGCGGAGGCGGAGATGGCGTCGGTGCGGCGCCCGATCGTGCTCGTCCCCCGGCGGGACGACTCGGGGCTCGCGCCCCGGATCGCCCCGAGGCTGCCGGAACTGGGGCTCATGCTGCCGTACACCCCGCTCCACACCCTCCTGCTCCACCGGTTCGGCGGGCCTCTGGTGATGACCAGCGGCAACCTGTCCGACGAGCCCATCGCCCACGACGACACCGACGCCCTCGCCCGCCTGGGGCCGATGGTCGACGCCATCCTCACCCACGACCGGCCCATCCACATCCGCTGCGACGACTCCGTGGTCCGGGCCCGGCCCGCGGGCAAGCCGGTGCAGATGCTGCGCCGGTCACGCGGCTACGCGCCGGCGCCGATCCCGCTCGCCCTGCCCACGAACCACCAGGTCCTGGCCGTGGGCGCGGAGCTGAAGAACACGGTCACCGTGGCCAAGGGCACCAACCTCATCGCCAGCCACCACATCGGCGACCTCGAGCACCTGGCCGCCTACAAGTCCTTCCTGCAGGCCGTCGACCACCTCTGCCACCTCACCGGGGTCGTCCCCGAGGTCGTCGCCCACGACCTGCACCCCGAGTACCTCTCGACCAAGTTCGCGGTCGAGCTCGACCTGCCCACCCTCGGCGTGCAGCACCACCACGCCCACATCGCCTCCTGCCTGGCCGAGCACCGCCGCGACGACCGGGTGCTGGGCATCGCCTTCGACGGCACCGGCATGGGCACCGACGGCGTCATCTGGGGCGGCGAGTTCCTGGTGGCCGACCTCGAGTCCTACCAGCGGGTCGGGCACCTGGCCGCGGTGGCCCTCCCCGGGGGCGTCCGGGCGGTACGGGAGCCGTGGCGCATGGCCCTGGCCTGGGCCCGTACCGCCCTCGGCCGGGAGGAGGCGGAGCGCTACGGACGGTCGGTCGACGAGCGGTGGCCGTCGATCCTGTCGATCATCGAGCGGGAGGACAGCCTGCGCACCACCAGCGCCGGGCGCCTGTTCGACGGGGTGGCCGCCCTCCTCGGCATCCGGCCGACGGTCACCTACGAGGCCCAGGCCGCCATCGAGCTGGAGGCGGCGGCGGCCGGCGAGCCGCTCGACACCTCCGCGGCAGACGGTTGGGAAGCCTCCGTCACGGCCGGCGATGACGGGTGCGCGGTGCTCGACCCGTCACCCCTGGTGGCCCACGTGGTCGCGGCCCGGGACCGGGGGGCGTCGGTGCCGGCGGTGGCGGCCGCCTTCCACGCCGCCCTGGGCCGGTCGGTGGCAGCCATGGCAGGCGACCTGGCCGCGGCCGCGGGCGTGGGAACCGTCGCCCTCAGCGGCGGTGTGTTCCAGAACGCGCGGCTCACCGAGGTCGTGGAACGGGACCTCACCGCATCGGGAGTGGAGGTACTCATCCACTCCCGAGTGCCGCCCAACGACGGCGGGGTGAGCATCGGGCAGGCGGCCGTGGCCGCCCGCTGGCGGGGCTGACCTACGAGGGGATGTTGGCCTCGAACTCAACCGTGACGCTGTCCTTGACCTTGATGATGCCCATCGGCGCGGAGTAGGGCTTGATCCCCAGGGCGCTGTGGGAGACGTTCATGCTGCCCGACGCCTTGGAGTCGGTGAGCGTGAGGTCCATCGAGGCCGGGGTGCTGGAGCCGCCGGCGGAGAGGTCGCCGCTCACCTTGGCCCGCTTGTCGTCGCCGGACACGCTCTTGGACTTGAACGTGGCGGTGGCGCCCTTGATCGTCTTCTCGGTGTTCTTCTTGATGTCGGCCTTGTCCTTCTCCGACGTCTGGCCCGAGGACTTGATCATGTTGAGCGACCCGAGGTTGGCCGTCACGTTGACTGTCGACTTGCTGATGTCGTCGTCGACGGTGACGTCGGCGCTCCAGTCCGTGATCTCGAGGGTGAGGGCGTGGGCCATCCCCTTGCCGAGGCCTTCGGGGTCGATCTTCACGAGGAGCTTCCCGTCCTGGGGCCCCAACTTGTACGTTCCTGAATTAACCATATGCTGACAAGGCTAGCAGCCTCCCGAGCGGCCCTTTTCCGCCTGTGGGGCGCCGTTTAGGGCCTTTCGATTGCGGGTAGGTACGTTAGCTTCCCCTTAATCCGCGACCCCCACTCGGCTACCTCCGGGGCGCGGACATGGCAGCGTGGGACCGCCATGTCCCCCGGCCGCCCCCTCGCCACCCTCGTCGCCACCGGCATCACCCGGGCCCACGGCACGTTCGTGGTGCTCGACGGCGTCGACCTCACCATCGGCCCCCGCAGCCGGATCGGCGTGGTCGGACCCAACGGCGTGGGCAAGACCACCCTCCTGCGCGTCCTGGCCGGGCTGGAGCCGCCCGACGGCGGAAAGCTGGTGGCGGCCCCGCCCGACCTCACCGTCGGCTACCTCCCCCAGGAGTCCACTGCGCGCGCCGGCGAGTCGCTCGCCGCCTACCTGGGCCGGCGCACCGGCGTGGCGGCGGCCGAGGCCGAGTTGGAGGAGGCGGCCACGGCGCTGGCCGAGCCCGGTGGCGACGAGCGCTACTCGGTCGCCCTCGAGCGCTACCTCGGCCTGGGCGGCCCCGACTTCGAGTCCCGGGCCGAGGCCGTGTGCGCCGACCTGGGCCTGCCCGCCGACCGGCTGGCGGTGGAGGTGGGCCAGCTGTCGGGCGGACAGGCGGCCCGGGCGGCCCTGGCCGCCATCCTCCTCTCCCGGTTCGACATCCTCCTGCTCGACGAGCCCACCAACGACCTCGACTTCGCCGGCCTGGCCCGCCTGGAGCGGTTCATTCACGAGTCCGAGGGGGGCCTGGTGGTGGTGTCCCACGACCGGGCCTTCCTGGAGGCGACCGTCGACCGGGTCCTCGAGCTCGACGAGCACGACCGCACCGCCACCGAGTTCGGCGGCGGCTGGCTCGCCTTCCTCGACGCCAAGGCCACCGCCCGCCGCCACGCGGAGGAGGGCCACGAGCGCTACACGTCCCAGAAGGGCGATCTCGAGGATCGGGCCCGCACCCAGCGGCAGTGGGCCGTGACCGGGGCCCGTGACGTCAAGAAGAAGGCCACCGACCATGACAAGGCGCAGCAGGGCTTCAAGCTCAACCGCACCGAGAAGCAGGCCTCGAAGGTCCGCATCACGGAGAAGGCCCTCTCCCGGCTGGAGGTGGTCGACAAGCCCTGGGAGGGCTGGGACCTCCACATGGAGCTGGCCCCGTCGTCCCGCAGCGGCGACGTGGTGGCGCGCCTCGACCGGGCCGTCGTCGAACGGGGAACCTTCACCCTCGGTCCCATCGACCTCGAGATCCGGTGGGCGGAGCGCGTGGCCATCACCGGCCCCAACGGCTCGGGCAAGACCACCCTGCTGCGGGCGATCCTCGGCCAGATCCCGCTGGCCGCCGGCGAGCGCTACCTGGGGCCGGGTGTGGTGGTGGGCGAGCTCGACCAGGGTCGCCGCCGGTTCCTCGGCGAGGAGTCCCTGGTGACGACGTTCGCGGCCGCGTCCGGCCTGCTGGTGCAGCCGACGAGGTCGCTGCTGGCCAAGTTCGGGCTCACCGGGGAGCACGTGGAGCGGCCGGGGTCGAGCCTGTCCCCCGGCGAGCGGACCCGGGCCTCGCTGGCCCTGATGATGGCCGGGGGCGCCAACTGCCTGGTCCTGGACGAGCCCACCAACCACCTCGACCTGCCCGCCATCGAGCAGTTGGAGCAGGCCCTCGACGGCTACGACGGCACCCTGCTGCTGGTGAGCCACGACCGGCGCCTGCTGGAGGCGGTGCACACCACCCGCACCGTCGAGGTGGAGCAGTGGCGTTCCGGGGCCTAGGCCTGGGCGATCAGGTTGGGGCCGGGGTCAGGGTTCGGGCGGCACGTCCTCGTCGGGGACGAAGAGGGGCTCGTCGTCGCTCCCCGGCCGGCGGATGGAGCCGAACTTCTCCTCGTAGCCGGTGAGGTTGTCGTTGAGGGCCCGGATGATGTCGAAGACGAGCGTGGGCGGCACCTTGATGCGCGACGTCACCCGGCACGGGACGTGCATCACCGCATCGCCGTCGACCGACTCGGTGGGCTCCGCCGGCAGGGTGGCGGAGAAGTCGAGGGTGAACTCGTGGGCCGTGTGCCAGACGCCGAGGAAGTTGGCGTAGACGCCGCCCTCCAACTCGGGGGGCACCCGTAGCTCGAAGTGGACGTTCTGATTCTGGTCGTAGAGCTCGGGCACGGGTGCAGTCAACCATGCCCAGGACAGGCCGGAGGGACACCCGGGTGGCGGGGCCGGTCGCCCGGCCGACGGTCAGCTGCCGATGTGGACGGCGGCCGACGCGCTGACCGCGCTGGCGGGGGTCTGGCGAGCCTCGGACGAGCCGGTGCGGGCCAGGACGGTGCCGATGGCCAGTCCGAGGAGGACGGCCAGGATGGCGGCCATGACCAAGGCGACGTTCTCGAACCTCTTGATGGCCCGCAGGGGACCGGCGGCCAAACCGCCGGCCGCCTTGGGGGTCTTCCCCTGCTTGGGAGCCTTGGAGCCGACGGGGCCGCCCGACCGCAGGTCGTGCTCGAACGGCTCCATGTCGATGTCGTGCTCGATGGCCAGAGGCTCGAGCTCCATCTCCAACTTCACCGCCGCCGCCTCCATGCGCCGCGGCAACTGCGGGCGGACCTCCTCCTCCCACGTGGCGGCCTTCACCGCCGGCCGGGGACGGGGGGGCGTCTTCTCCACTATCGGCTTCGACGCCTTGGGCGCCTTGGGGGCCTTGGCCGCCTTCTTCGGCGGAGCGACCACCTCGGCCACGACCACCTCGGGCACGTCGTCCTCGTCCCCGAAGTCGTCGTCGAAGTCGGCCAGGTCGAAGGAGCGGGAATTGTCGTAGGGCTCGGCGTGGGCGCCGGACTCGAAGTCGGATTCGGAGTCGGCGTCGGAGTCGGAGTCGGCGTCGGCGTCGGCGTCGAAGTCGCTGTCGAAGTCGTCGGCCATCTCGAACGACTGGCCGGCGTCGATGTCGTCGGCCGTCCCGTAGGAGTCAATCGGGTGACGGTCCTCGACGACCTCGAGGTAGGGGACGGGGTCGAGGCTGTTGTTGGCGTCGACGCTGACGATCGGGGCCAAGTCGTGGTCGGCGTCGAGGTTTTCGGGCTCCACCACGGCCAGGCGCTTCGAGCGTCCGCCCTTCTTGGGGGCGAGCGCCTCCCGGTCGAGCTCGACCTTCCGCACCGCCCGGAGGAGCGTCACCCGGTTCTTGCCCGCCTTCTCGTGGGCGGTCACGGCCTTCAGTTCAGGACCGCTCAGGGTGGTCAGGCGGGGAACGATCTCCCGGATGGACAGTTGGTCGTAGCCCTCGATCGGCATCGAGGTGGTGCTCGACTTCTTCGCCCTAGTGCTGGCAGCCATGGCTTCCCTCTTTACAAGCGGTGGACACGTACATCATCGGCATTCCGTCGGGTGATCTTGAGAGAGAGCGGGATCCGGCCCGTCGAGGGTGGTCACCGGACCCCGCGGGGCCGGAACTGGATGCTGATCCGGGGACCGACCGGCCGCCGGCGCTTGGGCACCGCGTGCTCCCACGTGCGCTGGCACGATCCGCCCATGACCAGGAGGTCGCCGTGCCCCAGGGCGTGGCGCAGGGTGTCACCGCCGCCCCGCGGCCGGAGAAGCAACTCCCGGGAGTCGCCCACGGAGACGATGGCGACCATGGTGTCCTCGGTGTTGCCCCGGCCGATCCTGTCTCCGTGCCAGGCCACGCTGTCGCGGCCGTCGCGGTAGTAACACAGCCCGGCGGTGCGGAAGGGCTCGCCCAGCTCACCGGCATAGTGGTCGTTGAGCGCCGAACGGGCCCGGCCGAGCACGGGGTCGGGCAGCTCGTCGTTTTCGTCGTAGAAGCAGAGCAGCCGGGGCACGGCCACCACCCGGTCGTACATGGGCCTGGATTCTGCCCGCCACGGCACCTCCGCTTCCAGGCGCTCGAAGACGACGTCGGCCCCGCCCAGCCAGCCGGGGAGGTAGTCGACCCATGCGCCGTCGGTCAGGTCGGTGCGGCGGACGGCCTCGAGCGACCCCAACCGGACCTCGTCGCCGGCTTCGAACAGGGAGCGTTGCCAGGCCGTGGCCACGGTCGGAGAGTTTACCAATTCCGGCCGAACAGACGTTCCGGGCGACGCTGGACATAGGGCTCCCGGCGGCCGGGGACCTTGCGCCCCCGGCCGCCAGGGGTGCCTACTGCACGTCCGACGTCCCCGACCCCGAGTCGTTGGGCTCCATCAGGTCGCCTTCCACCTGGCCGACGGGTCGGTCCGTCGGACCCTGGTGCTCCGTGGCCGGCTCGGCGTAGTCCTCGCCTCTGGTCCGGCTGGGGTCGTGGGTGGGGTCGTCGTCGGGGATGAGGTCACTCATGAGGGGCTCCTTCTTCGGGTGGACGAAACTCCCCTCTGACTACCCCGAGCGCGTGCCCGCAACCCCAGTCCGGCGCCGGCTCAGCCAGCACGGTCCCTCCGGCCGCACGACGGTTGTGCCCACTACGCGGCGGGGACCATCGCCCCGCATCCACATCACGTCGTCCGATGCAACCGCGCTGCCGCCGAACGGTCGCAGGGTCAATCTTCGGAGGCCTCAGAACTGACTTCGGGCACGCCGATCTCCTGCTCGCCGGACCCACCCAGCGGGCCCGTCGGCGACTCCGGGCGCTCCGTTCGCGCGCGGCAAGCACCAACAAACGTTCCTGCTTTTGACCGAGACCCAACGCCGTGGCCCTTATCGTTGGGGCTTCCTGCGAGGCCCCAAAGTTGGTTGGGGTTTCGGTTGGAGTCCCAACGAAATAGGCCTCTTTGTTGTAGCTTCTCGGTTGTGGAACCAGCATCCTTTCGCACAAGCGACTTCGGCGAGGTGGTCAAGACACCCGGACCGCACGGCTTCTACACCTTCCTCCCGAAGCCGTTGCCCCGTTCCCTCCAGTTGGGGCAAGCCACGGTCGCACACCTCTCGGATGCCGACCGCGCTCTCGGGCGACTCGCCGGCGCAGGTCGGCTTCTGCCCAACCCGCATCTGCTGGTGAACGCCTACATCCGCCGAGAAGCCGTCTCCAGTGCGCGCATCGAAGGTACGCAGGCCACCCTGTCGGAGGTCTTCGATGCCGAATCGAGGGGCGACCTCCGTGGTGACATCCGGGAGGTCGTCAACTACATCCGGGCGATGGACGTCGGTCTTCAACGCCTGACCTCGCTGCCCATCTCCAAGCGGCTCATCGAGGAGATCCACTCCGTCCTCCTCGAGGGTGTCCGAGGTCAGGCGATGCAGCCGGGTCGGATTCGATCCTCACCGAACTGGATCGGCTCGCCCGACAACAGACCGACGACTGCCATCTTCGTCCCGCCGCCGGCCGAGGAGATGGTCATCGGCCTAAGCGACTGGGAGCAGTTCATCCACGCCGAGCTGACCATGCCGCCGCTCATTCGATGTGCGCTGCTCCACTACCAGTTCGAGACACTCCATCCCTTCCTCGACGGGAATGGCCGCCTCGGTCGCTTGCTGATCATCTTCTACCTCGTCAGTGAAGGGCTGCTCCCGGCACCGTTGCTGTACCTCAGCTCGTATTTCGAGCAACACAAGGGCGAGTACTACGACCGCCTCCAAGCAGTTCGGGAGCGCGGTGACATCGACGGGTGGCTGACGTTCTTCCTTGCCGCGGTCGCCATGCAAGCGACCGACGCGTTGTCGCGAGCTGAGCGCCTCATCGACCTTCGTGAGACCTACCGGGAACGGCTTCGAGGCCAGCGCAGTCGAGCCCATGAGATCCTCGACGCTGTGCTCGAAAACCCGTTCGTGACGACGGTCCAGACGGCACGCCGCCTCAACATCAGCCCTCAGGGAGCTACCAACCTGCTCCGCTCCCTCCAGGCTGAGGCGATTCTCAGCCCGCTCCCACGAATACCGGGCCGGTCGAACCGTTGGGTCGCCCATGAGATCCGCGACATCCTGATTGGCGAAGCAGAGTAGCTAGCGGTCCACGCCATCGCGCCCGCATGGGGCCCTTCTGACCTGCGCCTTTCTGGTGTCGGAGAGGGGACTTGAACCCCTACGCCCTATGCGGGCACCAGGCCCTCAACCTGGCGCGTCTGCCTATTCCGCCACTCCGACGTGGAAGACGATCCTACCCGCCCACCTGCACCCTCGTGGCGTCGAACGTGCCCAGGCCGGACATGACCAGGCCCGCCACCCGGGCGCTCACCAGGGAGTGGAACTCGAACTGGGCCAGGGGGATGACGGGGAGCTGCTCGAGCACCAGCTTCTCCGCCTGCTGGTAGCTCGCGGTGCGCTGTGACTCGTCGCCCTGGCTCCGGCCCGCCTGCAGCAGGTCGTCGACCGCGTTCGACGAGAACCCGGTCACGTTGTCGGGCAGCCCCGACCGGAACAGGGGCGTGAGGTACCCGTCGGCCGTGGGATAGGCCCCGATCCACCCCAGGCGGAAGATCTCCTGGGCCCCGCTGACGGCGAACTTGAGGTAGTCGGCGAAGGGGTGCGATCGCAGCGTGGCCGGGATGCCCACCGCCTGGAGGTTGGCCTTCATCGCCTCGGCCACCGCCCGCTGGGTGCCGGTGTCGTCGAAGTCGATGGCGACCTCGGGCGCCGGTTGGCCGCCGAACACCTCCGCCACCAGCGCCTTGGCCCGCTCGGGGTCGAACCCGCACCGCTCCCCGCAGGCGTCGGGCACGTAGCCGGGGACACCGTCGGGCACCAGCCCGTCGAGGCGTTGGGCGGCGGCGCCGTAGATGGCCCGGACGATGGCGTCGCGGTCGACGGCCCGCACGATCGCCTCCCGGAACCGGACGTCGGCGAACTTGGGGTTCTTGAGGTTGAAGCCGTAGAAGAGCTGGCCCAGGTAGGGCCGGAAGGCGGTGCGCCCGTGTTGCTCGGCCACCTGCTCCACCCGGTCGGGGGGCACCGCGGTCCAGTCCAGGTGGCCGTCGAGGAAGGCGTCGTAGGACGCGGTGGCGTCGGCCAGCACCTCCAGGTCGACCCCCCGGAGGGCGGCGTTCACGCCCGGCGCCGGCACCAGGTGGACGACGTCGTCGGTGCGGCTCTTGATCATGAACGGGCCGCTGCCCACCGGGGCGTCGGCGAAGGCGGGCGCCGGCGCCTCCACCGCCTCCTGGGGGACGATGCCGAAGGCGGGGTTGCCGAGGATGGCGGGAAGCGACGCCTGGCCCTGGTCGAGGATGATGGAGACCACGTTGGGGGCAGGCGTGGTGACGCCGGCCAGCTCCTCCGACTTCCCTTCCAGGTTGAAGGCCTTGAATCCGGCCACCGCCTCCAGCTGCGCGGCCGCCGGCGACGACGAGCCCTTGCGGGCGATGCGCTCGAGCGTGTACTTCACGTCGGCCGATGTCAGCTCCCGGCCGTTGGCGAACTTGGCGCCGGCCCGGAGGTTGAACCGCCAGTTGGTCTGGTCCGGGCTCGACGTCCAGCTCTCGGCGATGGCCGGCACCACGACCGACGTGGCCGCGTCGTAGC
>JAXDMK010000104.1:0-14452 GCA_034666105.1 Actinomycetota bacterium | reverse complement strand
CCTGGAGATCGACCACATCCGGCCCATCGCCGCCGGCGGGCGCACCGAGCTGGTCAACCTGTGCCGGCTGTGCCGGTTCCACCACTACCTCAAGACCCACCACCGATGGCAGATCTCCCGCCAGGGCAGTCGATGGCTCTGGGAGGGGCCGCACGGACCACCGCCTGACCCCGCCGCCCGCCAACCCGAGCTGGCGGCGGCCGGCCCCTAGAGAAATGGGAAGCCGGCGCCAGCGGGTCCGCGACTTCGGTCGCCGGCCGCCTTACGGTCGCGCTCCGTGACCGGTCGAGACCCGTGGGCCGGGATCCTGGCCGGCCCCGTCGACGGGCCGGCCCGGCTGCGGGCCGCCTATCCCGAGGTGGCGGCCACCGCCGGCCTCACCGTACGCCACCGGGCCAGCGGCTTCACCGGCGTCGTCGTGCGCATCGAGGGCGAGGGCGTGGTCGTCAGGGGCGGCACCGGCTTGGAACGACTCTTCCGGCCCACCCCCGGCGCCTTCGACGTCGAGGGACGGGCCATCTCCCTCACCCGCCCCCGCCGGGCGGCGACGCCCCGCCCGCGGCCCCCGCGGTCACGTCGTCCGGGTCACTCGCCGTCGCCGGCTCCCGGGCCCGGGTGGCGCAGGCCAGCCGCATCCTGGTGGAGGGCGTCCACGACGCCGAGCTGGTCGAGAAGGTGTGGGGCGACGACCTGCGCATCGAGGGCGTCGTGGTCGAGCGCCTCGATGGCATCGACCACCTGGCGGCGGTGGTCGAGGCGTTCCGGCCCGGACCCAGGAACCGGTTGGGCGTGCTCGTCGACCACCTCGTGCCCGGCAGCAAGGAGGCCCGGCTGGCGGAGACGATCCGTCACCCCCACGTCCTCGTCGCCGGCACGCCGTTCGTCGACGTGTGGCAGGCGGTGAAGCCGGCCGCGGTCGGCATCCTCACCTGGCCCGACATCCCCCGCGACGTCGACTGGAAGACCGGCATGTCCGACTGGCTCGGCCTCGGCGATCCGCCCACGACCTGGCGCCACATCCTGGCGTCCGTCCGAACCTATGCCGACCTCGACCCCGCCCTCGTCGGCGCCGTCGAACGCCTCATCGACTTCGTGACCGAGCCCGGCGGCGCCACGCCGTAGCGCCTAGCGCACCTCGTCGCGCTCGCGGCGCACGGTGGTGCGCTTGCCCTTGATGCTGGCGTTGCGCATGACGGCGATGACGTCGTCGGCCGCCGCCTCCGGCACCTCAACCAGCGAGAAGCGGTCGGCGATCTCGATGGCCCCGATGTCGCGCCCGCTCAGGCTGGTCTCGCCGGCGATGGCGCCCACCAGGTCCTGGGGTCGGATGCCCGACGCCCGTCCGGAGCCGATGAACAGGCGGGTCATCCCCGCCGCCGGCGGTCGGCCCCGACGGTCGCCGCCCCGCTTCGCCGCGCCGCCGCCACCACCCGCACCGCTGTCCCGCGCCCGCCGGGGCGCCACGTCGGGGATTTCCTCCTCCATGGCCGCCGCCCCGCTCGCCTCATGGGCCAGCTTGACCGCGGCCAGGGCCACCTCCATCACGTCGAACTCGTCGCACAACGACTCGACGACGACCCGGAAGTGCTCGAGGTCGTCCTCCCGGATCGACTCCTCCAGCGCGGCCCGGGTCAGCTCCAGCCGCCGGGCCCGCAGGTCGGCGATGGTGGGCAGCTTTTCCACCGTGATGCGCTGCTTGGTGACCCGCTCGATCGTCTTGAGCATCCCGTGCTCCCGGGGCTCGGCCAGGGTGATGGCCACGCCCTCCCGCCCGGCCCGTCCCACCCGCCCGATGCGGTGCACGTAGGAGTCGGGGGCGGACGGCACGTCGTAGTTGATGACGTGGGTGAGGTGGTCGATGTCGAGGCCCCGGGCGGCGACGTCGGTGGCGATGAGCAGGTCGGCGGTGCCGCTGCGGAGTCGCCCCATCACCCGGTCCCGCTGCTCCTGGGTCAGGCCCCCATGGAGGCCCTCGGCCCGGTAGCCCCGGCCGTTCAGGTGCTCGGTGAGCTGGTCGACCTCGTCCCGGGTGCGGCAGAAGACGATGGCCGCGGCCGGCGCCTCCACGTCGAGCACCCGCCCCAGGGCGGCCGGCTTGTGGGCCCGGGGCACCACGTAGGCGGTCTGGCGCACGAGGGGCGCCTCGCCCGGCTCGGTCGACGCCCGTCCCATCTGGATGCGGATTGGGTCCTTGAGGTGGCGGCGGGCCATCCCGTCGATCCGGGGGGGCAGGGTGGCGGAGAAGAGCATCGTCTGCCGGGTCGGAGGCGTGTCGCCGAGGATCGTCTCGATGTCCTCGGCGAAGCCCATGTCGAGCATCTCGTCGGCCTCGTCGAGGATCACGATCTCGAGGTCCTCCAGGTGGAGCGTGCGCCGGCCGATGTGGTCGAGGGCCCGGCCGGGCGTGGCCACCACCACGTCGATCCCCCGCTCGAGCATGCGCAGCTGGCTGACGATGGGCTGGCCTCCGTAGATCGGCAGCACCCGCACGCCCAGCTCCCGGCCGTAGCGGTGGATGGCGCCCGACACCTGGATGGCCAGCTCCCGGGTGGGAACGAGCACCAGAGCCATCGGCCACCGGCCCCGACTCTCCCGGGCGGCCATCCGCTGGAGGACGGGGAGGGCGAAGGCGGCCGTCTTGCCGGTGCCGGTGGCGGCCTGGCCGAGGAGGTCGCGGCCCTCGAGCAGGCGGGGGATGGCCTCCCGCTGGATCGGCGTCGCCTCCTCGTAGCCCAGCTCGGTCAGCGCCTGGAGCAGCTCGGGACGAAGGCCGAGGTCGGCGAAGCCGTCGCCGTCCTCCGGCGCCCCTTCGACGGGCCCATCCACAGTCGGCCCGTCGACGGTCGGCCCCTCGGGGGTGGTGGCGCTGGGAGCTTGGGATGTCACGGTGAGGCTCACTTTCCGGGGGAACGGCGCACCCGATCCTCCGGGTTACGGTTCCAAATGCGTCGGCGGACGTGCTCCCGGGGGCCGGCGAAGGGCCGCCGCCGGCCAGGGATCGCCCAGCTGCACCCTACGCGAGCCCAGGAGACCCGCGATCAGGGGGCCGGGTCGCGCCGGGCCCGCCGACCGGCGCCCGACCGACCGCTACCCGCGGAGCCTGGCCATGAGGGCGCCGAACGCCCGGGCCCGGTGGGACACGGCCGCCTTCTCCTCCGCCGTCATCTGCGCGAACGTGCGGCCGTCGCCGTCGTCGGGGACGAAGACGGGGTCGTAGCCGAACCCGCCCTCGCCGCGAGGCTCGCGCCCGATGTGGCCCTCGACCACGCCGTGGCCGGCCACCTCCCGCCCGTCGGGCCAGGCCACCAGGGCGACGGTGCGGAACCGGGCCCGGCGCCCGTCGACGTCGGCCACACCGCGGAGCTCCGCCAGCAGTTTGGCCACGTTGTCGGCGTAGGTGGCGTCCTCCCCCGCGTAGCGGGCCGCCAGCACGCCCGGGCGCCCGTCGAGGGCGTCGACCTCGAGGCCGGTGTCGTCGGCCACCGCCGGCTCGCCCGCCACCGCCGCCACCGCCCGCGCCTTGAGCCGGGCGTTGCCCTCGAGGGTGTCCTCCGTCTCCTCGACATCGCCCACCGCGTCGGGACGGGGAACCAGTTCGACCCCCGGCAGGAGGCCCATGATCTCCCGGGCCTTGTGGGGGTTGGCGGTGGCCAGGACCAGCCGCATCCGGCTCAGCGCTTGGGCCGGACGGGGGGCGGCGTGAGCAGGGCGATGGCCTGGGCGTCGAGGATGTCGGCGATCCCGCTCTCGCCCAGTCCCAGGAGGTCGTCGAGCTCGGACCGGGAGAAGGCCAGCCCCTCGGCCGTACCTTGCACCTCCACGAACCGCCCGGCCGACGTCATCACCAGGTTCATGTCGACCTGGGCCCGCACGTCCTCCGAGTAGTCGAGGTCGAGGAGGGCGATGCCGTCGACGATCCCCACCGACACCGCCGCGCAGGCCGCGATCAGGGGATTGGCGGGGATGCGACCGGCCAGCACCAGCCGGGTGCAGGCATCGTGGAGGGCGACATAGGCGCCGCTGATGGACGCGGTGCGGGTGCCGCCGTCGGCCTGGAGGACGTCGCAGTCGAGCACCACCTGGCGCTCGCCGAGCATGGCCATGTCGGTGACCGACCGCAACGAGCGGCCGATGAGGCGCTGGATCTCCTGGGTCCGCCCCGACGGCTTGCCCCGGTTGACCTCCCGGTCGCTGCGATCGGGCGTGGATCCGGGGAGCATCGAGTATTCGGCCGTCACCCACCCGGTGCCCTTGCCCCGCATCCACGGCGGCACCCGCTCGTCGACCGACGCGGTGCAGAGCACCCGGGTCTTGCCCATCGAGACGAGCACGCTGCCGAGGGCGAACTCGGTGAAGTCGCGCTCGAACGAGAGCGGGCGCAGGTCTTCCGGCCCCCGCCCGTCGGCCCGGACGATCATGAGGCCCCTTCCCTGTGGGCGATCGGGTAACGGGCGCCGGTGGACGCCACCTCGACCGGCCCGCCGAAGGCGTCGGCGCCCTCGGTCCGCGACCGCTCGGGGTCGAGGCTCGGCCACAGGTGGGTGAGGACGAGCCGCCCCGCCCCCGCGGCGCGGGCCGACGAGCCCGCCTGACGGGCGCTGAGGTGCTTGAGCCTGCCCTCCTCGGCGATGGGGACGGTGGCCTCGCACAGGACCAGGTCGAGGCCCGGGCCCAGGGCTTCCAGGGACCAGCCGGGACCGGTGTCGGCCGAGTAGCCGAAGGCACCGCCGGCGCCGTCGATCCGCACCGCCAGCGTCTCCGGCCCGTGGTCGGTGCGGGAGAAGGTCAGGGAGAAGGTGCCCACCTCGGCCCGGTCGCCGTCGGTGACGTCGTGCCAGGCGACCCACGGCTCGCTCGGGTGGTACGTGTGCCGCCGGAGCCCGGCGGGGGCATAGACGGGGAAGCCCTTGCGCCCGGTGACGTGCTCGAGGGCGATCACCAGCCCCTCGAGGTCCTGCCAGTGGTCGGGGTGCTCGTGGCTGAGGACGAGGGCGTCGACGTCGTCGAGGGACACGTGGCGCTGGAGGTTGGCCATCGTTCCCGACCCCGCGTCGAGCCACAGCCGGGTGGTGCCGTCGTCGACCAGGTACCCGCTGCAGGCCCCGCCCGCCGCCGGGTAGGAGCCGCAGCAGCCGAGCACGGTGACGCCCGCCGCGGTTTCGGTCACGCCCACGGCCACAGGCTAACGGTCCGTCGGGGCGCGCCCGGCGCCTCCTACCGGCGCCGGTTCAGTGCAGGGACAGGGAGGGCAGACCGCCGGGTTGGGCCCGCCGGCCGGCCGGGAGCAGCAGGCCGAAGGCACGCCCGAGGACCTTGCGGAAGGTGGCCAGCAGGATGGTCGCGTCCAGCCCCATGGACCAGTTCTCCAGGTAGAAGAGATCGAGGCGCCGGTAGACGTCGAAGGAGGGGTTGTCGCGGGCCTCGATCTGCCACAGGCCGGTGATCCCCGGTCGCACCCGGCTCTTGCGCTCGAGGAACTCCTCGTCGAGCCCGGCCGCCTCCACCAGCAGGTTGGGCCGCGGCCCGACCATGCTCATCGACCCGGTGAGGACGTTGAACAGCTGCGGCACCTCGTCGAGGCTGCTGGCGCGCAGCAGGTGGCCGACCCGGGTGATCCGGGGATCGTCGTTGAGCTTCACCAGAGGGCCCTCGCGGCCGGCTCGGGTGACCGCCAGGCGGAGGTACTGGCCCTCCGCGTCCGGCACCATCGTCCGCAGCTTCACCATCGTGAACGGTTGTCCGTCCCGGCCGACCCGGCGCTGACGGAACAGGATCGAGCCACCGTCCTGCAACTTGATGGCCACCGCGGCCACGGCCAGGGCCGGGAGGGCGATCACCAGGCCCAGCGTGGCCAGGACGATGTCGAGGCCCCGCTTGGCGGCCAGGGACCAGGGCATCTGGGCCACCGGCTCCACGTAGAACAGAGGCTCGTAGGCGAGGGGCTGCGCCCGCAGGCGGTTCTGGGCGATGCCCCGCACTCCACTCGACAGGTGGACATGAATCGACTTCTCGGTGAGATCCCGGGCCAGCCGGTTCAACTGGGAGTAGGTGAGGGCGGTGGCGGCGACGACGACGCCGGTGGCACCGGCGCGGGCCACCGCCTGCTCGGTCTGGCCCACCGGGCCCAGGTAGGGAATGTCGAACCGGCGGCAGGCGCCGGTCTCGGCGACGAAGCCGACGACCTCGAAACCCAGCTCCGGGTGCTGGCCCAGCAGCCGGTAGAGATGGTCGGCCTCCTCGTTGTCGCCGACCAGAACCACCGGGCGGCGGAAGCGACCCTCCTTCCGCCCGGCCTCGAGGTAGGTGCAAAAGCCGCTCCGCAGCGACCGCAGGAGCACGAACATGAGCCCGGCACCGACGGCCGCGTCGTGCACGTCGAGGTGCCACCGGCCACCGGCCACAACGGCAAGGGCCGCCGTCAGCAGGGCGGTACGGACCAGGCCCTGCGTCTCCACCGACCGCACGCTGCAGACCCGGGCCTGGTACAGCCGCTGCCCGGCGAGCAGGGCCAGCGCCGCCGGGACCAGCATGGCCACGGCCCAGAGCCGGCTCGGCTCGGGTACGCCGGCCGGCGGCTTCAATCCCGTCAGCGCGAATGACCAGGCGACGGTGGCGGCGATGGCGTCGAGCAGCATCAGGCACCGGCGCCGGGTCGCACCCCCCGCAGCATCGTCAGGACGCCGGTGGTGCCCCCGGTGCCCGATCGGAATGCGGTGAACAGTGGCCGTCCGCCGGAGCGGAGGCAGGAAAATCGTCGGTTCGACAGCGGTCATGGCGTGGCCAGATCACACACGGGCGCGGCGACGGAGAAGTGTCCCCACCCCGATGGCTCCGCACCCGATGGCGGCCAGGCCCAACACGTCGGTTCCGGTGACCGCCAGGGCGTCACCGCCCCGCGGTGCCTGCACCTCGAGCCGAGCCGTGCCGCCACCGCCGGTGTCGGCCGAGCCGGCGGCGGGGGGCTTGACCCCGGTGTACACACTCTGGGCGCCCGCCGGGCCGACCCAAAGGACACACAGAACGGCTGCGCCCACACACACCCGTCGCACTGCCCTTCCCGCACTTCCCGCCTTCACCATCGTCCGCCCTCCAGAGTTCGACTTTTGCTGCCGGCAAACTTCTGCGTTTGTTTCCTGTTCACACAGGTATCACCACGCCGATCATTTGGCAATGCCCGGCGGCAGGTTTCACCCGCGTATGGTATGGCGCGACGAGTCCAGCCACTGCTGGCTCCCGCTCGTCCACTCCACCGCCGGCACCCTCGCGCTCGGCTCGATGCGCACCGGCCCCTCGCCCCGCGGCAGGGCGAAGCGCACGACGACGACCTGCTCCTGGCCTGGGACCAATGAGACGGGCGCGGCGACCACGCGCGTGGGGCCGTCCGCCCCCGCGACGGCCAGATCGTCCACACCGTCCATCCGGGCGCCCCGGGCGTTCCCCGGCAGGCTCACCGCGACCAGCCCCAGGTAGACCCCCGGTTCCACGCCGGTGTCGGGACCGGGGCCGGCGACGTACGGGGGCTCCCCGGGCGGGGTCTCGTTCCGCAGAGTCAGCCGCAAGACGCCTTCGCTGCCTTCGCCGACGGGGCGGAGGGTCAGGTCGGCGCTCACCCGCAGAAAGCGGTCGAGCTTGTTCCCGCCCCGGTTGATGACGCCGACCATCATCGAGTCCTGGTCCAGAGACCCGTCGATCCCAGCCGCCACCCACCCGTCCTGCTCCGCGGGCCGGCTCGACCAGGCCAGCAGGTGGCGACCCCGGGCCGCGTCCGCCAGCTCCCGCCCCAACCGGTCGGCCTTCCAGTCGCGTCCGTCGACGGCCTGCATCACCGCCCCTGCGATCAGGCCCAGGTCGTCCCGGCGCGCGTCCTGGGTGGGGTCGGCCGCGTGCTCGACGTACTGCTCGTGCAGGATGCGGTCGACGACGTCGTCGTACCCGACCGGCCGCCCCTCCACCTGGACGCTGCCCACCGCGGCCAGGATGGCCTGCAGGGCGACGGGGTCGACGGCCAGGACACCGTCCACCGGTCCACCCCCTGCCGCCTGCCACATGGCCGCGGCCAGGGGCGCGGTCACGTCGAATCGGGGTGACAGGCCCAGGTTCCGCCACTCCTCGTTGGGCTTGAGCCACCCCCATCGGGCAGCCAGGTCGCCGTCCAGCGGCACCGCGCCCGCCGGCAACGGCATCTCCGCGGTGGACCGGAACGGTTCGAGCACGAGAGAGCCGTCTCTCGTCTCGAGCACGCCTGCGCTCAGGAACATCCCCGATCCGGCCCGCATCTCGGCGTTGTTGGCGGCCAGGACCAGATAGCGGCGCGGCCCCAGGAGCAGGTCGGCGGCGGCCCGGGTGCTGGCCGCGCCCCGCGCCAGACCCGTCCGCAGCTCGGCCAGCCGGGACGACAGCGTGTCCCGACCGGAGCGCAGCGGGCCGACAAGGGCTTCGTCGGGCCCCAGGTCGACATCGGCCAGGCGCCGGTCGGTGGCGGTGGCGATCACGCCCAGGCGCCGGAGGAGCGCCGGCGCCTCCGAACGCCCGCCCGGCGTCTCCCGGAGGGCCGTCTGCCCCGCGTCCAGAGCGTCGGCGACGGTGGCGGTCACGCCCGTCGCGGCCTGGGCCAGGGCCTCGAGGGAGCGGATCTGGCGGCCCAGCACCGGGAACCACTTCAGCGGGGCGACGTAGACGGCCCCCGCACTCCTCGATGCGGCCTGAAACCGGGCACCGGCGCGGTGCAACTCGGAGAGGGCCTGCGGCGAGGTGACGTCGGCCGACGCCGCGGTAACCGCCCGGTCGGCGGCGTCGAGTCCGAGGCGGGCTTGCAGGCCGGCCCACGCCAGGCTGCCGGCGGCGGCCATGAACCAGCTGACGAGGACGACCACGACCCATCGCCGGCCGGATGACCACCGCGAACCGACCAGGTTCGATCGGGCCTGGGCCTGGAGCCGGCGCAGGAGGTCAGACCCCTCGTCCACCGCCCCATCGTCGCAGAGGTGGCCGAGAATCCCCGGCCGGCGGAAGGAGTACCCCTGCGACCATAGCACATGACGAGCACGGCTCTTTCGGATATTGGCCGGGGAGCCGACTCCGTGACCCGGCCTGAGGGCTTACGCGGAAATTGATCGTTAGTGTCGGGCTGTCATCGAATACTCGAACAAAATGGTTTGGTTTCATTGTCGCCTCTTTGGGTAAAGAGGGGCTGACACGACACCAACCCCACGTGTCGGGCCGGCTGCGGTCGGCCCGGGAGCGATACTTCGGACCCCTGGTAACGCCTCATTTTTCGATGCGTCAATGCCAGGAGGCTGTGTATGGCTCCGATCAAACCCTCGTTCTGCTCGGGGTGCCTCACGGGCGGTCGGCCCTCGCGCCGTATGTCGCGTCAGCCGTCTGGGCGGGGGCATGAAGACGGGTTCCCGCGCAATGAGTCAAGTGGCCCATTTAGCCGCCGAGCGCGTCCATCCGAAGTACGGACCATGCCTCCGATCCGACTGCCCCGCGCCATCACCAAGGGCAGCGCCGCGGTCCACGCTCTGCTCGCGCTGTCCGTGCTGACGGTCGCGGGCCTGGGGGGGACGGTGCTGGCGGCCCCGCCCGCGGCCGCCGCCACCGTCTGCACGCTGGTCGCCTCACCCACCGGATCCGACTCCGCGTCGGGCGCCGTCGGGGCTCCGTTTCGTACCGCGCAACACCTCATCGACGTCGTCGGGCCGGGCCAGACCGGCTGCCTGCGGGCCGGCACCTACTCCGAGTCGCTGCGATTCAACCGCGGCGGGGCCTCGGGGGCGCCGGTGACGCTCACCAGCTACCCCGGCGAGCGGGCCACGGTGGTGGGTCGCATGTACGTCCCCCTCGGTTCCAACTTCGTCACCGTGGCCCAGCTCTCCCTCGACGGGAGGAACGCCTCCAACCTGCCCAGCCCCACCATCTACAGCAGCGACGTCACCTTCACCGGCAACGACGTCACCAACAAGCACACGGCCATCTGCTTTGACCTCGGCAACACCTCCTACGGACGGGCTATTCGTGTCCTCATCGAGAAGAGTCGCATCCACGGCTGTGGGCGACTCCCGGCGACGAACCACGACCATGGCATCTACAACGAGGACTCGTCGTACGTCACCATCGCCTGGAACCTGATCTACGACAACGCCGACCGGGGCATCAACTTTTACCCGAATGCCCAGAACAGCTCGATCGTCCACAATGTGATCGACGGCAACGGCGAGGGCATCCTCTTTTCCGGCGATTTCGGAATGGCCGCCAGCAACAATACGGTGTCCTACAACGTGATCTCGAATGCGACGATCCGCCACGGGGTGGAGTCCTGGTACCCGACAGGAAACCCCTTGGGCCAGGGCAACTCCGTCCAGTACAACTGCCTGTGGGGCGGCGTGGCCAGCGGTATCGACACCTCCGGCGGCGGCTTCACCCCCCAGAACAACACGACGGCCAACCCGCAATTCGCCAATCCCACCGCCGGCGACTACCGGATGGCGTCCGCCAGCCCGTGCGCCGGCCTCGCCGGCGACGTCCAGGCGGCCGTCGACGCCGCCGCTTCCCCCGTGGTGGCCCCGGCGCCGGCGCTGGTCCACATCACCGCCGCACCCAGCGCGGCGTCGGTCACCACGGGCAGCCTCGTCTCGGGCTCGGCCGCCGATCTCGCCGGCGCCGACCTGCAGAAGTACTCGGTCCTGGCCGCCGGCGCCCTCACTCGGACGACGGCGTTCACCGCCACCTTCCCGGCCGTGCCCCGGACGCTCAGCGTCCTGCGCCTGACCTACCGGGGCGGCGCCACCGCCCCGTGCACCCAGACGGTCTCGCTCTATCGCTTCTCCACCGGCGTGTGGGCGGATCTCGACTCCCGGGCGGCCACCGTCGCCGACCAGACGATCGCCGACCTGGCCGCTCCGGGGGCGGCCTCCGACTACGTCTCCGGCATCGGCGACGTCCGGGCCCGGGTGCGGTGTGCGTCGACCCCGAGCGGTCACACCCTGAACGCCAACCAGCTCCAGCTCACCTACGACCGCCCGTAGGCCCCGGTCCGGGCCCGGTCCGGAGCCCGCAGGCTGAGAAGCGCTGTGCCACAGTTCGCCGGTGGTGTCGCCGCCGCCCCCGCCGCCCGGAGCGACCGGGGGGCCGCCCCCCGCCGATTCGGTCATCGGCAACGCCGGCTTCTCGCTTCTCGCCCAGCTCCTCACCTCGGTCTTCACCGCCGGGCTGACCCTGTTCCTGGCCCGGTACCTCGGCGCTGACCGCTACGGGATCTTCGCCCTGGCCGTGAGCATCTCCGCCCTGGTCATCCTGCCCGTCGATTTCGGCATCGCCGCCTCGACCGGGCGCTTCCTGGCCGACAGGCGCGGTGACCTGGTGATGGTGCGAGCGCTTCTCGCCGATGCGCTGGCGCTCAAGCTCGTGCTCAGCATCCCCGCCTGCCTGGTGCTGGCGGCCCTGGCCGGACCCATCGCCTCCGCCTTCGACACGCCCGGCCTGGTGTGGCCGCTACGGGGCGTCGCCATCGCCGTCCTCGGCCAGAGCGTCCTCCTTCTCTACCAGGGGACCTTCGCGGCCATGGGTCTGCTCCGGCTGCAGTTCCGGGTGCAGGCGGTCGAGAGCGCGGTGGAGACGGGGGCCAGCGTGGTGTTCGTGGTCCTCGGCGCGGGCGCCGGCGGAGCCGCCTTCGGCCGGGGTGCGGGCTACCTCGTGGGGGCCGTGTTCGCGGTCGCGGTCACGACCCGCGTCCTGGGCCGCGACGTCCTCCCCCGGCGCCTGGGCGGCGGTGAGCGCATGCGGATGATCTCCGCCTACGCCTGGCCCCTCTTCCTGGTCAACGGCGCCTTCACCCTCTTCGAGCAGATCGACATCCTTCTCATCGGCGCCATCGAGTCGGCGGGGTCGGCCGGGCTCTTCCAGGCCCCGTTGCGCCTGGCCACGTTCCTGCACTATCCGGGCCTGGCGGTGGCCAACGCGGTCGCCCCGAGGATGGTGGGCGACGATCCCGCCACCGCCCGCAGGCGCTTGCAGGCCGCCCTCCGCGGCCTCATCCTCCTCGACACCGCGTTCGTCCCGCCCCTGCTCGTGTGGGCCGAGCCCATCACCCGCCTGACCCTGGGACGGGAGTACGCCGGTTCCGCCCCCGTGCTCCGGACGCTGACCCCCTTCGTGTTCCTGCTCGGGCTGGCTCCCCTCGTCTCTCTGGCCGTGAGCTACGTGGGGCAGGCCCGCCGGCGCGTCCCGGTGGCGATCGCCACGGTCGCGATCAATGCCGCCATCGACGCCGTCCTCATCCCCCGGATGGGCATCATCGGGGCCGCGGTGGGCACCGACGTCGCCTTCGCCGTCTACGTCGCCGCCCACGTGCTGATCTGCCGGCGGGAGTTCGGGATCGATCTGCGACCGCTCGGGCTGACGTCGGTGCGGGCGGGGCTGGCGGGGGCGGCGATGGCGGGGGTGCTCGTCCTGGCCGGCATCCGGGACCTGACCGCCCGGGAGTGGATCGTGGGCGGGACGGCCGGCCTCGCCGCCTACGCCGCCGTCCTCGCCGTGACCCGCGAGGTGGGCGCCGACGACATCAGGGCGGTGAGGGCGAGTCTCCGCCGGCGGCGGTCGGGGGCGGCCCCTTGACGGCCTGCATGGTGGCCAGGCTGGTCGTCAGGTCCTCATCGGTGAGATGACGGAAGCGGGGGGCGAGGTCGGCCCGCCCGATGGCGGAGGGCCTGGTCGTGCGGTCGTCGGTGACGAGGCGGAAACCGAAGCGCCGTGACAGCTCGACGTGGGTCGAATGGGGAGCGCGGTTGAGCGCGGCCCGCCGTCGTCCCTGGGACAGCCACCAGAGGGCGTCCGGGCACGCCCAGTGCCCGTTCCACTCCCTCGTGATCCCGTGCGCTTTGAAGTCGACGACGTGCGACGTCACGCCTCCCGGCACCAGCCACCGGTGGATGGCGGCGTACGTCGCCTCCAGATCGTCCGGGTACTCGAGCACGGCCTGGGAGAGCACCAGATCGGCCGTCCCGGCGGCGATCACGCCCTCGTCCTCCCACCGGGTGAGGTAGGTGATCATGGACGGCCCGGACGAGGTGGACGGGGTGGACGGGGCTGGCGTCGACGGGGCCAGGACAGCCTGGCGGATCGTCGCCAGCCGGTCCGGGGCCAGTGCCGCCTGCATCCGGGAGAGCGTCAGGATGTGGTCGGGGAAGGCGTACGACGGGAGCAAGGGCCGCACCAGGGGGAACTCGGCCTCGTCGGGGATCGGGGCTCGATCCCGGAAGAGCCCGATCAGCTCGTCGAGAACCTCCCCGTTGCGATCGGTGTCGGCGAAGGGCGCCACGTCGAGCGCCACGTACCGGTCGGCGCCGGAGAGCAGGGCGGCCAGGCCCACGCCCAGCGAGTTGCCCGGGCCCAGCTCGCCGACGGTGCCGAACGACGTCGGCAGGCCGTGCGCCCCCAGGGTGGCGAGATGCCGCAGCCAGACGCTGTAGCAGTACCGCGCCGACCCGCCGGTGTGCCGGGCCGTGAGGTGGGCCACGCCGGGCACGAACGTCGCCATCCCGACGATCAGGGGACGAAGTCGGACGGTCACCCGCCGGCCTTCACCCGACGTGCGCCCGCAGCCGGCGCCCCAGCGGCGAGATCTTGATCCGGAAGCGGGCCCGGGTGTCGGCCCGGTAGATCCCGACGCGGGGGACACGGAGCACCCCCAGCGGCGAGAGCCGGCGGGCGAGGGCGGCGCCGGTGGTGTAGCCGGCCCGGCGGGCGGCACCGGCGACCCGGTCGTCGACGTCGCCGTAGGGGTAGGCGAACGACGAGCAGGGCCGGTCCAGGTGGCGCTCGACCAGCGCCCGGGAGAGACCCAGTTCGCGATCGAGGGCGGCGTCGTCGAGGGCGGTCAGCCGGGGATGCGAGCACGAGTGCGACCCCACCTCCCAGCCGTCGTCGGCCAGCTCGGCCAGCTCCTTCCAGTCGAGCGGGTAGAGATCCGGTTCGTGGGGCCCGCCCAGCCACCGGTCGATGCCGGGCCAGGCCATGGGCTCGTCGCGACCCACCCAGTCGGTGGGGACGAACACCGTCGCCGGGAACCCGTGGGCGGCCAGGATGGGCCGGGCCCGGGTGAGTATCGAGCGGTAGGCGTCGTCGAAGGTGATGACCGCCACCCGGCCCGCCGGCGGTGGCCCGGTGACGACGTCGGTGAACGTCGCCCCCCGGTAGCCGCGGCCGGCGAGCAGGCGCAGGTGGGCCTCGAGCAGCTCGGGCGTGGTCGACAGCGCCGCCGGCCAGTCGGGGCTCACCGCGTGGTAACAGAGGACGAGGACGTCGTTCACGTCGACCGTATCCGGGTCGGCCGCATGCGGGTCCAGGGCAGGCGGAAGGCCAGGTAGCGGTTGCGGGGCACCAGGACGCGGAACAGGGCCTTGTGGGCGAAGGCCCGTATCCGGCACCGCCGGGAGGCGGCGTAGCCCTGGAA
>JAXDMK010000103.1:0-19853 GCA_034666105.1 Actinomycetota bacterium | reverse complement strand
GTGAGCGAGGCGGCCAAGATCCACTACCGCTCCAACGGCGACTTCCACGTCCCCCTGGTGGTGCGGGCCCCGTGGGGCGGAGGCGGGCACCGGGGGCCGTACCACTCCCAGGCCATCGAGGCCTTCTACGCCCACGTGGCCGGGCTCCAGGTGGTCTGCCCGTCCACCCCCGCCGACGTGGCCGGGATGCTGCGGGAGGCGATCGACGATCCCGACCCGGTGCTGTTCCTCGAGCACAAGAAGACCTACCGCCGCATCTCGGGCCTGGTCCCGGGAGGCGACTGGCGGGTGCCCATCGGCCTGGCCGACGTGGCCCGTCCGGGCGAGGACCTCACGTTGGTGACGTACGGCCTGCACCGCCATCTGGCATTGGAGGCGGCGGAGGCGCTGGACGAGGAGGGCTACTCGGTCGAGGTCATCGACCTGCGCACGATCTCGCCCCTCGACCGTGACACGGTGCTGGGGTCGGTGGCCCGCACCGGCCGGCTCCTCGTCGTCCACGAGGACAACGTGAGCTACGGGGTGGGCGCCGAGGTGGCGGCCATGGTGGCCCAGGAGGCGTTCTACGACCTCGACGCGCCCGTCCGCCGGCTGGCCATGCCCGACGTGCCGGCCATGCCCTACGAGGTGACCCTGGAGGCCGCCCTCACCATCGGCGTCGATCAGATCAAGGACGCGGCCCGCAGCCTCATCGAGCACTGAGGGGCCTCGGCCGGGCGACCTCGGATGCCCCACGACGATTTCGCCGCACGAAAGGCTTCGTGGGCCGAAATCGTCGTGATCGGGGGCCGGCGGGGGCGATTTTACGACGATTTGGACGATCCAAACACGGTCGGCGGCGAAAATCGGGGCCCGGCAGGGCGGAATCGGCCACGATTGTCGGGCGATGGTGGCGGTGCGGGCGACTGACGACGGGGCGGAGGCGTGGCGGGCGGCGGGCGACTACCTGCTCTCGGAGCCGGTGCGGCACAGCATCTTCATTTCCATCGTGCCCGAGGGGAGGGGACGGTTCTGGTGGGCCGTCGACGACGATGCGTCGGCGGACAGTGCGGTCATCGGCTTCGCCATGCAGTCCCCGGCCGGCTTCAGCGGGGGCGTGACACCGTGCGCGGGACCGGTGATCGAGGCCCTGTGCGACGCCATGGTGGCCGACGTGCCCGACCTGCCGGGCGTGATCGCGGAGGCGGGCGTCGCCGCCTGGTTCGCGGGGCGGTGGGCGGAGCGGCGGGCGGTCCCGGCCCGGCCCACCGAGAGCCAGCGGGTGTACTGCCTCGACCGGCTCGTCCCCCGGCCGCGCGCGCCGGGGCGGCTCCGGCCGGCGACGCCGACCGACCGCGACACGTTGGTCCGGTGGGGCCGCGGCTTCGCGTCCGACGTCGACTTCATGCCCGAGGATCCCGAGAAGGTGGTCGACCGGCACCTGGCCCACGGTCGCCTCTGGGTGTGGGACGACGACGGGGCCATGGTGTCGATGGCCGTCGCCACCCCGCCCACGGCCGGCGTGAGCCGGATCGGCTTCGTGTACACGCCGCCCGACCACCGCCGGCGGGGCTACGCCACCGCCTGCGTCGCCGGCCTCACCGAGCGGTGCCTGGCCGACGGCGCCACCCGGTGCATGCTCTACGCCCAGCTCCACAACCCCACGTCGAACGCCATCTACCGGCGCATGGGCTATGAGCCGATGGCCGACGTCCTCTTCTACCGCTTCGGCCCGCCGCCGTCGTGATGCGGACGCCCGGGATCAGGCGAAGCGCACCTGCTGGTCGCCGGCGACGATCTCGCCGATGACGACGGGGGAGAGTGCGTGGGTGCCGAGGACGGAGAGGGTCTGGTCGACGTCGTCGGGCGACACGACGGCCACCATCCCGATGCCCAGGTTGAACACGGCCGTCATCTCCTCGGTTGAGATGGGGCCCAGCTCCCGCAGCTGGTAGAAGATCTCGGGGACGTCCCAGGTGCCCCGGTGGATCACGGCGTCGACGTTGTCGGGGAGGACCCGGGGGATGTTGCCCGGCAGGCCGCCGCCGGTGATGTGGGCCAGGGCCCGGACGTTGACCTCCCGGCACAGGTGGACGAGGGCCGGGGTGTAGATCACCGACGGGCGGAGGAGCTCGTCGGCCAGGCTGTGGCCGGCGTCGGGCCAGGCCGGGCTGTCGAGGGTGAGCCCGGCCTGGTCGAACAGGACCCGGCGGGCGAGGGAGTACCCGTTGCTGCGGAGGCCGGGCGACGGCAGGCCGATAATGCGGTCGCCCGGCGCCACGTCGTCGCCGGTCACCAGCCGGGACCGCTCCACCACCCCGACGCCGAAGCCGACCAGGTCGAACGCGCCGTCCTCCATCATTCCCGGCACCTCGGCCATCTCGCCCCCGACGAGGGCGCAGCCGGCCTGGCGGCACCCGTCGACGATGCCCCCGATCAGGATGTCGATCTCGGCCGGCTTCAACCGCCCCACCGAGATGCAGTCGAGGAAGAAGAGGGGCTCCGCGCCCTGGGCCGCGATGTCGTCGACCACCATCGCCACCAGGTCGATGCCGATGGTATCGAGCCGGCCCGCCTGGCGGGCGACGAGGGCTTTGGTGCCCACCCCGTCAGTGGACGACACCAGCACCGGGTTCCGGTAGCGGGCGGTGTCGAGGGCGAACAGGCCGCCGAAGCCGCCGATGTCGCTGATCACCTCGGGCCGGAAGGTGGACCTCACCTTGCGCTTGATGCGCTCGACGGCCGCCTCGCCGGCGGCGATGTCGACGCCGGCGCCGGCGTAGGTGGCGGGACCGGACGGGGCCGGCGTGGTGGTGGCGGGGCCGGCGGTGGCGGCGGGGCCGGCGGTGGGCCGGGCGGGGGGTGCCGGCGGCCCGCCCTTGGTCGCCCCGCCCGCCGTGGCCCCGCCCGCCGTGGCGCCCCGGGGTGTTCCCCCTCCGGGACGGGCCGAGAGCGGCCGGTCGGCCAGGGCGCCCGTGCCCGAGCCCTTTCCGCCGGCGGGCGGCGTCCCGCCCGAACGGCCGGCTTTGGTGCTCCGTCGGAGCTTCGGAGGGCGCTTGGGGGTCGGTGCCTGATCCGGCCGGCGGGGGCCGTCAGCCACGGGAATTGTCAGCCACGGGGACCGACGAGGTCGCCTGCGGGCCGTTCCTCGCCGCGCGTCGTCGGCATCCCCGGCACCTCGACCGGATAGACACCGGTGAGGCAGGCGGTGCAGAAGCCCGACCGGGGCGAGCCGGTGGCCGTCATCAGGGCGTCGAGCTCGAGGTAGGCCAGGGTGTCGCACCCGAGATAGTCGCGCACCTCATCGATGGTGCGGTCGGCCGCCAGCAGTTCGGAGCGGACGCCCGTGTCCATGCCGAAGTGGCACGGCCACCGGTAGGGCGGGGAGGAGATGCGCAGGTGGACCTCGGCCGCCCCCGCCTCCTTGAGCATGGCCACCAGGGCCCGCATGGTGGTGCCCCGGACGATCGAGTCCTCCACCACCACCAGCCGCTTGCCCTCGATGTTCTCCCGGATGGGGTTGAGCTTCACCCGCACGTTGGCGCTGCGCTGGGCCTGGGCGGGGGCGATGAAGGTGCGCCCGACGTAGCGGTTGCGGACCAGGCCGTGGCCGAAGGGGATCCCGCTGCGGCGGGCGTAGCCCTCGGCCGCGGGGATGCCCGATTCCGGCACCGGCATCACCATCGCCTCCCGGGCCGGCAACTGGGTGTCGGGCGGCAGGGGGGCCTGGTCGGCCAGGTGCTCGCCCATGCGCTGGCGGGCGGTGTGCACCGTCTGCCCGTAGAGGCGGCTGTCGGGCCGGGCGAAGTAGACGAACTCGAACAGGCACAGCTTGGGGTCGATCCGCTCCGGCTCGAAGGGCGAGAGCGACCGGACGCCGTTGGCGTCGATGACCACCATCTCGCCCGGGTCGAGCTCGCGCACGAACTGGGCCCCGACGATGTCGAGGGCGGGCGTCTCCGAGGCCAGAACCCAGCCGTGGTCGAGCTGGCCCAGGCACAGGGGGCGGAACCCGTTGGGGTCGCGCACGCCGATGACGTGGGAGTCGTCCATCAGGACCAGGGAGAACGCCCCCTGGAGCTTGGGCAGCACCTCCACCAGGGCCCGTTCGAGGTCGCGGCCGTCACTGTGGGTGCCACCGGCGGTGCCCATGGCCACGCTGATCAGCTCGGCCACCAGGTCGCTGTCGTTGCCGACGGTGCCGGGCAGGACCCCGGCCTCGGCCGCCAGCTTGTCGGTGCCGACCAGGTTGCCGTTGTGGCCGAGGGCTATGCCGGCGTCGCCCACGTTGCGGTAGCAGGGCTGGGCGTTGCCCCAGGTGCTGGACCCGGTGGTGGAGTAGCGGACGTGGCCGATGGCGAGATGGCCGACGAGAGGCGCCAGCTTGCGCTCGTCGAAGGCGTGGGCGACCAGGCCCATGTCCTTGACCACGGTGATGGTGTCGCCGTCGCTCACGGCCATCCCCGCCGATTCCTGGCCCCGGTGCTGCAGGGCGTAGAGGCCCAGGTAGGTCAGTTGGGCGACGACGTGGCCCGGGGCGTAGATCCCGAAGACGCCGCAGGCCTCCTTGGGATGCTCGATCTCACAGGCGACCAGATCCGCGACAGGGACCCCCGGCTGCCCGTCTTGCTGCACACCCCATCTTCGCGCGGCGATCGGACCTACTTCGGAAGCAGGTCGGTGACGGCGTCGAGCGTGTGGTCGACCGTGTCGACCACGTCGGTGACCACCGGATGGGTGGCGTCGACCACCTCGGTGACCGGGGGCACGACGGGAGGGGCGACGGGGCCGGGCGGAAGGGGGGTGCCGTCGGTGCCGGTCGCCGTCGGTGTGGCCGGGGCCGCGGTCGACGGGGTGGCGCCGGGGAGAGGCGAACTGTCCACCGCCACGGCCCCGCCGGACGGGTTCTGGGCGACGGCGCCGGCCGGGCCCGTGCCGTCGGCGGCGACAGTGGACCCGCTGGCTGCGCTCGGGTCGGGGAAGGCGCCCAGTGGCTCGGGGACGGGGACGCTGACCACGACCGCGGGGGGCCGGGCGGAGGGGACGTTGGCCGGCTCGGGCGTGGTGGACGGACCGGTGCCGGTGAGGGCCACGGCCACGCTCATGACCGCGCCGGCGACGCCCGTGGCCACCGGGGCGACCAGTTCGCGACCGGCCTCGGCCGCCGCCGCCACCCCGCCCAGGAGGCGGGTGGAGCCGATGGACAGAACCGCCAGCAGCGCCGCCGCCGAGCGGGCACTGGTGACGGTGGCGGTGGCGCCGCCCTCGCCGGCCACCCGTTGGAAGGCGACGGCGAGCTTGCGCCGACCCCGCAGGATGAGGGAGTCGACCGCCCCCACCGACAGCCCGAGGTCGTCGGCGATCTCGCTGGGGCCCGTGCCCTGGGCCCGGGCGGTGACCGCCTGGCGCTGCCGGGGCGGGAGACTCTCGAGCGCCCGACGCACCTGCATGGTGCGCTCGCGGTCGAAGAGCGAGTCGTGGGGCTCGTTGGCGTCGGCGTGGTCCTCCGACATCGGCGTCTCGGTGGGCACCACCCGGGACCGGGCCCGGAGGGCGTCGACACACAGGTGACGGGCGATGATCTGGACCCACCCGCCAAACTGGCGATCCCCCCGGCACTGCCCGATGCGCTCCAGGGCCCGGACGAAAGCGGCCTGGGCGATCTCCTCCGCCTCCAGGGGGCAGGCCATGCGCCGGGCGCAGGCCCGTTGCACGTCGGGGTAGTGGCGGCGGAACAACTCGCTGTAGGCCTCGAGGTCGCCCGCCTGGACAGCCAGCACGAGCGTGCTGTCGCTCTCCATCTCTCCTGCCGGAACGGCCACCGAAAGCTCCCCTGGGTGCTGATCGCCGTCAGCCGGGAGGGCTACCCGGCCACCAGTCCCCCGGGTGACCTTAGCCCACGACTCCCGCCAGTTTGCTCGGCAGGGCGCCCCTCCAGGCAGCTTTCACCTGTCCCGCGGGAAGGTCGAGGAGGCCCTCGACGACCAGCCGGTCGCCGCCCGCGGTTCCCAACGAGACCAGGACCAGCCCCGCGGCCTCGGCCCGGGCCGCCACCGTGGCCCACGAGCCGGGGTCGGCCAGGCAGAGGAGAACCCGGGACGGAGCCTCGGAGAAGAGGGCGGCGTGGTCGTCGCCGAAGGCGACCTGGAACCCGACGCCCGCCGTGATCGCCATCTCGGCTAGGGCCACCGCCACCCCTCCGTCGGAGACGTCGTGGACGCCGGCCAGCAGGTGGTCGCCCACGAGCCCCCGGACCACGTCGCACAGCCGGGCGTGGGCCTCGAGGTCGAGCGGGGGCAGCCCGCCGCCGACATGGCCCCGATCGGACGCCCACCGGGATCCGGCCAGGTTGGTGGAGGCCGAGGCGGAGGCGGAGGTCGCCAGCAGGTAGATGCCACCGCCGTCGACGAGGCGGACGCCGGGGGGCCGGCGGTCGAGGACGTCGATCAGGCCGACCGTGCCCACCACCGGGGTGGGGTGGATGTCACGCCCGCCCGACTCGTTGTACAGGCTGACATTGCCGCCGACGACCGGCAGGGACAGGGCCAGGCACGCCTCCGCCATCCCGTCGATCGCCTCCGACAACTGCCACATGACCTCGGGGTGCTCGGGGTTGCCGAAGTTGAGGTTGTCGACCAGGGCCAGGGGGCGGGCGCCCACGCAGGCCAGGTTGAGGGCGGCCTCGGCCACCACCAGGGCCGTGCCCCGGCGGGGGTCGAGGTCGCACCAGCGGCTGTTGCTGTCGGCGCTGACGGCGATCCCCTTGCCGGTGGCGGGCAGCCCGGGGGCCTTGAGCCGGAGCACGGTGGCGTCGCCTCCCGGCCCTTCGACCGTGTTGAGGAACAACTGGTGGTCGTACTGCGACCACACCGCCGAGGTGTCAGCCAGCATGGCCAGCAGGTCGGGGCCGCAGTCGTTGCCGGCGGGCGGGGGCAGGCGGGACGGGTCGTCGGCCTGGCGGGCGGCCCGGTCGGCCGGCTCCCGCAGCGGACGGTGGTATTTGGGTGCCCCCTGCTCGAGCGAGTGGGCGGGGACGTCGGCCAGCACCTCGGCATCGGGACCGGGCCCGTCGAGGATGCGCAGCCGACCGGTGTCGGTGACGGTGCCGATGACCGTGGCCCGCACCTCCCACTTCCGGCACAGCCGGAGGACGGCGTCGAGGTCCTCGGGGGCGACGATGGCCAGCATCCGTTCCTGGGACTCGCTGGTCATGATCTCGGCCGGCACCATTCCCGTCATGCGCAGGGGGATGGTGCGCAGGTCGACGTCCATGCCCATGCCCCCCCGGGCCGCGATCTCACTGGTGGCGCACGTGATCCCGGCCCCGCCCAGGTCCTGGATGCCGGCCACCAGCCCCGCCTCGTAGAGGGACAGGCAGGCCTCGATCAGGCGCTTCTCCTCGAACGGGTCGCCCACCTGGACGCTCGGGCGCTTGGCCTCCTCCCCCTCCGTGAAGCCGGCCGACGCCAGCACGCTCACCCCGCCGATGCCGTCGCGGCCGGTGGAGGACCCGATGAGCACGGCGTGGTTGCCCACCCCCTCGGCCCGGGCCAGGACGAGGTGCTCGTGGCGGAGGACCCCCACGGCCATGACGTTGACCAGGGGGTTGTCGGCGAAGCAGTCGGCGAAGGCCAACTCCCCGCCCACGGTGGGCACGCCGACGGAGTTGCCGTAGCCGGAGATGCCGCTGATCACGCCCTCGGCCACCCAGCGGCTGTGGGCGTTGTCGAGGGGCCCGAAATGGAGAGAGTCGAGCAGGGCGATCGGCCGGGCGCCCATGGTGAAGATGTCGCGCAGGATGCCCCCGACGCCGGTGGCCGCCCCCTGGTAGGGCTCGATGGCCGACGGGTGGTTGTGGCTTTCGATGCGGACGGCCACGGCGACGCCGTCACCGCAGTCGACGACGCCGGCGTTCTCGCCCGGCCCCACCATCACCCACGGCGCCTCCGACGGCAGCCGGCCGAGGTGGGCGCGGGACGACTTGTAGGAGCAATGTTCCGACCACATCACCGCGTACATGGCCAGCTCGAGCTCGTTGGGAGAGCGGTTGAGGATCTCCCCGATACGGGCCGCTTCGTCGTCGGTGAGGCCCAAAGCCCGGTGCAATGGGGTCGGCTGCGGGGGTGCGGAGGGGTCCAGGGCCATCGTCGTACGCTATCGACCGGCCGGGACGACGAAATAGGTTCGGCAGAGAAGTTGAAATCCGTTCGCCAACGCGCCACAATGGGACAAATGGCAACCGAAGCGAAACGATCCAGGGCTCCGATGTCCGACAGCCACAAGGCGGCGTTGGCGGAGGGACGTGAGCAAGGTAGAGCGGTGCGGCGTTATCTCGAAGCACTCGAGGCTCATCGGCCGAAGCGTGGGCGCAAGCGCACGCAGGAGTCGGTGGAGCGGCGGCTCACAGCCATCGACGAGAAGCTGAACGACGCTGATCCCCTCACCCGGCTCCACCTCTCCCAGGAGCGAATGAACCTGCAGGCCGAGCTGTCCTCCACTGACAATGCCGTCGATCTCGGCGCGCTGGAAGAGGAGTTCGTGGTCGCGGCCTCGGAGTACGGGAAGCGCAAGGGCATCACTTACGCCGCCTGGCGGCAGGCAGGGGTTGACCCGGGAGTGCTGCGCAAGGCGGGCATCAAGCGGGGCGCCGAGTAGCCACGGGGGGGCGAGTTCCCTCGTCCCGTAGAACACTTTCTCCCAGGATGCTGGCCAACAGCGGCCGTCCGTCCGCGGATCCGAGCATGATCTCGCAGGCCCTTTCCGGGTGCGGCATCAGGCCACATACATTCCGTCCTTCCGAACAGATGCCGGCGATGTCGTCAACCGACCCGTTGGGGTTGTCGAGATAGCGCAGGATGATCCGGTCGTCGGCCCGCAATTGGGCCAACACGTCGGGGGGACAGGTGTAATTGCCCTCGAAATGGTTGATCGGCAGGCGGAGGACGGCGCCGGCTTGGGCGCGGCTGGTGAGCGCTGATTCGGTGCTGGTGACCCGCACTGCCACCGTCGTGCACAGGAACTTCAGGCCCCGGTTCTTCTGCAGCGCACCGGGGAGCAGGCCCGCCTCGGTAAGCACTTGGAACCCGTTGCAGATGCCCACCACCGGGCCTCCGGCGTTGGCGAATTCGACCACTGCCTCCATCACCGGACTGAACCGGGCGATGGCGCCCGGCCGCAGGTAGTCGCCGTGGGCGAATCCACCCGGTAGCACCACTGCGTCGACGTCGCCCACCGTACGGTCGCCGTGCCACACCAACTCGGCCTCGCCTCCGAGGAGGGTGACGGCCTCGACCACGTCGTGTTCGCAATTGGAGCCGGGGAACACGACGACCCCTACCTTTGTCATGCGTCGCCGATGGTGATGGCGGCGTCCTCGATCACCGGGTTGGTGAGGAAGCGCCGGCAGAGGTCCTCGACGCGTGTGCGGGCCGACGACTCGTCGGGCGCCTCGACCGTGAGGCGAATGGCCTTGCCCACCCGGACGCCCGCCACCTCGCCGAAGCCGAGGGCGGGGAGCGCCCGCTCGATGGTGGCGCCCTGGGGGTCGGCCACGTCGGGCCGCAGGGTGACCTCGACCAGGACGGAGAAGCTGCGCATCGGGGTCACCCCTGCCCGCCCGGCCAGTCCGACAGTGACCTGCCCGACAGGCGCTCGTAGGCGGCGACGTAGCGGGCGGACGTGGTGGCGACCACCTCGGGGGGGAGTGACGGCGGCGGCGGCGTCTTGTCCCAGCCGGTGGCCTCCAGCCAGTCCCGCACCGGCTGCTTGTCGAAGGAGGGCGGGATCGTGCCGGGCTTCCAGTCCGCCGCCTCCCAGAAGCGGGACGAGTCGGGGGTGAGGACCTCGTCGCAGATCGCAAGCTTCCCGTCGATCCAGCCCAGCTCGAACTTGGTGTCGGCGATGATGATCCCGTGCTCGGCGGCGTCGTCCGCAGCCCGCTGGTAGGCGGCCAGGCTGATGGCGGCGGCCTCGTTGGCGGTGCGCTTCCCGACGATCACCACCGCCTGCTCCACCGAGATGTTCTCGTCGTGGAGACCGACGTCGGCCTTGGTCGACGGGGTGAAGACGGGCTCGGGCAGGCGGTCACTCTGCCGGAGGCCGGGGGGCATGGTCTGGCCGTGGACGGTGCCGAAGTGCTGGTACTCCTTCCACGCCGACCCGGAGATGTAGCCCCGGACGATGCACTCGATGGGGAGCATCTTGGCCCGCTTCACGAGCATGGCCCGGCCCGCGTGCTCGCCCTCGCCCTCGATGCGGACGAGGTGGCTGGGGGCGATGTCGGCCAGCCGCTCGAGCCAGAAGGCGGTGAGGGCGGTGAGGACCCGTCCCTTGTCGGGGATGGGCTCGTCGAGGACGACGTCGAAGGCGGAGATGCGGTCGGACGTGACCATGAGCAGGAGGTCGTCGCCGGCGTCGTAGACGTCGCGGACCTTGCCCGAGTGGACGAGATTCATGCTTCCAGGGACTCCAGGGCGTCGAAGATGGGACCGGTGTGGGAAAGGGCTCGTTCCAGGCTGAAGGCCTCGTCGAGCTGCTGGCGGGTGAGGTTGACCCGGGCGTCGGTCTCGAGGACCAGGCGGAATGGTTGGCGCTGGGTGTGGGCGGTTCGGGCCGTGTCCTGGACGGTGCGGTAGGCGTCGTCGCGGGTGAGGCCGGACGCGACCAGGGCCAGGAGGACCGGCTGGCTGAAGACCAGGCCGTAGGAGCGGTCGAGGTTCTCCAGCATGCGGTCGGCGTCGACGGTGAGGCCTTCGATCACCCGGGTCATGCGGACGAGAAGGTAGTAGGCGAGGAGGGACGAGTCGGGGAGGATGACCCGCTCGACGCTGGAGTGGGAGATGTCTCGCTCGTGCCACAGGGCGACGTCCTCCAGGCCCGCGCCCAGATTGCCCCGGAGGACGCGGGCGAGGCCGGCCAGGCGCTCGCAGGTGATGGGGTTGCGCTTGTGGGGCATGGCCGAGCTGCCCTTCTGCCCCGACCGGAACGGTTCGGCCGCCTCGCCCACCTCGGTGCGCTGGAGGTGGCGGATCTCGGTGGCCATCATCTCGATCGAGGCGCCGACGGCGGCGCACGCCCACAGGTACTCGGCGTGGCGGTCACGGGGGACGACCTGGGTGGCAGGCACCGGCGTGAGGCCGAGGGCGGCGCACACGTGGGCCTCCACCCGGGGGTCGATGTTGGAGTAGGTGCCGACGGCGCCGGAGAGCTTGCCCACCGCGATCGTGTCGCGGGCCCGACGGAGGCGTTGGCGGTCGCGGTCGGCCTGGAGGGCCCAGTGGGCAAGCTTCACGCCGAAGGTGGTGGGCTCGGCGTGCATGCCGTGGGTGCGCCCGGCCATGGGGGTGGCGCGGAACTCCTCGGCCCTGGTCTTGAGGGCGGCGACGAGCTTGCCGCTGGCCTGGATGAGGAGGTCGGCGGCCTGGGTGAGGGTGGCGCACAGGGCGGTGTCGACCACGTCGCTCGACGTGAGGCCGTAGTGGACCCAATTCCCGGCGGGAGGGCCGATGGCGGCCTGGACCACGTCGACGAAAGCGGCCAGGTCGTGGTCGGTGATCGCCTCCCTCTCGTCGACGGCCTGGACGAAGGCGGCGTCGACGTGGGGCGCCCGCTCCCGGACGGCCTTGGCGTCGTCCTCCGGGACCACGCCGATGGTGGCCCACGCCTCGGTGGCCAGGACCTCGACGTCGAGCCACAGGCGGAAGCGGGCCTCGTCGGTGAAGAGGGCGGCCATCTCGGGAAGGGAGTAGCGGGGGATCACGCCGGTGGGCTCGGCCGGCGGCGCTCGTCGAGGCGGCGGGCGAGGTCGGCGTCGGTGATGGCGAGCATCTGGACCACGAGGAGGGCGGCGTTCATGGCCCCGTCGATGGCCACGGTGGCGACGGGCACGCCCCGGGGCATCTGGACGGTGGCGTAGAGGGCATCGACGCCGTTGAGGGCGCCACCGCTGAGGGGGACGCCGACGACGGGGAGCGTGGTGTTGGCCGCCACCGCCCCCGCCAGATGGGCCGCCATCCCCGCCCCGCAGATGAAGGCGACGTAGCCGTCGGCTCGGGCGCCGCGGGCGAGGGCGGCCACCGCGTCCGGCGTGCGGTGGGCGGAGAGCACCCGCTCGTCGACCTCGATGCCGAACTCGCCGAGGGTGGCGGCGGCGGGCGCCATCTTGGCCTTGTCCGACTCGGACCCCATGAGTATCGCGACCTTCATTGGACGACTCCTTCGGTGCTCCTGCCGGGCCCCCGGGTCGAGCGGTCGCCACGAGTACCACCTCCATGGCGGGTTCGTGCCAATCGCTCGGCCGGGAGGGCGCCCCGGGTCGAGCGATCGCCACGAGTACCACCTCCATGGCGGGTTCGTGCCAATCGCTCGGCCGGGAGGGCCATCATGCGGGGCCGGCGGGGGCGGCGATGTCGGTGCGGAACTGGATGCCGGGCCAGGAGATCGTGGCCGCGGCGGCGTAGGCGCGGGCGCGGGCGGTGGCGAGGTCGGGGCCCATGCCGGTGACGCTCAGGACCCGGCCGCCGGCCGTCGTGAGGCCGGGGCCGACGCCGGCGCAGAAGATCTCTACCCCGGGCATGGCCGAGGCGACATCGAGGCCGGCGATCGGATCGCCGGTGCGGGGCGACGTCGGGTAGCCCTCGGCGGCCAGGACCACCGTCACCGCGGCGTCGTCGACGAAGGAGGGTTCCGACTCCAGCCGGCCGGCGGCGGCCTCGGCCAGCAGCTGGGCCAGGTCGCAGTCGAGCCGGGGGAGGACCACCTGGGCCTCGGGGTCGCCGAAGCGGACGTTGTACTCGAGCACCTTGAACCCGTCGGCGGTGAGCATGAGGCCGGCGTACAGCACGCCCCGGTAGTCGATGCCCCGCAGGTGGAGCGCGTTCAGCGTGGGCTCCACCGCCCGCTCGATGACCTCCTCGACCAGGTCTTTTCCGACGCCCGGCACGGGCGAGAAGGCGCCCATGCCGCCGGTGTTCGGCCCGGTGTCGTGGTCGCCCAGTCGCTTGTGGTCCTGGGCCGGCGCCAAGGGCACCGCCCGTCGCCCGTCGCAGATGCACAGCAGCGACACCTCCGACCCGACCAGGCCCTCCTCGATCACGACCCGACGACCGGCCGCCCCGAAGGCCGTGCCCGACAGCTTGGCGGCCACGTCGGCCAGGGCGTCATCGAGCGACGAGGTGACCAGGACGCCCTTGCCCGCGGCCAGGCCGTCGGTCTTGACCACGTAGGGCGGCGCCAGCGAGCGGAGGAAGACGGCCGCCGAGGACACGTCGGAGAACACCCCGTGGCGGGCGGTGGGCACCCGGGCGTCGGAGAGGAGCGATTTCATCCACGCCTTCGACCCCTCCAGGCGGGCCCCGTCGGCCCCCGGCCCGAAGACCAGCCGGCCCGACGCCCGCAGCCGGTCGGCCAACCCGTCGACCAACGGCCCCTCGGGACCGATAACGAACAGGTCGGCGTCGATCTCCTCCGGCGGGGTGGCCACCGATCCCTGGATGCCCGGGTTGCCGGGCGTGACGACCACCGACGCCGTCCGCCCCAGCACCGACGCCAGGGCGTGCTCCCGCCCTCCCCCTCCGACAACGCAAACCCTCACCGGCGGCGCCCTAGATCACGAGGACGCCGGGGCCGACGATCCCGTCCCAATCGTCGTCGTCATCGTCGTCCCAATCTTCGTCGTCGTCGTCGTCCGAGGGCGTCGCCACCGCGTCGGTCGGTGTCGGGGCGAAGCGCACGAACTGGTCGCGTCCCGGCCCCACGCCCACCAGCGTCACCGGCACCCCGCACTGCTCGGCCAGGAAGGCGATGTAGTCCTGGGCCGCCTGGGGCACGTCGTCGAGCTCGGTGACGGCGGTGAGGTCGGTGTTCCAGCCCGGCAGCTCCTCGTAGACCGGAACCGCCTTGTGCAGCACCGACTGGTGGTAGGGCAGGTGGTAGTGGCGGTCGCCCTCGGCGTCATAGGCCACGCACACCTTGAGGGTGTCGAAGGCGTCGAGGACGTCGAGCTTGGTGATGGCCAGCTCGGTCAGCCCGTTGAGCCGGACCGCGTGACGGACCATGACCGCGTCGAACCAGCCCGGACGGCGCCGGCGGCCGGTGACGGTGCCGTACTCCTCACCCCGGTCGACCAGGGTGTCGCCCGTGTCGTCGGTGAGCTCGGTGGGGAAGGGTCCCGATCCGACCCGGGTGACGTAGGCCTTGGCCACGCCCATCACCCGCTGGATGTGGCGGGGGCCGACGCCGGCGCCCACCAGGGCCCCGCCCGACACCGGGTTGGACGAGGTGACGAAGGGATAGGTGCCGTGGTCGAGGTCGAGGAACGTGGCCTGGGCCCCCTCGAAGAGCACGTTCTGCCCGTCCTCCAGCGCCTCGTGGACCAGGCCCACGGTGTCGCCGATGAGGGGCTCCAGCCGGGGGGCGAGCTCGCCCAGGTAGCGGTCGGCGATCTCGTCGGCCGACAGCGGCAGCCGGTTGTAGACCTTGGCCAGGATCAGGTTCTTCTCCTGGAGGACGACTTCCAGCTTCTGGCGAAAGATCTTGGGGTCGAGCAGGTCCTGCACCCGCAGACCGACCCGGGCCGCCTTGTCGGCGTAGGCGGGGCCGATGCCGCTCTTGGTGGTGCCCAGGCGGTTCTTGCCCAGCCGGCGCTCGATGAGGCGGTCGAGCTCCTGGTGGTACGGCATGACCAGGTGGGCGTTGCCGCTGACCCGGAGCTTGCTGCAGTCGACGCCCCGTGCCTCCAGGCCGTCGATCTCGTTGACGAGCACGCCCGGCTCGACGACCACACCGTTGCCGATGATGGGCGTGACCCACGGGTGGAGGACGCCGCTCGGCACCAGCTGGAGGGCGAACTTCTCGCCCGCCACCACGATGGTGTGGCCGGCGTTGTGGCCGCCCTGGTAGCGGACGACCATCTGCATGTCACCGGCCAGGAGGTCGGTGAGCTTGCCCTTGCCCTCGTCGCCCCATTGGGTGCCGACGACAATTGTTCCGGGCACGCGCGTCTCCTAGCGACTTTCCTACAGCGGTTCGATCAGTGTATCGCCGCCGCCGACCGTCCCAGCCGCTTCCGCGGAGCCCCGCGATCCGGCGGTTCGTGCGATGCTCACCTCCGATGGACGACGCCACCCTGGTTTCGCGGGCCGTCGGGGGGGACCGGGAGGCCTTCGCCGCGGTCTACGACCGCTACGCGGGGGCGGTGTTCGACCTCTGCACCGCCATCCTGCGCAACCCGGAGGATGCCGCCGACGCCACCCTCGACAGCTTCCTGCGGGCGGCGCGGGAGTTGGTGAACCTGCAGGACCGGTCCCGGCTGCGTCCGTGGCTGCTGGCCGTCGCCCGGCACGAGGCGACATCGCGGGCCGAGCGACGCCAGGACGAGGGGCGCCATGAGGACGGGCTCCAGTCGCCGGCCGGCGGGGGGGAGGTCCCGGAGTGGGACCCGGCGGAGGCGCTGTCGGAGGGCGACCGGGCCGTCCTCCACCTCCACCTGCGCCACCAACTCGACGGCGAGGAGCTGGGGGCGGTGGTCGGGATGCGGCCGGCGGTGGCCGAGGCCCGGGCGGCCCGGCTGCGGACGATGGCGGAGACGTCGGTGGGTGCGCTGCTCCTCAGCCGCCGGGATCCGACCGGCGACGGACCGCCGTGCGCGGGGCTGGCCGAGATCCTCGAGGGCTGGGACGGCCGGTTCAATCCGTCCATCGGGGTCCGCATCAACCGTCACGCCCGGGGCTGCGAGGCCTGCCAGGCCCGGCGGACGATGTTGTTGGAGCGGCTGCAGGCCATGGCCACGCTCCCGTTCGCCCCGCCCCCGTCCTGGCTGCGGCCGGAGGTGCTGCTGCGCATGGAGCTGGCGGTGTCGTCCCGCACCCTGCCCGGTTGGGGCGAGGACGGGTTCCCGCCGGGCGTCGGCACCGGCGGCGGACGGGGTGGACGGGGTGGCCGCACTCCCCGGCGCCGGCCCCGGCGGTCGACGGTGCTGGCCGGGGGGGCGGCGGTGTTGGTGCTGGCGGTGGCCGGCGTCCTCCTCGTCTCCCACGACTGGGACGGCGGGTCGACGGTGAGCGCGTCGGTGGCGCCGACCACCCGGGCCCCGGCCTCGACGCTCGTGGCTCCCCCTACGACGGTGCGTCCGCCCGTCACCACCGCGGCCACGCCCACCACGGCCGCCACCGCCACCACCGGGCCGGCGGCGCCGGGTCCGCCGGCGGGGTCGGTGGACACGACCACCCCGGCGCCCGCGCCACCGCCCCCGCCGGCGGCGGACAGGGACCCGCCGGAGATCTCCTTCGGCGCCGACGCCGCCTCGGCCTACGTCTACGGATGCCCGTACAGCCGCACCGGGGTGTCGGCCGACGTCAGCGACCGGTCCCAGGTGGTGTGGGTGGCGCTGTTCGTGCGTCGTCCGGACGGGGTGGAGGAGTCGGTGAACATGTCCCCCGACGGCGGCCGCTGGCGGGCCACCATGGGCGACTTCGACACCCCCGGGCAGGCCGTCTTCTGGGTGGAGGCGATCGACTCCGAGGGCAACCGGGCGGTGGCGCCGTCACAGGTCCTCGACGTCCTTCTCTGCGAGTAGATACCGCTCAAGCGGTGGGTCCGGCGGGCCGACATCTGGGTTGCGGCTTCCTCGCCTAGGCCGCACACAATGGTGGGGCCGGGTAGCGCGAACCCCCTCCCGCCGGGGGGACGCCTCCCGGCCCCACCTTTGACATCCGCCCGCAGCCGCCTGCTAGGACGGGCGGGTGCCCGACGAGCCCGCACCCGCGCCCGACGGGCCCGATGGGCCGGTCATCCGGCTCGCCCTCGTCCGCCACGGACAGTCGCGGTGGAACGCCGTCGGTCGGTGGCAGGGGCAGGCCGACCCCCGGCTGTCCCCGCTGGGGGAGTCGCAGGCGGCGGAGGCGGCCGAGCGGTTGCAGGGCGCCGGGATCACCGGCGTGGTCACGTCCGACCTGGTGCGGGCCCGGCGCACGGGCCAGATCATCGCCGACGCACTCGGCCTCGGCCCGGTATCGGTCCGGGCCGACCTGCGGGAATACGACGTCGGCGACTGGAGCGGCCTGACCAAGCCCGAGATCGAGGCCCGCTGGCCGGGGCAGCAGGCGGAGTGGTTCGGGGGCCGGCTGCCGACGACCCCCGGTGGTGAGGGCCGGGTGCCGTTCGACCGGCGGGTGATGGGGGCGGTCCTCGCGGTGGCGGCCCAGGCCGATCCGGGCTCGGTGCTGGTGGTGGTCACCCACGGCGGCGTCATCCGGGCCCTGGAACGGGCCGCGGGGGCGGCGCCGGTACCCATCGCCAACCTGTGCGGGCGGTGGTTCTCGGTGGACGACGGCGTCCTGCGGGCGGGCCCGCCCCTCGCCCTGGTGGGCACCGACCACCGCACCGCGTCGCCGTCCGCCTAGCGGGCGCCCGAGTCCAGGGCCGTGGCCAGGCGCACAATCCCTCTGGCGGCTCGTCGAACGGCCCGGCCGGGCCCGTCGGTCCGGGTTCTACTGGGTCGGGGCGGGCGTCAGCTCGGCAAGGCCGTGCTGCATGGCCCGCATGGCGGCGGCGGCCCGGCTCGACACGCCGAGCTTGGTGTAGATGCGCTCGACGTGGTTGCCGACGGTCTTGGGGCTGATCCCCAGCTGGCGGGCGATCCCCTTGTTGGGCAGCCCTTGGGCCAGCAGGGTGAGGACGTCACTCTCCCGGGCGGTGAGCCCCGCCGGCCCGCCGGCGCGGGACCGGCTCCCGCCGTGTCCGACCGCAGCCAGCACCGCGTCGGTGGCGGCCGGGTCGAGAAGTCCTTCGTCGGCCTCCCGCCGCAGCTGGCGGGCGGCGTCGGCGTCGGTCATCGGGCCCCGGTGCGGACGGGGTTGGGTCATGGCGTGGTAGGCGTCGGCCGCGGCCAGCACCCGGGCGGGGGTGGACAGCATCGTCCCGCCGACGCCCCGGTGGTAGCCGGAGCCGTCCATGCGCTCGTGGTGGGTGGCGGCCAGGAGGCCGATCCTCCGCAGCGGCTCGGGCCGGCTGAAGATCCGCTCCACGTAATAGACGTGCATCCGCATGCGCTCGCGGTCGCCGCTGGTGAGCGGCCCCGCCTTGTCCCACACCGATCCGGGCACGCCGAAGCGGCCGACGTCGTGGACGAGCGCCGCCCGCCGGGCCAACGTCACCTGGCCCGCCGGCAGCTGGAGCAGGCCGGCGGCGGCGGCGACCAGGTCGGCCGTGCCCCGGCTGTGGCCGGCGAAGTACGGACAGCGCAGGTCGCAGAAGTCGCCGATCGCCTCCAGAACCTGGTCCAGTTCGGCGTCGGTCAGCGGCGGCCGCTTGACGGGCTCGGCGTCGAGAAGGTGGTCGACGGTGTCGTCGCCCAGGCCGGCGAAGAGCGCCTCCGGATCCGGCTCGACGGCGGCGGCGATGGCGGGGTCGAAGTGGGTGCCGCTCCGGGAACGGACCATCTCCACCGCCTGGTCGACGCCGGCCGTGCGTTGGAACACCTCGCACGCCTCGGCGATGTGCGAGATCCGGGCCGAGAGGGCGAGCGCATCGCCGGCCACGTCGCCCGGGACACCCTTCCCGTCCCACCGGGCGTAGGACTGCACGACGCCGGCTCGCACCGCCGCCCCCAGCCCCAACCGATCGGCCAGCTCGCCCGCGGCCGCGCAGTGGTTGGCCATCTGCTCGACGACGCCCTTTCCGCCGGTGGCCATGATCCCCGCCGCCTGCCGGGCCCGGTTGAAGGCCGAGGTCCCGAAGCCGGCCCGGCGCAGCATGAACACCATCGCCGGGAAGCCGGCCAAGTCGATCTCGGCCGCGCCCGCCCGGAAACCGATGTCGTCCCCGAACATGGTGGCCGCCTCGTTCCCGTACACCGGGCATCCGACGTAGGTGAGGATGCTCACGTCGTAGAGGGTGGCCAGCTCGTCCGGGTCGAGCCCCAGCCGCCCGCCGAGGCGCATCCCGATCCGTGCCGCCCGGAGCATGTGCTCGGCCGGCTGTCCCAGGCCGAGGTCGGTCGCCAACGACAGCGCCACCAGCAGCTCCGTGAGCCGCACCCCGGAATCCGGCATACGCGGACCCTACTCAAAGGGGGGTGAATGCCTCATGTCGCCCTCCCGCCCCGTCCCTAGGTTTCTCGTCAGGAGCACCTACCGCTCCTCGACCCCAAACCCATGAACAGGGAGACGACGACATGCCCAAGTACCTCATCGAGCGGACGGTTCCCGGCGCCGGCCAGATGGACGACGACGCCCTCGCCGCCATCTCGGCCACGTCCAACGGCGTTCTCCGCGACCTCGGCCCCGATGTCCAGTGGGTCCACAGCTACGTCACCGACGACAAGATCACGTGCGTCTACGTGGCCGCCAACGAGGACATCGTCCGCGAGCACGGCCGCTGCGGTGGCTTTCCCGTCGACGCCGTCCACGAGGTGCGGGCGATCATCGACCCGGTGACTGCCGAGCGGGTCCCGACCGCCGTCGGGTGAGCCCGATGGGCCCGACGAACACCCTCCGGCGCCCCCGCCAACGGCGCCGGAGGGCGGGCGTCTGCTGCTGAGCAGGTGCGTGACGATCGCCCTCGGGCCCCAGGCTTTTCATCCGCCACCGATGAGTTCGGGGGACGGGCGCGGTCCAAGGTGGGTGCGGGTCACCGGGGCCGCGTAGAGGGGTGGAGTCCGAAGATGAAGAGCACGGTGGTCCGTTACCAGGCCAAGCCCGATCGGGCCGACGAGAACCAGAAGCTCATCGAGGCGGTGTTCGCCGACCTGGAGGAGCGACGGCCGGAGGGCTTCACCTACAAGGTCTTCCGACTCGACGATGGCGTGAGCTTCATCCACGTGGTGATCGAGCACGACATCGCCGACCCGGACTCCTTGCAGGATGTCCCCGCCTTCC
>JAXDMK010000102.1:0-7088 GCA_034666105.1 Actinomycetota bacterium | reverse complement strand
GCCACCACGACCACGCCCCTGCCCCCGCCGGTCACCGCCGCCCTCGATTGCAGCCAGGGCAACATCGGCAAGGCGGAGTCGATCGACCAGCTGCACGAGGTCCGGGCGTCGATCGACCGCAGCCTCCGCCTCCTCGACGAGGGCAACCGGGAGGAAGCCTTCGCCGAGGCCCGCACGGGCTACCTCGACTGCTTCGAGGCGGTGGAGGCGCCCCTCGACGTGGTCGCCGGCGTCCAGTTCCGGTTCAAGGTCGAGGACGCCTTCGCCCGGGTTCGGGGATTGATCAACAGCGGCGCGGGCACGGGTGAGGTGCGCGACCGGGTGGTCAAGCTGCGCGTGCTCATCGACGAGGCCGAGCGCAAGCTCACCTCCACCGGCCTGGGGGCACCGCTGCTGGTGTTCGGCCAGGCCTTCACCGTGCTCCTGCGGGAAGGGCTCGAGTCGGTGCTGCTGCTGGCGGCCCTCCTCGGATACCTCAAGAGCAGCGGCCACGGAGGCGACGAGCTCCGCAAGCCGATCCTCTTCGGCGTGGGAGCGGCCGTGGTCGCCACCGTGATCTCCTTCTTCGCCGTCGACGCCCTGTTCTCCATCCTGCCGTTCGGCCGCGAGGTGCTGGAGGCGGTGGTCGGCATGGCCGCCGTCGTCGTGCTCTTCTACGTCTCCTTCTGGCTGGCGGCCCGGCTCGAGCGCAAGCGCTGGCTCGAGTTCCTGCGGGCCCGGGTCTGGAAGGCGGCGACGATCGGGTCGACCACGTCGCTGGCCCTCATCGGGTTCACGTCCGTGTACCGCGAGGGCTTCGAGACCGTGCTCTTCTACCAGGCGATGCTGTCCTTCAGCTCCGGGCTGCGGGCCTGGGTGTGGCTCGGGATGGGCGCGGCGTCGGTCGTGCTGGCCGGGGCCGCCTGGGCCGTCCTCAAACTCGGTCGCAAGCTCCCCGTGCGGGCGTTCTTCTCGGTGGCCGTCATCATCGTGATGTTCACGTCGGTCGGGCTGATCGGCAACGCCTTTCGGGCCCTCCAGGAATCGGCCATCATCGACGTCCACCTGCTCCACGGCTGGCCCAACCTGCCGATCTTCCTGGCCCAGGCCACGGGCTACTACCCGACGTTGCCGAGCGTCCTGGCCCAGGGGATCCTCCTGTTCGTCTATGTGGTCGGCGGCATCTACACGTTCGTCGTGGTACCCCGACGCCGGACGCGGCTACAGGTCGCCAGTGCCTGAACCGGGGGCGCCGCCGGGCGGCGGCCGCTCGCCCGTCCGGGTCGGCGTCGACGTGGGGGGCACGTTCACCAAGGCGATCGCGTTCGACCTCGGCGGCGGCGGCGTGGTGGCCCGGTCGATGGTGCCGACCACGCACGACGACCCCACCGGACCCGCGGCCGGGGTCGTCCGGGTGATCGCCGACGTCGCCGCCCAGGTGGGCCCGGAGCGGATCGAGCTCGTCACCCACTCGACCACGCAGGCCGTCAACGCCCTGCTGGAGGGCGACGTCGGCGTCGTCGGCGTCCTCGCCCTGGGCCGCCGGCCCGACCTGCGCAAGGCCCGCAAGCGGACCCAGCTCGACAACCTCGAGCTCACCGCCGGCAAGCGGGTGCCGGTCGCCTTCGAGCTTCTCGACATCACCACCGGGCTCGACGAGGTCGCCCTCGACGCCGCCCTCGACCGCCTCACCGCCGCCGGCGTGCGCTCGATCTGCGTGGCGGAAGCGTTCGCTCCCGACGACGGGGCCGCCGAGCGGGCAGCCGTCGTCCGCGCCCTCGACCGGGGCCTGCCGGCGTGCGGCTCGGCCGAGATGACCGCCCTCTACGGCCTCGAGCTGCGGACGGTGACGGCGGCCCTCAACTCGTCCATCCTCCCCGTGGCCATGCAGACGGCCGAGCACGTCGAGAAGGGCGTGCGGGCGGTGGGGATCACCGCGCCGGTAATGGTGATGCGGGGGGACGGTGGCGCCATCGACGCCTCCGGCTTCCGGCGGGAGCCGGCCCGGACGCTCTACTCGGGCCCGGCGGCGTCGGTGGCCGGCGTCCTGAGATTCACCCGGATCGACGAGGGGGTGATCCTCGAGATCGGCGGGACATCCACCAACGTGGCCGCCATCCGCAACGGTCGCCCCGCCCTCACCTACGTGCGGGTGGCCAGCCACGCCACCGCGGTGCGGGCCCTCGACGTGCGGGTGGTGGGGGTGGCCGGAGGCTCGATGTTGCGGGCCCGCCGCGGCCGTCTCTTCGGCGTGGGTCCCCGCAGCGCCCACATCGCGGGACTGCCCTACGCCTGCTACCTCGATCCGGGTGAGCTGTCGGAGCCGACGGCGGAGCTGATCGCGCCCAAGCCCGGGGATCCGCAGGAGTACGTCGTCGTCCGGTGCGCGGGTGGCCGCCGGGTCGCCGTCACCAACACCTGCGCGGCCGTCGCCCTCGGCGTCGTACAGACCGGCGATCACGCCGGCCACGGGGCCAGCCCGGAGTCGGCCCGGGTCGCCCTGGCCGCCGCCGGCCATCTGCTCGGACTCGACGCCGACGAGGTCGCCCGACGCATGCTCGTCGCGTCCGCCGCCGCCATCGGCGAGCTGGTCACGGCCGTCTGCAAGGAGTACAAGCTGACGTCGCCGACGGTCGTCGCCGTCGGGGGTGGCGCCGGGGGCGTGGGCCGGTTCGTCGCCACCACCCTCGGGCTCGAATGTCAGGTGCCGGACGGGGCCGAGGTGATCTCATCCATCGGCGACGCGCTGTCGTTCGTGCGGGTCGAGCGGGAGCGTTCGGTCGTCGAGCCGACCCTTGAGGACGGCGAGGCCCTCGCCGCCTCCGCCGAGGAGGCCTGCCTCGCCGCCGGCGCCACCGCCTCGTCGATCGAAGTCAGGGTCGACTACGACCAGCAGCGGGCGACGCTGCGGGCGTCGGCCACCGGTGCCATCGGGCTCACCTCGGGAGCCATGCCCGGGCGGGCGCCGCTGACCGACATCCAGGCCGCGGCCGTGGCCGGCGGCTACGGGTTCGCGGCGCCGACGGCCGCCGGCCACGCTTGGATCGCCCACCGCGGCGGCGGGGCGTCCGGCGGGGCCGAGACCGTGCTCCTCCTCGACCGCTACGGCGACGTCGTGGCCCGGGGCGAGGGCGGCTCCCTCACCGGGGCCAACCTCACCGTTTCCGGCTTGGAGGCGCTGCTCGCCCGCGTCGCCCGCCGGGCCCGGAGCACCGACCGCGATCCCGGCATCTGGCTCGTGCACGGATCCCGGACGGTCGCCCTCACCCCGGGTGCAGCGGCCGGGGCCGTCGCCGCTGCGCCCGAGCACGCAGCCGTCGTCGTGACCTCCGGCTGACCCGCCGGCCCGACCGCAAAGGGGAGTCCCATGGCCATGTACATCGAGCCGAAGGCGCGGCGGCGCACCGCCATCCTGGTGGCCGTGCTGTCCCTGCTCGTCGGCGGGGTCGTGGGCTACGTGGTCGGCTCGGGCTCGGCGACCAGCGCCAGCGACGTGGCCGCCACCGCCCGGACGAAGGGCGCGGACGCGGCCTCCGCGCTGGCCCGGCTTCCGATCGAGTACGAGCAGGCCGTGAAAACGTCGTCCGGCGAGTCGTCGAACACCATCCTCGAGGCGATCGACAACGCGTCGTCCCTGCTGGCGGACGCCTACCGGGCCGCGCCCTGGCTGGGCCCGACCCTGCGCCAGCCGGCGACGGACGCTGTCGAGACACTCCGGGCCGACGTCCGCTCCGGCGCCCCCGCCTCGCAGTTCCAACATGACGTCGACGACGCCGCCGCCGCCATCGGGATCGCCTTCAACCTGCAGGACGGCAGCTGAGTCGATGCGTCTCGGTACCGTCAGGTCTTCGTTCCCCGGGAGGGCACGAGACGAGACCGCGGAGGACACCATGACGACCGCCCGGCAACCTTCCCGGCCAACCCACCGTGGGGACGTACCGCCGGGCCGGGTCGTAACGCCCGCCCACCTCATCCCGTTCGGGTCGGCGGCTCCGGCCCCGCGGAGGGCTGGTCGATGGGGAGGAGGACCCGGAAGCGGGTGTTGCCGGGGGAGGACTCGACCCGGATGTCGCCGTGGTGGCGACGGACGACGATGCGGTGGCTGATGTCGAGCCCGAGGCCGGTGCCCCGGCCGACGTCCTTGGTGGTGAAGAACGGCTCGAAGATGCGCGTCCGCAGCTCGGGCGGGACTCCCGGCCCCGTATCCCCGATCTCCACGACGACGCAGTCCTGCTCCCGGGTGGTGCGCACCGTCATCGTCCCCTTCCCGTCCATGGCGTCGATGGCGTTGTCGATGAGGTTTGTCCACACCTGGTTGAGCTCGCCCGCCTGGGCCCAGATCCGGGGGAGGGACCGGTCGTAGTCCCGGACGACCGTGACCCCCTTCTTGAGCTTGTGACCCAGGATCACGAGGGTGCTCTCCAGCCCGACGTGGACGTCGACCGGCTCGAAGGCGGCCTGGTCGAGGTGGCTGTAGTCCTTCATGGCCGCCACCAGCTCCGAGATGCGGCCGGCCGACGTGCGGATCTCGTCCACCAGGCCCTCGATGTCGAGGCCGGCGGACAGCCAGCGGATGGCGTCGGGCGCGGTCTCGCCGGCGCAGGCCATCACCCGGTCGAGCCACGCCTCGTCGAGTCCGGCTGCGGCGAGGACGGGCGCCAGCTCCCACCCGTCCGCCACCCCCGCCGCCTGGAGCCGGTCGGCCAGCGCGTCCTCGCGGTCGCCGGCCTCGACCGTCGACAGCCGGGGGGCGTGGCGTGCCCCCTCCACCGCCTCGCCGAGCAGGGTGAGCAGCTTGTGCATGCCGACCTCGTCCAGCCCCGGCGCCATCCGCAGCATGGCGGCCCGGGACTCCTGCAGGCGGGCGCCGAGCGCCTCCGCCGCCCGCAGCTCGGCCGCGGCCGGGTTGTTGAGCTCGTGGGCCAGCCCCGCCGACAGCGCGCCCAGGGCGATCAGCTTCTCCCGCTGGCCGACGAGGGCTTCGGCGCTGGTCAGGCCCAGGAACAGGCCGTCGAGCAGGTGGACCGCCATGGGGAACCACGTCTGGAGGACGTAGGCGAAGTCGTCGGCGGCCAGTTTGAACAGGCGGGACCGGCTGACGGTCCGGAGGCTGGACGCGTACGACTGGTCCCCGGAGGAGCTGATGAAGGCCCGGGTGGCGCCGGCGTACACCCCCGGCTGGTCGGCCGTGACCAGGACGACGTCGGCCCCGTCGAGCCGCTTCACCAGCTGGATGGCGCCCTCGAGCAGGACGTAGAACGAGTCGGCCGCCTCGTCCTGCTCGTAGACGTTGACCCCCGCGTCGTGGGTCTCGACCGCGCCGTGGGCGACCAACCAGTCCAGCTGCTCGTCGGTGAGGCTCTCGAACAGGAAGGTGGCCCGCAGCTCGTCCCGCAGCTCGACCGAGGTCGCCGTCACAGCAGCTCCAGGTAGCGGTGGACGAGGGTGACCGCCATCGCCCCCTCGCCGACGGCCGAGGCCACCCGCTTGACCGACTGGCCCCGCACGTCGCCGGCGGCGAAAACGCCGGGGACGCTCGTCTCCAGGAAGTAGGGCTGGCGGTCGAGGGGCCAGCCGGCGGGCAGCTGGCCGTCGACGACCAGGTCGGGGCCGGTGAGCACGAACCCGTTCGCGTCCCGCTGGACCTGCTTGCCCAGCCAGCTGGTGCCCGGCGCGGCGCCGATGAAGACGAACAGCCACGAAGTCTCGACCTCTTCCTCCGCTCCGGTCTGACACTCGGCGATGCGCACCCTTTCGAGGTGCTCGCCGCCACTGACCCCGACGACCTCGCTGCTGGTGCGGATGCGCACGTTGGGAAGCTCGGTCAGCTGGTGGATGAGGTAATGCGACATGGAGCGTTCGAGGTTGGGACCTCGGACGACGAGGGTCACGGTGCGTGCCGTCCGGGCGAAGAACACCGCCGCCTGGCCCGCGGAGTTGGCCCCGCCGACCACGTAGACGTCCTCGCCGTGGCACGACTGGGACTCGGTGGACGTGGCCCCGTAGTACACGCCCGAGCCGGTGAGCTCCTCGATGCGGGGGGCCTGGAGCCGGCGGTAGGCGACCCCCGTCGTGAGGAGGACGGCGTGGGCGGAGAGCTGGCCGCCGTCGGCCAGGCGGACGACCCGGGCCGACCCGCACACCTCCAGGGCCGACACCTCCGACGTGAGCAGCATCTCGGCCCCGAAGCGTCGGGCCTGGGTGGTCGCCCGCCGGGCCAGGTCGCCGCCGGCGATGCCCGCGGGAAAGCCCAGGTAGTTCTCGATGCGCGCGCTCTGGCCGGCCTGGCCGCCGATCGCCTCCCGCTCCACCAGGACCGTGCGCAACCCTTCCGACGCCCCGTACACGGCCGCGCCCAGGCCCGCCGGCCCCCCGCCGATGACGATGAGGTCGTAGAAGGGCAGCGACGGCGTGGTCGACAGGCCGAGGGCGCCGGCCAGCTCCGCCGGCGTCGGCGCCTGCAGCGTGCGCCCGTCCTCGGTGATGACCAGGGGCAGGTGCTCGGGGACGCTCCCGTTGGCGGCGAGGAGCCGGCCCGCCTCCGGGTCACGCTCGAGTTCGAGCCACTTGAACGGCACCTGGTTGCGGGTCAGGAAGTCCTTCACCGCGTGGGACGGGGCCGACCAGCGGTGACCGACCACCCGGATGCGATCGGCGGCCGTCATCCGGTCCTGCATCCGCCAGTCCTCCAGCAGGTCGTCGAGGACCGGGTAGAGCTTCTCCTGGGGCGGATCCCACGGCTTGAGCATGTAGTAGTGGACGTCGGCCCGGTTGATGGCGCCGATGGCGGCGTCGGTGTCGGCGTAGGCGGTGAGCAGGACCCGGCGGGCCGTGGGGTAGAGCTGGCGGGCCTGCTCGAGGAACTCGACGCCGGTCATCTCCGGCATGCGGTGGTCGGCCAGCAGCAGCCCGACCCGCTCGTCGCGCAGCTTCAGCTCCTTGAGCGCCTCCAGCGCCGCCGGCCCCGACTCGGCCCGGCGGATCCGGTAGTCGGCGCCGTACTGCTGGCGCAGGTCACGGGCCAGGGATCGGGAGACCTCGGGGTCGTCGTCGACGGTCAGCAGGATCGGCGACGCCACGGCTGTCATTCTCGCGTGACGGCCGGGCTA
>JAXDMK010000101.1:0-43087 GCA_034666105.1 Actinomycetota bacterium | reverse complement strand
CCGGCCCGGGCCCCGGCCCGCCCGCGGACGACCGGCGCGACAAGCTCTCCCCGGCCCAGCGGAAGCTCCTGGAGCTCCGGCTCAGCCGCTCCGGTGGCACTCGTTCCCGCGACGGTGCCGGCCCGGGCCCGCTCGGCCCCCGGCCCGCCGGCACCGCGCCGGGCCTGTCGTCGGCCCAGCGGCGGCTGTGGCTCATCGACCGGATCCTGGGCGCCGGCGCCGCCTACAACACGGTCAGGGTGCAGCGGGTTTCGGGTTCGCCCGACCTGCCGGCCCTGCAGGCCGCGCTCGACGGGGTGGTCGCCCGCCACGAGGCGCTCCGCACGCGCTTCGTCGACCGGGGCGGGAGTCCGGGCGGGATCGTGTCGGAGGGGGCCCGGGTCGCGTTCTCCGTCGTCGACGTCCGGGAGGAGCTCGACCCCGTGGCCGCCGCCTACCGGGTGATGCGGGACGAGGCGGCCAAGCGGTTCGACCTCAGTGCCGACGTCCTGCTCCGGGCCCGCCTGGTGCAGGTGGCCGACGACGTCCACTACCTGATCTTCGTCACCCACCACGTGGCGTCCGACGAAGGTTCCCGGGGCGTGCTGTACACCGAGCTGGGCGAGCTGTACGACGCCCACGTCTCCGGCCGGCCGCCGGAGCTGCCGCCCCTGCCGTTGCAGTACGGCGATTACGCCCTGTGGCAGGACCGGTCCCTCCAGGGTGGCGTCCTCCAGGAACAGCTGGCCTACTGGCGGCAGCGCCTGGCCGATCTCCCGGAGGCCTTCGAGCTGCCCGCCGACCGCCCCCGTCCGCCGGCGCAGTCGTTTCGCGGCGCCCGGCACCCCGTCCTGCTGGGCGAGGAGCTCAGCACGGCCCTGGAGGAGCTTTCCCGGGCCGAGGGCCGCACCCTGTTCACGACGTTGCTGGCGGCCTTCGTCGCCCTCCTCCACCGGTACACGGGCGAGGACGACGTCGTCGTGGGCACGCCGGTGTCCGCCCGTTCCCACACCGAGCTCCAGGGACTCATCGGCTTCTTCACCAACACGCTCGTGTTGCGCACCGACGCGTCCGGCGACCCCACCTTCGCCGACCTGGTCGAACGCACCCATCAGACCGCGGTCGCCGCCTACGCCCACCAGGACCTTCCCTTCGAACGGCTGGTGGAGGAGCTCCGTCCGGACCGGGACCTCACCCGCAACCCGCTGTTCCAGGTCCTCGTGAACTACGTGGGCGACTCGATCGAAGCGGTCCTCGACCTGCCCGGCGTCTCCACCGAGGCGGTCGACTTCGACCCGGGAACCACCAAGTTCGACCTCGGCCTGCTGATGGCCAAGCGCCAGGGCCGGATCCGCCTCGTGTTCGAGTACGCCACCGATCTCTTCGACGCCGAACGCATCGAGCGCATGGCGAGCCACTTCACCCGCCTGCTGGAGGCGGCGGTGGCCGATCCCGCGCGCCGGTTGTCGGAGCTCGACCTGCTCAGCGGGGAGGAGGCCCGGCAGCTGGCGGTGGCCTGGAACGACACCGCCACCGGGCCCCTGCCGGCGACCGGCCTGCACCAGTTGGTGGAGGCCAGCGTCGACCGCACCCCCGACGCCGTCGCCCTGGAGGACGGTGCCCGCCGCCTCACCTACGCCGGGCTGGAGGTTGCCTCCAACCGCCTGGCCCATCACCTGGCCGCGGTGGGCGTGGCCCCCGGCCAGCTGGTGGGGCTGTGCGCGGAGCGGGGCGTCGACCTGGTGGTGGCGGTGGTGGGCATCCTCAAGGCGGGGGCGGCCTACGTGCCCCTCGACCCCGACTACCCGCCCGAGCGCCTGGCCTTCATGCGCGACGACGCCGCCCTGGCCGCGGTGGTGGGCCACGCCGCCCACCTGGGCGCCCTCGGCGGCGACTGCCCCCGGGTCGGCCTCGACACCGACGCCGCGGCCATCGCCGCCGCCCCCGCCCACCGCCCGAACCTGCCCAGCGACGCCTCCGACCTGGCCTACGTGCTCTACACGTCGGGCTCCACCGGCCGGCCCAAGGGGGTCATGCTCGAGCACCGGGGCGCGATCCGGCTGGTGGAGTGGGCTCTGGGCCAGTACTCGGCCGAGGACCTGGCCACCGCCGCCGCCACCACGTCGGAGTCCTTCGACCTGTCGGTGTTCGAGATGTTCGTGCCCCTGGCCGCGCGGGGCACCGTCCGGGTCCTGGCCGACGCTCTGGCCCTGACCGAGGAGGGGGCGGGGGAGGGCCTGACCCTGCTCAACACCGTGCCCTCGGCCCTGACCGAGCTGCTGGCCCTGGGGGCGCTGCCACCGTCGCTGCGGGTGGTCAACCTGGCCGGGGAGGCCCTGCGGGGCGACCTCGTGCGCCGGGCCTACGCCGCCGGCATCCCCCGCCTGGTCAACCTCTACGGCCCCACCGAGGACACCACCTACTCCACCTTCGCCGTGGTCGGCGTCAACGACGACCCCCCGCCCATCGGCCGGCCCATCGCCAACACCTCGTGCTGGGTCCTCGACCCCCACCGCCGGATGGTGCCGGTGGGGGTGGGGGGGGAGCTGTACCTGGGCGGCGACGGCCTGGCCCGGGGCTACCTGGGCCGGCCCGAGCTGACCGCGGAGCGCTTCGTCACCGTCGACGGCCGCCGCCTCTACCGCACCGGCGACCTCGTCCGCTACCGCCCCGACTCCACCCTGGAGTACCTCGGGCGCATCGACCACCAGGTCAAGCTGCGGGGCTACCGCATCGAGATGGGCGAGATCGAAGCCGCCCTGGCTCGCCACCCCGAGGTACGGGAGGCGGTGGCCATGGTGCGAGAGGACGTCCCCGGCGACAAGCGGCTGGCCGCCTACGTGGTGCTCGAGACCGGCGTCGACGGGGAGGAGGTCGTCGGGGCGGTCCACCGCCAGGTCGAGGAGTGGCAGGGGGTCTGGGAGCGCACGTTCGCGGTCGAGACCGCCCCCGACCCCACGTTCGACATCCGGGGCTGGGACAGCAGCTACACCGGCGAGCCCATTCCTCCGGAGGAGATGCGGGAGTGGGTGGAGGCGACCGCCTCCCGGCTGGGCGCGTTCGGCCCGGACCGGGTGATGGACGTCGGCTGCGGCACCGGGCTGCTCCTGTGGCGCGTCGCACCCCGGTGCCAGGCCTACGTCGGCACCGACTTCTCCCGTCCCGCCCTCGACTCGCTGGCCCGGCACGTGCGGGCCGCCGGGTTGCCCCAGGTGCGGCTCCTGCACCGGCCGGCCGACGACTTCTCCGGCATCGACCCCCGCTCGTTCGACGCGGTCGTGCTCAACTCGGTCGTCCAGTACTTCCCCAACGCCGATTACCTGAGCCAGGTGGTGGCGGGCGCGACAGAGGTGGTCGCCGACGGGGGCGTCATCTTCCTGGGCGACGTCCGCAGCCTGCCGCTGCTCGAGGCGCAGCACCTCTCGATCGAGTTGGCCCGGTCGACGATCACGACGCCGACCAAACCCCTGCGGCAACGGGTCGTGGCCGCCATCGGTTTGGAGACCGAGCTCACCCTCAGCCCCGCCTACTTCCTCGGGCTCCCGGAACGGCTGAACCGGATCGGCCACGTCCAGGTCATGCCGAAGCGGGGCCGGTACGGCACCGAGATGAACCGCTTCCGCTACGACGTGATCCTCCACGTCGGGCCGTCCGTCCCCCTGCCGGCCCCCGAATGGCGGTCGTGGGACCTCGACGTGCGGTCGGTCGAACGGCTCCGGGAGCTGCTCCGCACGGAAACGGCGACGGTAGCGGTGACGGGCATTCCCAACGCCCGGGTGCAGCGGGACGTGCGGGCATGGCAGCTCCTGCGGTCCGACGAGACGCCGGCGACGGTCGGCGACCTGGTGGCGGCGACCACATCCGCCACCGACGTCGATCCCGAGACGCTGTGGGAGCTGGCCGACGGGCTGGGGTGGACGGCCGAGCTGAGTGCGGCCACCACCGGCCAGGACCGGGTCGACGCCGTCTTCGCCCCCGGCCGGGCCGACGCCGGCCGGCCCCTGGCCTCCTTCCCCAGGCCGACGCCGGCCAGCCGCGAGCGGCTGGCCAACGATCCCCTGCAGGCGGGGCTGGCGCGGGAGCGGGCCCACCGGCTGGCACCCGAGCTGCAGGCCTTCCTCGGCGGGATGCTCCCCGAGTACATGGTCCCCAACGCCATCGTGCTGCTCGACGCCCTACCCCTCACGCCGAACGGCAAGCTCGACCGGAAGGCGCTCCCACCGGCCTCCGGGCGGGTCACGGCCGCCACCGAGTTCGTCGCCCCCCGGACCGATGTCGAGCAGCGGCTGGCCGACCTGTGGACGGAGCTGCTCGGCACCGGCCCCATCGGCGCCGACGACGACTTCTTCCAGCTCGGAGGCCACTCGCTCTCCGCCGCCCGCCTCATCTCGCGCATCGAAGCCACCTTCGGAACCCGGCTCCCGCTGCGGACGATCTTCGACACGCCCACCGTGGCCGCCCTCGCCGCCCTGCTGGAGGACACGACGGCCGGCGGATCCCGCGCCCCCTCGGCCGATCTGGCGGCGCGCACCGTCGAGCGGGCGGCGCCGGGCGCGGGCGACAGCGATGGCGCCGGCGCCGGCGCCGGTGCCGGCGAGACCGAGTCGCCCTTGTCGTTCGGGCAGCAGCGGCTGTGGTTCCTCGACCAGCTCGAGCCTTCGAGCGCCCTGTACAACCTGCGCCTGGTCCGCAGGGTCGAGGGCCCCGTCGACGCCGGCCTGCTCCAAGGGGCGTTGAGCGACCTGGTCGCTCGCCACGGCACCCTCCGCACCGCCTTCGCGGTTCGAGGGGAGGACCTGCGGGCCGTGGTCCGGCCCGCCGAACCGGTACCGGTCGACGTCTTCGACGTGGGCGACCACGCCGATCCCGACGCCGCCGCCGACAGGCTGGTGGCCGAGCGGACGGTCGAGCCGTTCGACCTCGCTTCGGGACGGCTGATGCGGGCCGCCCTCATCCGGCTGCGGCCCGACGAGCACCTCCTGGTGCTGACCTTCCATCACATCGCCGTCGACGGTTGGTCGCTGAACGTCGTCCTGGCCGAGCTGGGCGAGCTGTACCAGGCGGCGGCCGAGGGCCGGGCGCACCGGCTGCCGGCCCTGCCCGTGACCTACGCCGACTACACCCGGTGGCAGCGGTCGGGGCTCGAGGGCGAGGCGCTCGAGCGGCAGCTCGCCTACTGGCGGGACACGCTGGCCGGGGCCCCGGGGGTGACGGAGCTGCCCACCGACCATCCCCGGCCCGCCATCGAGAGCCACCGCGGCGGTCGCTGCACCCTCGCCCTCGGGGCCGATCTGGTCGAACCCCTACGAGAACGAGCCCGTTCCCTCGGCGCCACCCTCTTCATGACCCTCGTGGCCGGGTTCGTCGCCCTCCTGCGCCGCTACACCGGCCAGGACGACGTGGTCGTGGGCACGGCCGTCTCCGGCCGTACCCGCACCGAGCTCGAGGGGCTGGTGGGCTACATCTCGAACACGCTGGTCCTCCGCACCGACACCTCCGGCGACCCCACCTTCGCCCAGCTGGTGGCCCGGGTGCGGGAGACGGCGGTGAGCGCCTACGCCCATCAGGATGTCCCCTTCGAGAAGCTGGTGGAGGCCCTCCGGCCCGACCGCGACCTCAGCCGGCACCCGCTGTTCCAGGTGATGATCAACGTGCCCCCCGAGTCGACGGCCGAGCCCCGCCTGGGTGACGCCCGGTTGACGCCGGTGGCACTGCCCGACGCCGCCGCCCGCTTCGACCTCAACGTCCTGGTCACGACCAACGCCGGCGGCCTCGATCTCACGATCGACTACGCCGCCGACCTGTTCGACGCCACCACCGTGGAGCGCATGGCCCGTCACTTCGGCTCGATCGTCGAGGCCGCCGTCGCCCAGCCCGGAGCACCCCTGTCGGCGCTGTCCATGTTGACCGCCCCCGAACGGAGGGAGCTCGAGGAGCAGAACGCGACCGCGGCGCCGTTCCCGCACCGTTGCCTCCACCAGCTGTTCGAGGAGCACGCGGCCCGGACGCCCGACGCCGTCGCCGTCGAGTCCGAGAGCGGGCAGCTCACCTACGCCGAGCTCGACGCCCGGGCCAACCGGCTGGCCAATCACCTGCAGCGGCAGGGGGCCACCCGGGGTTCGTTGGTCGGGCTCCTGCTCGAGCGCTCCCATCTGACGATGGTGGCGATACTCGGCATCCTGAAGGCGGGCGCGGCCTACGTCCCCCTCGATCCCACGTACCCGCCGGAGCGCCTAGCCTACATGCTCGACGACGCCGGCGTGGCCGTCGTGGTCACCGAGGACCAGTTCGCCGGTCTCGTGCCGGGAGGGACGGCCCCGGTCGTGCGGCTCGACGCCGACCGGGACGACATCGGGCGGGAGCGACCCGACCGGCCGTCCCCCGACGTCCGGCCGGCCGACCTCGCCTACGTCATCTACACGTCGGGTTCGACCGGTCGTCCGAAGGGCGTCGAGGTGGAGCACCGCTCGGTGGTCAACCTGCTGACGTTCATGGGCGAGCGCCTCGACGTCACGTCGGTCGACACCGTTCTCGGGGTCACCACCCCCGCCTTCGACCTGTCGGTGCCCGACCTCTTCCTCCCCCTGGTCGTCGGCGCCCGGCTGGTCATCGCCGCCCGCGAGGTCGCCGTCGACGGCGCCCGGCTAGCCCAGCTGATGGCCGCCCGGGGGGTGACGTTCATGCAGGCCACGCCCTCCACCTGGCGCATGCTCATCGACGCCCGCTGGCCGGGCAGCCCCCGCCTGACGATCGCCACCGGGGGAGAGGCCACCCCCCGGGGGCTCGCCGACGAGCTCCTCGCCCGCAGCCGTGCCGTCTGGAACATGTACGGCCCCACCGAAGCCACCGTCTGGTGTTCGGTCGACCCGGTCGTCGCCGAGTCCGGCCCCGTGCCCATCGGCGGGCCGATCGCCAACACCCAGCTCCACGTCCTCGACGCCGACCGGCTGCCGGTCCCGCTGGGGGTGGAGGGGGAGCTCTACGTGGGTGGCGCGGGGCTCGCCCGGGGCTACCACAACCGGGCCCAGCTGACCGCCGAGCGCTTCGTCACCGTGGGTGGTGAGCGTCTCTACCGCACGGGGGACGTGGTCGCCCGGCGGCCCGACGGCCGCTTCGACTTCCGGGGCCGCGTCGACCACCAGGTCAAGCTGCGGGGCCACCGCATCGAGCTGGGAGAGGTCGAGACGGTGCTGGCCGCCCACCCCGGGGTACAGGAGGCGGTCGTCGTGGCCCGGGAGGACGTGGCCGGCGACCGCCGCCTGGTGGCCTACGTGGTCGCGTCCGCCACCCCGTGGCCGACGGAGGCGGAGCTGGCCGCGCCGCTGCGGGCGATCCTGCCCGCCTACATGGTGCCCTCGGCCTTCGTGGTCCTGGCCGCCCTGCCTCTCACCCCCAACGGGAAGGTCGACCGCAAGGCCCTGCCCGCGCCCGAGCGGGCCGCGGGGCCGGCGTTCATCGAGCCCCGGACGCCCACCGAGGTCCGCCTGGCCGCGCTGTGGGCCGCGCTCCTGGGCACGGAGGCGGTCGGGGTGGACGACGACTTCTTCGCCCTCGGCGGCCACTCGCTCACCGCCACCCGCCTGATCTTCCGGGTGGCCGACGAGTGGGAGGTGGCCCTGCCGCTACGGGCGGTGTTCGAGGCGCCGACGCTGGAAGGCCTGGCCCGGCGGATCGAGGCGGAGGCGGGTGGAGGTGGGCCGGCGTTGGTGTCCCTGCGGCGGGAGCCTCCCGAGGGTCCGTGGACCTTCCCCGCCTCCTTCGCCCAGCAGCGCATGTGGTTCCTGGCCAACCTCGAGCCCACCAGTCCCCGCTACAACGTCACCCTGGTGCGCCGCCTGCGGGGCCCGGTCGACCCGGGTCGGTTGGCGTCGGCGCTGGGGGAGCTGGTGGCCCGTCACGAGTCGCTGCGCACCACCTTCGCCGACGACGGAGGGGGCCTGACCCAGGTGGTGGGAAGGCCGGGACCGGTTCCCTTCGAGGTGGCCGACGCGCGGTCGGAGGCCGATCCGGCGGCGGCGGCCCTCGGCCGGGTCACCGCCGAGGCCCGACGGTGTCTCGACCTCTCCGCCGGCCCCCTGCTGCGGGCGGGCCTGGTGCGGGTGGGCGACGACGAGTGGGTGCTGTGGCTGGGGTCGCACCACATCGTCATCGACGGCTGGTCGATCGACGTGCTGCTGCGCGATCTGGCCGAGCTCTACGGGGCCGCCGGCGGGGGCCAGGCGGCGCCGACCGCCGCCGGGCTGCAGTACGCCGACTACAGCGCCTGGCAGCGGGAGGCGCTGGCCGAGGGGAGGCTGGAGGATCTGGCGTACTGGCGCCGCAACCTGGCCGGGGCGCCCGCCGTCCTCCAACTCCCCACCGACCGGCCCCGACCGGCCATCGAGAGCCACCGGGGGGCGAAGCACGCCCACGTCCTTCCCCCCGAGCTGGCCGACGCCCTCAAGTCCCTCGCCCGCGATCGGGGGGCCACCCTGTTCATGACCCTGCTGGCGGGGTTCGTGGCCCTCCTCCAGCGCTACAGCGGGCAGGACGACGTCGTCGTCGGCACGCCCACGTCGGGGCGCACCCGGGCCGAGCTCGACGGCATCATCGGCCTCTTCGTCAACACCCTCGTCCTGCGCACCGACGCCTCGGGCGACCCGTCCTTCGCCGAACTGGTGGATCGGGCCCGCCTGAGCGCCATGGGCGCCTACGCCCACGCCGAGCTGCCGTTCGAGCAGCTGGTCGACGAGCTGCGACCCGATCGTGACCTGAGCCGCAACCCCGTGTTCCAGGTCATGCTCAACCTGGCCACCGACGCCGCGCCCGTCACCCGCCTGGGCGATATCGAGGTGGGCACCACCCTCTTCGATCCCGGCGTCGCCCGCCTCGACCTCAACCTCACCGCCGTCAACCGGGCCGATGGCATCCACCTCGCCTTCGAGTACCCCACCGACCTCTTCGACGCATCGACCATCGACCGCATGGCGCACCACCTCACGCGCCTGCTGGAGGCGGCGGTCGCCGATCCCGATCTCCCCCTGTCGGCGCTGACGATCATGACCCCCGCCGAGAAGGACCGGATCCTGGTCGAGTGGAACTCGACCGATGCGCCATCACCGGACGAATGCATGCACCACCTGGTCGAGGCCCAGGCCCGCCGGAGTCCGGACGCCCCCGCCGTCTCCGATGCGGACGGCGCGCTGACCTACGGGGCGCTCGACGCCCGGGCCAACCAGCTGGCCCGTCACCTCGCCCGCGTCGGGGTCGGTCCCCGCACCTTCGTCGGCGTCCGTCTCGAGCGCTCGACCAACCTCGCGGTGGCACTCCTGGCGGTGTTGAAGGCGGGGGCGGCATATGTTCCGATCGACCCGTCCTATCCACCCGACCGGTGCGAGTTCATGCTCGCCGATGCCGCCGCGGCCGCCTTCATCACGGATTCGCGGTTGGCGGAGCCCGTCGCCGCCCTCGATTGTCCGCTCGTCGACATCGATGCTGACCGCGATGAGATCGCCCGGCAGCCAGCGACGCCTCCCGGGTCCGGGGTCGGCCCGGACGACCTGGCCTACGTCATCTACACCTCGGGGTCCACCGGTCGTCCCAAAGGCGTCATGATCGAGCACCGCAAGCTGGCGAACCTGGTCGCCTGGCACAACCGCTCCTACGACATCCGCCCCCACGACCGCTCGACGCTCCTGGCCTCGGTCGGATTCGACGCCTCGGCGTGGGAGATGTGGCCCAGCCTGGCCGCGGGTGCGTCGCTCTGGGTCACGCCCGAGGACATCCGGCTCAGCCCTCCCGAGCTCGTCCGGTGGCTGGCCGATACCGGCATCACCGTCGCCTTCCTGCCCACGCCCCTCGCCGAAGCCACCCTCGACGTCCCCTGGAGCCCGGAGCATCCCCTGCGGGTGCTCCTCACCGGTGGTGACCGCTTGAACCGGCGGCCTTCGCCCACGCTGCCCTGCCGCCTCGTGAACCACTATGGCCCCACCGAATGCACGGTCGTCACCACCGCCGGCCCGGTCCACTCGGCGGAGGAGTCCGATGTCGTGCCCGACATCGGGCGACCCATCGCCAATACCCGGGTCTACGTGCTCGACCAGGCCTACCAACCGGTGCCGATCGGAGTCCCCGGCGAGCTCTACATCGGCGGCGCGAGCGTGGCGCGGGGCTATCTCAACCGACCCGAGCTGACCGCCGAGCGGTTCATCTCCGACCCCTTCAGCCCGCGGCCCCATGCCCGGCTCTATCGCACCGGCGACCTTGTCCGCTGGCGGGCCGCGGGCACGATCGAGTTCCTCGGCCGGCGCGACGACCAGGTCAAGGTGCGGGGTTTCCGCATCGAGCTGGGCGAGATCGAACACGTGATGGGTCAGCACCCGGCGGTACGCGACGTCGTGGTCACCGTCCGGGACGATCCGGGCGAGGCGCGCCGTCTGGCCGCCTATGTCGTGGCCGATCAGGTCGAGCGACACGAGCTCCTGGCATTCCTCCGCCAGACGCTGCCGCCTTACATGGTCCCCGCCACCATCACCTTCCTCGAAGCCCTGCCCCTCACGGCCCACGGCAAGGTCGACCGCCAGGCCCTCGCCCGCCCGGAACGCACCGTCGACTCGCCCCCGGTCGCGCCCCGCACACCCATCGAGTCGATCCTCGCCGAGATCTGGGAGGAGGTCCTCGACACCAAGCACATCGGGGTGCACGACGACTTCTTCGACGTGGGCGGCGACTCGTTGAGCGCCACCCGGGTGGTCTCGCAGCTACGGGCGAGTGTCGGGTTGGAGCTGCCTCTCGTCTGCATGTTCGAGACGCCGACGATCGCCGAGCTGGCCGAGGGCTTGGTCGAACGGATGGCGGCGGAGTCGGCCGACGGCGACCTCGAGGCCGGCGCCGACGGCGGGGAATGGTCGGGTCTGTGAGCGAGCTTCGGGGACGGATCGGCGAGCTGTCGCCGGAGAAGCGGAGGATCCTCGAACAGCAACTGCTCAAGCGGCGGGCCGGCAATGCCCGAGCCGAGGCCATCCGCCCCCGAGCCCCCGGCGAACCGTTCCCGTTCTCCTTCTCCCAGCAGCGCCTGTGGTTCCTCGAGCAGTTCTCGCCCGGCTCGTCGGCCTATAACGCCACCCTCACCATGCGCCTCGACGGACGGGTCGACGTCGATGCCCTGTCCCGGGCATTCGACACGCTCGTGGCGCGGCACGAGGTGCTCCGGACGGTCGCCGACGACGTCGGTGGCCTACCCGAGCCGCGGATTCTCGAGGACGCCCAGGTGCCCCTCCGGCGAATCGACCTTCGGGGACCAGACGGCACCGCCTCCCAGGAGCGCATCGACGCCGAGCTGCAAGCGGAGACCTCCCGGTCCTTCGACCTGTCGCGGGACGTGATGGTCCGCGTCGGCCTCCTGCAAGTGGGCGGCGAGTCCCACCTCCTGCACATCGTGCTGCACCACATCGCATGCGACGGATGGTCCCGCGGCGTGCTTTTCGATGAGCTCTCCGCCCTCTACAACGCCTATAGCCAGGATCGGGCGCCCGACCTCCCGGAACTGCGGATCCAGTACGGAGACTTCGCCCTGTGGCAGCAACGGTGGTTGCAAGGCCAGGCGCTGGCCACCGAGCTGGACTGGTGGCGGGAGTACCTGGCCGGCGCCAACACCGTCCTCGACCTGCCGACCGACCACCCCCGGCCGGCGGCCCAGACCTTCACCGGCGCCCGCCTCCAGTTCACGCTGTCCGAGGAGGTGACCGACGCGGTGCGGGAGTTCGGTCGCCAGGAGCGTACGACGGTGTTCATGACCGGTCTCGCCGTACTCGGCATCCTGCTGTCGTTCGAGACCGGCCAGGACGACATCCTGGTGGGGAGCCCCGTCGCCAACCGGCAGCGGGCGGAGACCGAACCCCTGATCGGTTTCTTCGTGAACACCCTCCTCTTCCGGGTGCGCATGCCGGGCGACCCCACCGTACGGGAGGTGGTCCGCCAGGCCCGGGAGAACGCCATCGCCGCCTACTCGCACCAGGACGTCCCCTTCGACAAGCTGGTCGAGGTTCTCCGTCCCCGGCGCCACCCGGGCCGGAACCCCCTGTTCCAGGTCAACTACCGGATGCAGGGTCCGCCGCCTCCGCCGCCCCAGCTGACCGGTCTGAAGACCACGCGGGCGCCCAGCGCTTTCAGCATGGCCCGCTTCGACCTGGCCCTCGGCATCGTCGACACGCCGACGCAGCTGCGGGGCTACGTGGAGTACATCGCCGCCCTCTTCGAGCGCACGACCGCCCAGCGGTTGGCCGACCGCTTCTGCGAGCTGTTGGGCCGCGCCGTCACCCAGCCCGACCTGCGCCTCTCGGAGCTGCGAGCGACCCCCATCTGACGGGGCGATGGGTCAGCCGGGCCGCGGTCGGGCCAGGTAGCGGCGGTAGCGGGTGACGACCTCGAAGCCGAGCCCCACCCAGAGAGGGGCGCCCATCGCCGACCCCATGGCCGCGGCATAGGTGGCTCCCGCCCGGAAGCCGGCATCCCAGGCGGCGAGATAGCACGCCGTACCCAAACCGCGGCCCCGGGCCTGGGGGAGCGTCGCCGCCCAGTACAGACCGGCCACCCCCTCGTCCAGGAAGACCATGCACCCGGACACCGGCACGCCCTCGTGGTAGCCGAGGAACACGGTCACGGTGGGCGCGGCCAGGCTCTCGAGGCTGAACATCACCGCCTCCACCAGCTCGGTCGGAGCGCCGTCCATGCCGTAGGCATCGCCGACGATCCGGAGGAAGTGGCGGCGCCCGACCTCGTCGGCGACGGCCCGGACATCGAGGTCGGGGCGGCCACCGGCGGGCGGTGGATGGTCGACGACCAGGCCGGGATTGCCCTCGGCCGGAGGACGGGGCCAGAGGCCGGCGGCTCGGGCGGCAGCCTCCAGGTCGGCGTCGGCATCACCCCGGATCCACAGGGCGAAGCCCCGCCGGCGGGGTCCGAAGAAGGCGTCGGCCCGGCGGAACACTTCCTCCGGCGGGACCCCGTCGTCGGATCGCATGACCCCGTTGGTGAAGGTGCCCGGATAGTTGTGGGCGCCGGCGAACAGGAGCAGGCCGTCCTCGTCGAGGAGCTCCCCCCCCTTGGCGGTGAGGGTGACGTGGCGCTGGTAGGCGAGGATGTTGCGGTCGCTCAACCGGGCCCGTTCGCGCTTCTCCACTAGGTCGGAGCGGTCAGCGGCCCGGCCTCGACGCCCGCCTCGATGCCGGCCGGGACCCCGTTGGCATTGGGGTCCGCCGGGGAACCGGCACCGACCACGTCCCAGCGGGACCGGACCTGCACCGGCGACGGGCGCACGACGGCTACCGGAGCGGGGTCGGCGTCGGGACCGAAGGCGTCGAAGTGACAGGTCGGGTGCCACGGCATCAGCTCGTCGTCGTCGGAGTCCTTCAGGGAGAAGGCGGCCACCCACACCGAGTAGCGACCCCGCGGAAGGGGCAGGTGCTCGACCGTGCACTGCACCCGGCAGTGGGCGTCGGACAGGTCGATCAGGCGGGAGACGACGAGGATAGGGGCCGCCGTCCCCTCGCTGATCCCCACGTAGAACCGGACCTTCTCGGTCACGTCGCTCTCGACCGCCAGGTCGACGACGAGGTCCTCGTAGCTGCGCACCACGCCCCCGTCGGCGCTGGTGGCGGTGGCGGAGGCCAGGCGGACAGGACCCGACGCCAGGGGGAGGATCTCGGCGCCCGCCTCGATCGACGACCGGTAGGACCGCAGGACGTCGCCGACGCTCCCCAGGCCCATGACGTCGCCGTTGTGCAGCCACAGGCCCCGGGCGCAGGTGGCTTCGACCGCGGCCAGGTCGTGGGACACGAAGATCAGCGTCGTGCCCTGGGAGAGCACGTAGCGCATCCGGTCGAGGCACCGTTGCTGGAACACGGCGTCGCCCACCGACAGGACCTCGTCGACCAGGAGGACGTCGGGGTTGAGGAAGGCCGCCACCCCGAACCCGAGCCGCATGGCCATGCCGCTCGAGTAGAACTTCAGCGGACGGTCGATCGCCTGGTCGAGCTCGGCGAAGCCGACGATGTCGTCGAAACGGGTGATCACGTCCTGTCGCTTCAACCCCAGGAGCGAGCCGTACAGGAAGATGTTCTCCCGCCCGGTGAGCTCGGGGTGGATGCCGGCCTTGACCTCGATGAGGGCGCCGACCCGCCCGCTGACCTCCACCCGGCCCGCGGTCGGGTACATGACCCGGGTGAGGATCTTCAGCAGGGTCGACTTGCCGGATCCGTTGGCGCCGACCAGGCCGATCGAGTCGCCCGGCTCGGCCACCACGTCGACCTCCCGCAGCGCCCACCGCCAGCCGCCACCCTGGCCCTTGACCCGGGACCGGGCCCGGTCGATCCGGTCCCGGATCTGACCCTGGGACCGGTCGGTCTTGAACCGCTTCCAGATCTCGGAGGCGGCGATCGTGCCCTCAGGCAACATCGGCGATACCGGCCTCCAACTTCTTGAAGAGGTAGTACCCGCCCAGGAGCACCACCGTCGAGGTGCCGACGCCGGCCAGCAGCATCGTCCACTCCGGCGGCTTCCCGTACAGCACCGCTCGCCGGTAGCCCTCGATGACGGGGGCCAGCGGGTTCAGGGTGGAGTAGAGCAGCCTGGTGGAGCGGGAGATCCGATCGATGCCGTACGCCACCGGGGTGGCGAACAGGCCCACCTGGAGGAGGATGGTGAGGGCGTGCTTGAGGTCGCGCACGTACACCAGGATGGACGAGACGGCGAGGGTGACGCCGGCGGTGAAGGCGAGCTGCACGACCAGCAGGAGCGGCACCCACACGGAGGTCGCCTTGGGCATGAAGCCGGTGGCGACGAACACGACCGCCAGCCCGATGAGGGAGACGACGGTGTCGAAGCCGGCCACGATCAGCGCGGCCAGGGGGAACACCTCCCGGGGGCAGTAGATCTTGTTGAGAAGCGCCACGTTGTCGGTGAGGCTCAAACCGCCCTTGGAGACCGACGTCGAGAAGAACGTCCACGGCAGGAGGCCGAGGTAGGCGAACAGGGGGTAGGGCACCCCGTTCGTCTCCACGTGGGCCGCGGGCCGGAAGAACAGGGTGAAGGCCACCATGAGGACGAAGGGGGTGACCACGGCCCACGCCAGTCCGAGGACGGCCTGTTTGTAGCGGGCCCGGAGGTCGCGCTCGGCGATGGTGTGGACGAGCTCGCGCGCCGCCCATAGCTCCTTGAGCGCCTCGCGGGGACGGATGCGCCGGGTGAACCAGATCTCCCGACGCGGCTCCGCCGGCCTCTGGCGCCCTCCGAGAACGCCAGCGGCGGGAGTGGAATCCACGAAGCGCTAGACCGCCGCGCCCGAGGGGACGGGGCCGGGGCTGTCGAGCATCTCCGCCATCGCCACCGCGATCTTGCGGGGCCCGCCGAAGGGCCGGCGGCCGTGCGACACCAGCATGTTGTCGAGCATGAAGATGTCGCCCTCCTGCCACCGGAAGGCGATGGCGTTGTCGTCGAAGACCTTGGCCAGGTAGTCCATGGTGTCGTCGGCGATGGGGGAGCCGTCACCGTAGGAGACGTTCCGGGGCAGATCCTGCTCGTCGAACAGCTCCCGCAGCGACGTCCGGGTGGCCTCGTCGAGGCAGGAGACGTGGTGGAGCTGCACCTGGTTGAAGAAGACCCGGTCGCCGGTCAGGGGGTGGACCGAAACCGCCGGCGCCCTTCGGGTGATCATGAGGCGGTCGCCGTCCTTCCACTCCCAGGCCATTCCCGAATTGCGGCAGATCTCCTCGACGTCGCATCGCTGGTCGGTCTTGAAGAAGTCCTGCCAGCTGACGTCGATTCCCTCGGAGAAGTTGCGCACGTAGAGCAGGCCCTTCTCCTCGAAGTGCCGCAGTACCTCGGGGTCGATCACCCGGCACAGCTCCCGGCAGTCGAGGATGGGCGTCTCGCCCCCCGTCTGGGCCGCGATCACGCAGAAGAAGTACTGCTTCATCGGCCAGCGGGGCAGGTGGGAGCTCTCGTTGTGGAACAGGATCGTCTTGTCGGCCGGGTACGGCGTCGACCCGTAGATGCGCTCGCTGTCGGGCTCCCGGGGCAGGTCGCCGTACTCGCCGAACAGTTCGGGGGTGATGGCCGACGCCACCGCCTCGAAGTCGGCCACCGTGCGCAACCCGAACCCGCGGAAGAGGATCGCCCCGTGCCGGAGCAGGTGGGCCACGATGACGTCTCGGTTGTCGGCGGCCCACGCCCGGAGATCGACCCCCTCGATGGCGGGGGTGATCACGAGCGGCACGTCGCGGCCGTCGAGCGAGCCGGTCTGCACCAGTTGGCTGGGGGCGGCGGCGGCTGCGCCCCGGCGCATCCCCCGCATGCCCTTCATGGGCGTCGGGGTGCTGGTCACTGTGTCCTGTTCCACGATGTGGTTCCCCTCCTCGAAGCGTTACGAAAAGATCGCCGCGGGCGGCTGCGGAGACCACTCCACCGAGCCCACGTTCCAGTCGGCGCCGGTGGCGGCCACACAGGCCACCACCTCGACCCCGTGGTACCGCCCGGAGACGTCGGCCAGGAGCCAGCGGGCCCGCTCGCCGGGCTCGCTCCTGACGTCGAGCAACCGGGCGCCCGGCCCCGACGAGACGTCGAAGGAGTCGAGGGGGATCGAGAGGCCCTGGCCCTTGGCCTTGACCCAGGCCTCCTTGCGGGTCCAGACCCGCAGGAACCCCATGCCGAACTCGGCGTCGGGAGCCTTCATCAGCCCCGACATCTCGGCTGCGGTGAAGAAGTGGCGGGCCACGTCGGCATCGCCCGGGTCGGGCCGGGCGACCTCGAGGTCGACGCCCACCGGGCGCCCGTCGGAGACGGCGACCACCGCCATCGACTGGCTGTGCGACAGGTTGAACGACAGGTGGGTGCCGGTACCGGGGACGAAGGGCTTGCCCCATTCGTCGACGACGAGATCCAAGGCGCCCGGCGAGCAATCGAGGCGCCGGGCGAGAATCGCCCGCACCATGCCGCGACGGGCCACGAAGCGCCGGCGGTCGCGCTCGAACCGGTAGCGGCCGGCGCGCTGGAACTCCTCCGGCGACAGCGTCGTCCGCCGGACGTCCAACTCGTCATCGCTGACGTCGAGGTCACCCCAGAAGAGCTCGATCATCGATCGTCGATCGTCAATAGCCCACGCTGGCGGCCAGGGAATCGTTACACCGAACAGACTCGAGGTCGTGAGACTGGTATCCGCTCAACACACGGTCGATGCTGTCCTGGAGGTAGCGGCCGACCTGCTGGACATAGGGTTCCCGGAAAAGCGTCAGATGACCGACCCCGAGCACATCCATGACATCGACGTTCTCTCCGGTGAGTGTGCTCCACGCCAAGGCGTGACCCTCTCCTTCGACAGCCCTCAATCCGCCCGAGCGGATCAGCACGGTCGGACCCTTGTAGATCGGCGGCTTGTACTGCAGCGTTGCCATACGGTTCACGGCCTCGATCGCGTGCGGCCGCCTGGGAAGCGGCTTCTGGCGCTTCCCGTACTGGTGGACGATTATCCCCCACGCTTTCCTGTTGGCGAGGGACACGAAGATCGAGAAGGTCTCCCGCAGAAAGGCACGACGATTGTGGGAATCGACGAGCTGCAGCTTTGCGATCCTCCGCCGGATCTGCTGGATGGTGCTCCGGATCACCGGGGGATCGATTAGCCCCACCAGAGCGACGTCGTCACCGTGCTGGGTGGTGAGTTGGTGAGCCATCTCAAAGACGACCAGGCTGCCGAAGCACACGCCGGTCAAGAGATAGGGGCCGGAGGGCTGGATAGCCTTGATCTCCGAGACGTAGTACTCAGCGAGGTCCTGCACCCGTCGGAGGGGTAGCTGCTCCCCGTCGAGCCCTGGCGCCTGAATGCCGTAGACGCGCTGCTCGCGGTCGAGATGGGGAAGGAGGTGCCGATACCCGGTCACGGTCCCCGCCATCCCGTGGACGCAGAACAGCGGGATGGGTGAGTCGCCGTCCTTGATGAGGAGCACCGATCGGAAGAATTCCCGGCCCCGGTCGTCGAGAAGCCGGACGATCTGCTCGATCGTGCCGGCCTGCATCACGATGGCGAGCGGCACCTTCCGCGTGAATGCCGCCTCCACCCGGGCGACCATGCGGGCGGCCAGCAGCGAGTGGCCCCCCAGATCGAAGAAGTTGTCGGTGACGCCGACCTGCTCGAGGCCGAGAAGCTCTGTCCAGATACCGGCGAGCACCTCCTCCTCCGGGGTACGGGGAGCGACGGTGGACCGGTTCGTGTCGACCTCGCCGGCGTCGGTGGGCAGTAGCGCCCGATCGAGCTTGCCGTTGGATGTGCGGGGCATGACGTCGATCGTGAAGATCTTCGACGGCACCATGTACGCGGGGAGCTTTCGGGCCACCAGGGCGCGCAACTCCTCGGCGGGCGGGGCCGGCGAGTCGGGCGCGACGACCACGTAGGCGAGGAGGCGAGGATCGCCGGCGACGTCCTCCCGGAGGGTTGCCGCGGCCAGGGTGACGGCCGGGTGCCCGGCGAGGACGGTTTCGATCTCGCCCAGCTCGATGCGGTACCCCCGCAACTTGACCTGGTCGTCGGCCCGGCCGACGAAGACGAGGGCGCCGTCGGCCCGCCGGCGCACGAGGTCACCCGTGCGGTACGACCGGCCCTCGCTCGCCTGCGCCGTGGTGACGAACCTGTCGGCGGTGAGGTCGGGCCGATTCAGGTAGCCCCGAGCCACGCCGGCTCCGGACAGGTGCAACTCGCCCGTCGATCCGAGGGCCACCAGCCGGCCGTGCCCGTCGACGACATCGCAGCGGACGTTCTTGATCGGCCAGCCCATGGGAACCGGATCGGGCTCGGTGGGCTCCAGGCGGGTCGATACCCCCCAGACGGTCGCCTCGGTGGGCCCGTAGAAGTTCCACACGCTCACGCCCCGTGCCGCCAGCGCTCGCACCAGCCCGGCGGAGTAGCGCTCGCCTCCACAGACCACGCGTAGTCCGGGCCGGCCCGTCCAGCCCGACTCGCACAGCATCGACCACGTCGCCGGCGTGGCCTGGGCCAGGTCGGCCTGCTCCCGGTCGAGCAGCGTGGCCAGGGCGTCCGGGTCGGCGGTGGTGGACGGGGGCGCCAACACGAGAGTGGCGCCCGTGACCAGCGGGAGGAACAGGTCGGGGACGGAGAGGTCGAAGGCGGGGGTTGTCAGGCCGACCATGACCTCGCCGGCGGACAGCCCGGGCGCGACGGCCATCGCCTCCAGCAGGTTGACCACGCCCCGGTGCTCGATCATGACGCCCTTGGGCCGGCCGGTGGACCCGGAGGTGAAGATGACGTAGGCGAGGTCGTCAGGCGTGACGTCAGGACAGGGAACGCCGCTGTCGAGCGGTTCGTCGGCCAGGCGGGGGTCGTCGAGCGCGAGCAGGGGGACGCCGAGCGCCGTCGCGCCGGGCACGTCGCCGCCCGGCACGACCACGAGGTCGAGCCCCGCGTCGCGGACGGTGATCTCGAGCCGGTCAAGGGGATACGAGGGTTCGAGTGGCACGTAGGCCCCACCGGCGGCGAGGATTCCGACGATCCCCACGAGCAGCTCCGGGCGTCGTTCGCCCCAGAGTCCGACCAGGGAGCCGGGGCCCACGCCCTGTGTCCGGAGCAGTCCGGCCAGGCGCAGGCCGGCCTGCCACAGCTCGGCGTAGGTGAGCTGACCGGTAGGACCGCGCACCGCCACGACGTCGGGGCCGGCCGCCGCCTGCTCGCCGATCAGGGTGTGGAGGCACTCCACCCGGGACGGAGCGGCGGTCGCGTTCCACCCGGCCAGCTCCTCGAGCTCGTCCGGAGCCAGCAGGTCGTACTGGGACAGCGGCCGATGCGGTTGTGCCACCGCCTCGGTGACCAGCCGCTCGAAGCGCGCTCCGAGCCGCTCGATGGTCCTGCGGTCGAAGAGATCGGTGCTGTACTCCCAGACGATCGCGATGCCGGCTGGGTCGTCGATGGCGATGACGTTGAGGTCGAACTTCGACCACCCCGTCTCGAACGCCACCGGCTCCGATTCGACACCCTCGAGCCGGAGCGGCGAGACGCCGCCCGGGCGCAGGGTGAACATCACCTGGAAGATGGGGTTGCGGCTCAGGTCGCGCTGCGGTCGCAGCTCCTCGACCAGGCGCTCGAAGGGAAGCTTCTGGTGGGCGTAGGCGCCGAGGCAGGTCTCCCGCACCCGGGCCACCAGATCGGGGAACGTCGGGTCGCCGGAGACGTCGACGCGGAGGGCCAGGGTGTTGGAGAAGAAGCCGATCAACGGCTCCAGCTCGACGTGGGTGCGACCGGTGATCGGCGTGCCGATGACGAGGTCGGGCTGGCCACACCAGTGCTCGAGCACCGCCGCGAAGCCAGCCGTGAGGGTCATGAACAGGGTCGCCTGCTGCTCGCGCCCCAACGCCCGCAAACCCTCGGAGCAGGCGGCGGGCAGCACGGTGCGGAGCTTGGCGCCACGGTGGGACTCGAAGGGCGGGCGGGGACGGTCGGTAGGCAGTTCCAGGGCCGCCGGCGCGCCCCGGAGTCGGTTACGCCAGTAGTCGACCTCCCGATCGAGGTCGGCGGAGCCGTTCCTCTGCCAGGCGACGTAATCGCCATACTGCAGAGCGAGCGGCTCCAGCTTCGTCGCCCGGCCCGAACGGTGCGACGCGTAGAGCTCCTCCAACTCCGCCGCGACCAGCCGCTTGGACGGCTCGTCGGAGGCGATGTGATGGGAGACGATCGCGAGCATGTGGTCATCGGGGGCGAGACGGACCAGGAGGCCGCGCAGCATCAGGTCGCGGGACAGGTCGAACGGCCGCCGCACCTCGTCGCGGAGTAGCCGGCGGGCTTCCGCCTCGATGTCGCCGGCGAAGCCGGTGACATCGACCCGGCGCAACGCCCCGTCGGCCTGGTCGAGGACATGGACGACCGGCTCACCGTCGACCGAGCCGATGGTGGTGCGGAGCACCTCGTGGCGGGCGATGATCCCTTCGAGGGCGGCCTGCAAGGCGTCGGCATCGAGGGGACCCCGCAACCTCACGGCCCGCGGGGCGTTGTAGGCGGCCGAGCTGGTTTCGAGCTGGTCGAGCAGCCAGAGCCGTTCCTGGGCCCACGAGAGGACGAGCGGTGAGTCCGGGGCCCTCGCGGTTATGTGCCGGCCGCTGCCTCCGGCGGCGGCTTCCCGCCGCCGCTCGATGATCGCCCGCTTGGCCGGCGAGAGCCGAGCCAGCCGGTCGCGGACCTCGTCGGGGACGACGTCGGTGGCGGTGGCGGCGTGGGCGGCGCCGACGGCGTCGCCCTGGGAGCTGTCCGCGTTCACCCGGCCTCACCTGGCATCGTCATACATCCACCCATGCAACTACCTAAAGCCTCGCCGCACCCGCTTGCACCATGGATCAGCGCCCCCAGCGCATTGTGTCTGGATTTGGCGTCGAGTCTTCTCCAGACGTCACCGTCACGACAGGCTACAACGAGCACACCCGGCCATGCCCTGAACTGGCGGCCTGGGGCACTGGGTCCGAGGCGTGGGTGGCGTGTGAGGTCAGTAGGCCCCTCCCCGGAACACCGCCGGGATCGTCTGGGCCAGGATGGTGAGGTCGACGAGGAGTGACCAGTTGTCGACGTAGTACAGGTCGAGACGGGTGTACTCCTCGAACGAGGCGTCGCTGCGCCCGCCGACCTGCCACATCCCGGTGATGCCGGGCTTCACCCGCAGCCGCTGGTGGAGCTCGGGCGACCAGCCCGCCGCTTCCTGGGGAAGAGCCGGACGGGGCCCCACGATCGCCATCTCGCCCCGCAGCACGTTCCAGAACTGCGGCAGCTCGTCCATCGAGAAGCGCCGCATGACCCGGCCGACCTTCGTGATGCGGGGATCGCTCCGCATCTTGAAGAGCGGCCCGTCGGCCTCGTTGCTCTCCTGGAGCTCGGACAGCAGCTCGACCGCGTTGGGCACCATCGTCCGCAGCTTCAGGACGTCGAACAGGTCTCCGTGCCGGCCCAGCCGCTTCTGCCGGAAGAGCACGGGGCCGGGCGACGTGGCCTTGATGGCGATGACGCAGGCGACCAGGACCGGGAGCGCCAGAATGAGGGCCACCACCGCCACCGCGACATCGAAGCTGCGCTTGGCCACCGCCCGCCAACCCTGACGGTGCACCCGCTCGAGGTGCATCACCGGGAATCCGCCGACCGATCGGAGGCTGAGCCGCTCGACGGCGATGTCGCGGAGTCCGGAGACGACCTCGACCCGGATACCGACATCGGTGAGGTCGCGGGCCAAACGGTTCACGGCGGCCATGCCGACGGCGGTGGCGACGATGATCACGCCCTGGGCGCCGCTCTCCTCGACGACCTGCCGGGTGTGGGCGACCGACCTGAGGGCGGGAGCGCCCCGGTGGGAACCGTCGCCGTCGGGAGGATCGTCGACGAAGCCGACGATGTCGTAGCCGAGCCTGGGGTCGGCCATGAGCATGGCCCCGATGGCGACCGCGTCCTCGTTGCCGCCCACGATCACCACCCGCCGCAACATGCGGCCCTTGCGGCGGAGGGCCGTGAGGATCCGTCGGACGGCCTCCCTCTCGGCGGTGAGCAACAGGAGAGCGATGACGAGGCTCAGCACCAGCCAGCCTCGGGCGACGTAGAGCTTGCCCATGAAGGCCACCAGCGCCATGGCCGCGACCGATGCCCCGACGGCATGGGTGAGGCGCCGGAACTCCTGGCGGCGCTGCGCCACCTGATTGGCCTTGTATAGCTGGTAGCGCACCAACATCGTGATCCAGATGGGGAGCGAAAGCAGGCCGACGAGAAGGTGGCGGCCCTCGGGAATCTCGGGGTGGCTCTTGCTCGGTATGAACGAACAGAGCCAGAAAGCTACGAGGAGCGCGAGAACGACGGTAACTGCGTCGACCACGACGAGGAGCGCCTTGGTGACGGGAACGCGATGGCGCGACCGAGACGTGGGCGCCGGCTTCGGCACACCCGGCGAGAGCCCCGACAACAGCGTCGGAGAAACCGTCGTGAGTCGACGCGCCTCGACTCCTTCTGAAATTGTCCCGTCCCCCGCCGACCAATCCACCGTGCCCCCCCAGGAAAATGCCGTGCCCAAAGATTGTGGCGAGTCGCCAGCCGAATAGCAAGGGGCGCGTCGTCGACTTCGCTCAGGGCGTAGGCGAACTTCGCCGGGCATCGAACTTGGAACCGATCGCCATCAGGCCGAGGACCACCGCCATGGCCAGGGCGACACCGCCCACCACGTCGGTGGGGTAGTGGCGGCCGAGGCGTACTGCGCTCACGCCCATGGCGGCCACCGCCGCCAGCACCATCGGAGCCACCGGGAGCGAGGCCACTCGCCCGCGATGGCGGTGGAGCACCAGGACCAGGACGATCGCCGCCGCCGCCAGGCCGGCGGCGTGCCCCGACGGGAAGACCCGACCGGGGCCGAGGACGGGCTGGTTGATCACCGGCTTGGCCACCAGCTCGGTGACCACGATGGTGGCCGTCGGGCCGAGCAGGGCGACGGCGGCTCCCACCCGGTCGCGCCACAGGAGGGCGAGGCCGACCGACGCCATGGCCAGCAGGCCCACCGCCGCCGGCGAGCCCAGGTCGGCCAGCAGGACCGACAGCCGGCGGGACCGGAGCAGGCCGCGACGTCCGGTCAGGCCGAGGTCGAACATCCACCGGTACAGCACCCGGTCGGTCCGGATCGGTTCATTGCTCCGCCAGACGGCGAAGGTCAAGGCCAGGAACACCAGTCCGGCCAGGACGGCAACGACCGTCAGCCAGAGGCGTGGCAATGGGATCGGCGAGCGGGTCTCGACCTCGGTTTCGCCATTCATTTCTTGGCGCTCCCGTGGTCCTGCTTGTACGGGGGGGAACGCCATTCGCGGAAACCGACGACGAGAGCCGGCTCGTAGACCGAGAATTTCCAGTCTCCGACGTACCGGTTGTCGCTGAAGCGGTTGCCCTGGCCGAACGTGATGTCGTCCTGGACCACACGGCCCTTGTACGGAGACCACTGCGGGAAGCTGCCGAAGTTGGAGATGAGCCCGTTGAGGCCGCAGGACGTCGTGGTCTCGGAACAGCCGATGGCGTCCCGGTCCATCCGAAATTCGTTGCCGTGGACCCAGACGTTCTGGGTCTTCCAGCGGCAGTCGGAGTAGGCCGGCCGGGCTTCGATAGCGCCGGCGCTACACGTGTCCCGCGTCACGCCCCCCACCTTGGTGCAGTAGCGCCCGCTGGTGTTGGCGGCCGAGTTGCAGAACCGGTCGGCGTTCTCCCAGAGCACGACGCCGCTCCAGTTGTCCTCGAGCAGGTTGCCGACAACCTCCAGGGTCGCATAGACGCCGCCGTTGACCCGGTTGTCCCCGCCGCTCTCCGAGAGGTAGATGGCGCCCACCGGGAAGGGATCCTGGCGGGCGGCGAAGACCCGCCCCTTCACCAGCGCGTTGCGCTTGAGGGTGTTCCCCCGGATGAGGGCGTTGTAGCTGATCTCGTAGAACAGGCCCTCGGCGTCGTTGTCGTTGATGTAGTTCTGCTCGAACCGGAAGCCGACGTTGTTGGTGTCGGCCCAGAGCCCGACGCCGCGGTTGTCGTGCACCCAGTTGGCCGTGACGACAGCGCCGGTCACGTCCCAGAACTTGCCGCCGCCGGTGCAACCGCAGCGGGGCTGGCGGGTCTCCCAGTCGTCCGTGTTGTTGCCGCTGATCTCGTTGTGGTCGATGGTGATCGACGTCAGCCCTTCCTTCTTGAACATGCTGAACCCGTACTGGCCGTTGGCGGTCAGGCAGTTCTCCCGCAGGACGTTGTCGCTCCCGACGAAGACGCCGGCGCCGTCGTTGTCCCTCACCGTGGAGCGTTCGATCAGCCAGCCCCGACCGCCGTCGTGGTTCACGACGCCTTCGTCCCGGTTGCTGGCCCCGGTCCCGAAGTTCTGGATGGTCAGGTTCCGGACGACGACATCGCTGGCATCGCCGGCGAAGGCGTAGCGATTCTTCGTCTGTCCGTCGATCACCGCACCCGGGCCCCCCACGAACACGTCGCCGTCCTTCGGGGTGACCTGGTTGAAGGGTCCCGTACCCAGCGTGTGGACGCCGGGGGCGAGCCAGAAGGTGGTGCCCGGCGGGCTCGCTTTCGTCATCGCGCTGAGGTGTTCCCCGGCGTCGACCGTCACCGCCCCGTCGGGTGGCCGCTCCGGGCCGTCGAGGACACTGCTCCCGCAGATCCTGGCCGGTGGCTCGGCGGGGCTGGCGATCTCCAGGGGAGCGGAGGGGGTGGACGACGAACGGAACACGAGGACCCCGGCCACAACGGCACCGACGAGGACGGCGACCAAGGCCGGCCAACGAACGGGCCGCCGCTTCGGAGACCCCTCCCCGCGGGTCCCGTCGGACGGCGCGGGGGCAGGACCTCCTCGGCGCACGAATCGCACCTAGACGGCCGGGTTGTCGATCGCGAACTGGTAGATCTGGCGCAGCTGGTCGACGTTGCGGGCGGGGGTGAAGCGCTCCTCGTAGGTACGAAGGGCGACCTGGCCCATGGCCCGGTACCGCTCGGGGTGGGTCTCGACGTCGGCCAGCACGCGGGCGAGGGCGGCGGTGTCGCCCGGCTCGAACAGAACGCCGTCGACGCCGTCGGTGATGAGGTCGGGGAACGAGGCGTGCGCCGGCGCCACCGAGGGGACGCCGGCAGCCATGCCCTCCACCACCGTGAGACCGAACGTCTCCTCCCACCTCGAGGGTACGAGGACGGCCCGGGCGCCGGCGACCAGATCGGCGCAGTCGGCCCGGCTGAGCATCCCCATCCAGTCCACATCGTCCCGCCCCTTCGACCAGGCCACGACCCGTTCCTGGAGCGGCCCCGCCCCTGCCACCGCCAGCCGGAGTGGACCCGCGCCGTGCTCGGCCCGGAACCGGTCCCAGGCGTCCATGAGCAGGTCGACACCCTTGACGACGGCCAGCCGGCCGGCGTAGACGACGACGTCGCCCGGGCCGTCGGCCCGGGGCATGGGGAGCACGAAGTTGGGCTTGACGAACAGCCGTTCGGGGGGCAGGCCGTCCTGGGCCAGGATGTCGCGCTGGGCCCGGGAGAGGAAGAGGTAGGCCGAGACCATGGTCCGCCAGGCCCGGGCGTGAACGACCCTGGCCGCGGCGAGAGGCACGGTGGCCAGCACCGAGTCGTGGTAGCAGCCGTGGCGCACGGCCGGCAGGGGCAGCTTCCCGACGCAGTCGTGGCACACGGAACCGTCCCGGAACAGGGTCCCGCTGGCACACACCAGGCGGTAATGGTGGACGGTGGCGACCACCGGGACGCCTTCGGCACGGCTGGCGTAGAGCACCGACGGACTCAGAAGAGGGAAGGTGTTGTGGACGTGGACGACGTCGGGCTTGAACGTCCGGAGCGCACCCACCAGCGATCGGCGGGCGTCGTCGGACCACAGGACCTGGAACGGGAGGAGCGCCTTCCGGGTCGCGGTCAGACCGTCGATCTCGTCATTGAACCGCTCGAACCGCTCCACCTGGTGGCCGTCGTGCGCCAGCGCGTCGGCCTCCTGGTCGACGACGCGATCCTCACCCCCGGGGGAGGTCGACCGGTAGCGGTTGTGGACGAGCAGGACCCTCAATGCCCATGCTCAACCAGCATGGGCTCGCCACGGGCCTCGGGAAGCAATAGGGACGCGGCGACGACGATCGAGAGCAGGTACGGGGAGGCGTCGCCGAGTCCGACCTCGGTATAGGACGCGATGATGCTGTAGACCACGATGAACGTGGCCAGTGCACGCGCCGGGCCTGGGGGACGAAAGGCGCTGGCCACCAGCAGGAAGAGCAGGATCGAGCCCACCAGGAAGTCGCCCACCAGGCCTTCGTCGCGGTAGACGGCCAGCCAGGTGCTGTCGATGGATAGGCCGTTGAACGACTTGTCGGATAGCCCCCGGCCGAACCAGCGGTTGAACTCGGGCCGCCGCTCGGCCAGCAGCCCGTCCCAGACCTGCTTGCGGCCGGTGAGACCCGAGATCCGCTCGGTGCTCTGGTTCCTGGTGAACCAGGTGGAGGCGGCTGGGGCGACGGCGACGAAGAGAAACGGGGTGGCGACGATCATCACCGTCAGCACCCGGCGGACCCGACGCCGGGCCAGGAGGAGGGTGAGGGTGGCGCAGATGACGCCCGCGACCCACCCGAGCATGGCCGTGCGGGTCTGGCTGAGCAGCACCATGGCGATGCCGCCGCCGCCGATCAGCAGCGCCGGCCCCCGGGAGAGCGATCCCGCCAGCCACAGCACGATGGCCAGTCCCGATGCCACGGCTGCGTACTCGGCCACCTGGGGTGGCGGGATGCGCCACAGCAAACCGACCAGGCGGCCGTCGACGCCGCCGCTGAGGGCGCCGGAGGGGGAGAGGACGAGGCCGATGAGAACCGTGACCGACACCCACAGCAGGGCCCGGAGGTGACAGCGCACGAGGAGCATGTCCCGCCTGCCCCACCACGGGGTCAGGAGCCACAGCACGGCGACGAAGCAGGCGAAGCGCCCGGAGCGGACGAGAGACCCAGGACCGGCCTGGAGGCGCACGGACGTCATGAGAGCCAGCGCGACCAGCACGGTGGAGAGTCCGAGGACCGTGTTGGGGCGCACCATCAGGCGGCGGTTGACCCCGAGGGCGAGCATGAGCGCCACCCCCAGGGCCAGGAAGGTGAGCATCTGCGCTATCCCCCTCGGAATGGGGATGAGGGAGCGCCCTCTCGCTGAGCCCAGTCCGTTGAAGAACAGCAGAGCCCAGATGACGGTTATCCGGCGCTCGACCCAACGCTCGACGGTGCGATCATCGGGCTTCCCCGGCACCTCGGTGGTAAGGACCGGATCGCGCTCCGCCAGGAGGACGGCCGCGGGCCTCATACGCGATCTCGAACCCGCGGGGTGTCGTTGGGCCGGATGGTCGACTCGACCGGCAGTCCGACCGTCTCGTCGTCAGGATCGGACCCCACCAGGATGGTGGAGTGCATGGCGATCCCCGCCGCCCGCAGCATTCTCGCCACCGCGTCCAGGGCCTCGGCGCGGGACTGGCCGGCGGTGACGACCGCCACCCCGTCGACGACCCATCCCGAGAGATGCCACGCCCCCAGGGCGGGGTCGAGGGTGGCCAGCGCCACCACCACGTCGGCGTCGTCGTCGAGCTTCTCGGAGTCGCCGCCCGGCGCCTTCGGCGGCGACGCCAGGTCGACGGCGGGGAAGGTGAGGGTGACCGCGCCGGTAGCCCCCTCGATCTCCACGGGACTGGTCTTGCCGGGCGGGACCTTGAACGCCGTGGCCAGCGCCGACCCGTCGGAGAAATCGGCGACCAGCACCCGCTTTCCGTCGCGGGCCAGGTCGGTGGCGAGGGCGGCAACCGTCAATGCCGCGGCGCCGTCGCTTTCGATCGAGAGCAGGGCTACCGAGGGCTTCCGGGCGTCCTGGCCGGTGAGGACGGACCTCAGGTGCCAGACGGCGCGGGCCAGGTCCTTCCGGGGTCTGGCCCGCTGGTGGGTCAGACGCCGACTCGTCCGCAGCGAGGCGGGGAAAGAGCCCAGGCTCACCAGGACCGGGGCGCCGGTGGCGGCCATGACGTCGCGGCGTTTGCGCACCCGGTCGCGGAAGACCTCCTGCACGATCACGATCCCCATGCCAAGGGCCAGTCCGGCGATGATCCCGGAGAGGAGGTTGGTGACGAAGGCCTTGCGTCCGGGGAGCGGGTTGGAGGTGGCCGGGTCGAGGACGTGACTGTTGTCGACCACCGCCTGCGACCCGAGGGTCCGGTCATCGAGCTGGCTCTGGATTCCGGCCAGTCGCTGCTGGGCGGCCGCCCTCCGGGTGAGGAGGTCGCTCAGGGCGGTCCCGGCCGCCGGCGCCGGCTGCGTCGGTCCGGCCACCACCGAGGCATCCGTGATGCCCCGGCCGATGGTGTCGAGCTCGGTCCGCAGCGAGGCGGCCCTCTCCTCGAGCGCATTGGTCGCGGCCTCCGCCTGCCGCGCCAGCTCGTCGGACCGGAACTTCAGGAGGGCGGCGCCCAGCGCATCGGCCCATCGGATGGCGGCGCGATCGGAGCTGCCGAAGACGGTGATCTGCAGCAGGTCGTCGCTGATCTTCGCCACCCGGTAGCTGACCAGCCCACCGGACGCGGAACCGAGCTGCTCCTCGGCGATCCTGCCCACCGCCCCCGACCGGGCCAGCTCGATGTCGGTGTTCATGGCCCGGGCGGGGTCGCTCCCAGCGGTGTGCTTCACCAGCAGGGTCGTGGTGGCGGACGGCGTCGGCGGTGACATCTTCGCCAGCCCCAACGCGGCCATGAGCCCGACGAGCCCGACGATGGCGCAAAGCTTCCACCGTCGGTGGAGGGCGCTGGCCAGGAAGGCCACGCTCACCATCCGGCTCTCGGGCACCGACCGCCGCCCGGCGACGGCGAGGCTGCGAGGGCCGGCCAGGGGGTCGCGGGCCAGATTGAGGGTCATCGCCCCTGCCCCCGCCTGCGGCGGCTGGTGTTACCGGTCACGGGAAGACACCTTTCGTCTCGCCTGTCTCGGCTTCTCGGGACTTCGGCTGGCGGCCGGCCATGCCGGCATGTGCCGGCCGGTGGACGAGTCGGATGGATCGGGGTTGGCGACGACGACGCCCAGCAGGGGGTAGCCGGCGTCGAGGAAACTCACGGCGACGGAGGCGAGGTCGTCGGCGGTGACGAAACCGCAGGACACCGCCAGCAGGACCGACGTGGGCTCCGTCCACTGCGGCACCTCGACGTCTCTGCCCTCGGCGACCATCACCGTGATGGTCAGGTCCGGGCCGAGGCCGTTGGCGTCCCGCACGGGCCCGTCGGTCAGATACAGGTTGGGGCGGGCAGGCGTGCCACCGCTGTTGATGTTGGTGAAAGCGGTGCGCAGCTGATCGGTGGAGGCGTGCTGAGCGGCGACCACGAGGGTGGTGGTGTCGCCCATCATGGCCGAGAAGGCAGCCAGCTGGCAGGCGACCGGCGGCCCCGCGGAGTCGCCGGCGAGGGTGACGACCACCACGTTGGACACCGGGTCACCGCCGGCGGTGCCGACGGCGGCGAGCATCTGGCGCAGGGCCAGGCCGTGGCGGACTTCGGGCTCCCAGTCGCCGAGCAGCGCGGCGTAGTCGGACACTCCTGTGCGACGGGGGATCTCCAGCGACGCCAGGACCGGGGCCGCCGCCGCCTCCGCGATCTGATCCCGCGTCCGCAGCCGACGGTCGCGGCCGTCGAGCGCCAGGGCGAGGATGGCGCCGGCCAGGAGCCCAAGGAAAGCGGCCGCCAGGGCGTCCCGCACCGGCCGCGGCGATGCCGGGCTTCCGGGCTTGGTCGCCGATTCGAGCACGCGGGTGCCGTTCCGGCCCAGGGCGGTGGTGAGGCGGGCGTCGGAGATCTGGGCGTTGATGCTCAGCAACTGCCGGGCGACGTCGACGGAGCTGGCCCGCAGCCCGTCGATCAGGGCGGACAGCCGCAACGCCTCGGGTGATTTCGGATCCATGGTGGCCAGCTGGGCGACGTTGCTGTTGATCTGGGCGTCGAGGTCGGGTCCCTGCTTCTCGAGGTCCGCGGCCCGGGTCTTCAGGGCGGCGGCGGTGGCGTCGGTCTGATCCGAGGTGACCCCGTTGGAGAATGCGACGTACTGCTTGGCCACGGCATCGGCGAGCTTGGTGGCCCGCCCGGGCGAGCCCGCCGAAGCCCGCACCTCGACGAGGTCGGTGCTCACCGACTTGACGCCGATGTGGGGCCGGAGCTTGGCCGCCGAGATCGGAGGGGTGACGTCCTGGCCGGCGACGGACAGCACCTCCGTGCTGCGGACGATGTGGACCTCGGTGGTGGTGTTCCGGAGGGCCTTGCCCTTCGAGTCGACGCCGAGCGGTGGCAGCAGGATCTCCGACCGGGACACATACACCGCCGGCTGTCCCAGGGCCCGCACCAAGCCGCCCGCGGCCACGGCGAGCATCACGAGGACCACCACGAGCCACCGTCGCCGGATGGCCCGCAGCGAACGTCGAAGATCGTACGCTTGCTCGTTCAAGGGGTCGCCACTCGATCTGGCCTGTTCACGCAGCCGTCGGCGACGAGGTTTGACACGGGCTCATGACCCAGCACCCGCGGACCATCGTCGACATTCAATCGCTCCACCGTTTACCTCCCAGCGATCAGGCCACAGTACGTGGAACTTCCCGCTGCGGAAAGGGCGAATAATACTGGCCAGTCCCGGAAATTGGACCGCGGCCCTCTCCATGCCCGCCCGGGGGGCTTTCGGACGCACCCGTGTGAAGCGGCCCGTGGTCGTTTCGGCCACGGTACGATGCGGGTGACGGCCGGTTGGAAGGTCGACGGTTGCCCCGTTCGAGGAACGGGTCCCGGCCAGACGATCGCGATGCCGGGCTCCAGGCATTCGGCGGACAGGAGATCGCAATGAATGTCGTCGTCTACGGACTCGGGTACGTCGGGACGGTCACCGCCGCCTGCCTGGCCGCCAACGGCCATGAGGTCAGTGGCGTCGACCCGCAGCCGGCGAAGGTGGACGCCATCGCCCGGGGCCGCAGCCCCGTCGTCGAACCTGGCCTCGACGACCTGGTGGCCGAGGGGGCCCGCAGGGGGGCGCTGAAGGCCACCACGGACTCGGTTCTGGCGAGTGAGCGGGCGGACGTGTCCATCATCTGCGTGGGAACCCCGTCCACCCCATCGGGCAGCACCGACCTCTCGTATGTCCTGCGGGCGGTCGAGGACGTCGCCCATGCCCTGCTGGCCAGGGAGGGGCTGGCCAGGGAGGGCACCGCCCCCACCTTTCACTCCGTCATGATCCGCAGCACGGTGCCGCCGGGCACGGTCGACGAATGCATCATCCCCGCCCTCGAGGCCGCGCTCGGGCGGCGCGCCGGTACTGACTTCGGCGTCGCCATGTGCCCGGAGTTCCTCCGCGAGGGCTCGGGCATCGCCGACTTCTTCGATCCGCCCTTCACCGTCGTCGGAACCGCCCACCCCCAGGTGGCCGAGGCGGTGGGCCGCCTCCTGGGCTTCCTCACCTGCCCCTTGCGCCTGGTGAGCGTGCGCACGGCCGAGGGTCTCAAGTACGCCTGCAACGCCTTTCACGCCATGAAGGTGTCGTTCGCCAACGAGCTGGCCCGCCTCTACCGGCCCCTGGGGGTGGACGCCCGGGACGTGATGGAGCTGTTCTGCGAGGACCACAGCCTCAACATCTCGCCCCGCTACCTCCGTCCCGGGTTCGCCTTCGGCGGGTCCTGCCTGCCCAAGGACCTGCGATCCCTCCTTTACCTCGGACGGATGAACAGCGTCGACACCCCCCTCCTCTCGGGGACGCTCCTCTCGAACGACGTCACCGTGCGGGAGGTGGCCCAGCGGACCATGACCGACGGGGGGCGAACGGTGGCTCTCCTCGGTCTGAGCTTCAAGATGGAGACCGACGACCTGCGGGAGAGCCCGAGCGTCGAGCTGGCCGAGATCCTGCTGGGCAAGGGCTTCGACGTCCGGATCTTCGACCCCGTGATCCAACCCTCCCGCCTCGTCGGCACCAACCTCAGCTACGTCGAATCCAAGCTGCCCCACCTCCGGGGCCTGCTGGCCGATTCGCCCGAGGAGGCGCTCGACGGGGCCGATGTGGCCCTCGTCTCCTCCAATGCCGCGCCCGTCGTCAACGCCCTGGTCGCCAACCCGCCGAAGACCATCATCGACCTCGACGGCCGCCTCGGCGCCGAGGTCCAGGCGCTCGCCGGCTACCAGGGCGTCGGATGGTGAGGACACGCCGGCGGGCGGCCGCCGCCGTCGACCCCGACCGGTCCCGCAGCGTCCTCATCATCATCCAGAACCTGCCGGTGCCCCTCGACCGGCGAGTGTGGCTCGAGTGCCACACCCTCCGGGGGTCCGGCTACACCGTCTCGGTGATCTGCCCCAAGGGTCCGGGCGACCCCAAGCGCCAGACGATCGACGGCGTGGAGGTCTTCAAGTACCGGCCCTACCCGCCGACGCAGCGCAAGCTCGGCTTCGTGGCCGAATACCTCTACTCCTTCACCATGACCGCCTGGCTGACGGCGAGGGCCAGAAGGGTGCGGGAGTTCTCGGTCATCCAGGCCTGCAATCCGCCCGACATCTTCTGGCCGATCGCGCTCGCGTCGCGGGCCGTGGCCGGCACTGGGTTCGTGTACGACCAGCACGATCTCTGTCCCGAGCTGTTCCAGTCCCGGTTCCGGGATGGTCTCAAGCCCCTGTACTGGGGCCTCCGGTGCCTCGAGTGGTGCACCTACAAGACCGCTGACGAGGTGATTTCGACCAACGACTCCTACCGGGCCAAGGCCATTGGCCGGGGCGGGAAGCGGCCGGAGCACGTCACCGTGGTCCGCACCGGGCCCGACCCGTCCCGGCTCCGCCGCCAGTCGCCCGACCCTGCGCTGCGCCGCGGCCGGCGCTTCCTCGCCTGCTACCTGGGGGTGATGGGCCCCCAGGACGGTGTCGACATCGTGCTGCGGGCGGCCGCCTTCATTGTCCACGACCTCGGCCGGGACGACATCGCCTTCACCCTGGTCGGTTCGGGAGATTGCTTCCAGGAGCTGGTCGCGCTGCGGGACGAGCTCGGCCTCCAGGACTACGTGGAGTTCACCGGGCGGGCGCCGGACGCGCTCCTCTTCAGCGTCCTGTCTACCGCTGACGTCGGGCTCTCCCCCGACCCCAAGAACCCGCTCAACGACGTCTCCACGATGAACAAGACGATGGAGTACATGGCCTTCGAGCTGCCGGTGGTGGCCTTCGACCTCCGGGAGACGAAGGTGTCGGCGGGCGACGCCGGCGTGTACGCCGAGCCCAACGAGGTCGACCTCTACGCCAAGGCGATCGTCGACCTGCTCGACGACGAGCCCCGGCGGGCGGCCATGGGCGCCCTCGGGCGCAAGCGGGTGGAGGAGACGTTGGCGTGGGCCCACCAGGAGGGCCACTACCTCGACGTGTACGACCGGTTGACCGGTCGAGCGGCCGGCGGAGCTCCCCCGGCCACCGACGGGACCGCACCGCCGATCTGAGCCAGTACCGATGCCGGGTTTCCGTACGAGGACAGGCGGCGCCCAGGGCGTCCGGCCGGTGCCTCCCTGCCCGCTGAGAGGCGTAGATGAAGCAGATAGTCCAGAACTACAAGTCGGGCGACCTCAGCGTGGTCGACGTACCCGTCCCCGCCTGCAAGCCGGGCGGCGTCCTCGTCCGGTCGTGCTACTCGCTGATCTCGCCCGGCACCGAGATGATGAAGGTCACCGAGGCCAAGCTGTCCATGCTGGGCAAGGCCCGGGCCCGACCCGATCAGGTCCGCAAGGTCGTCGACTCGGTGGCCCAGGTGGGGCCGGTCGCCGCCTACAAGAAGGTCACCCAGCAGCTCGACTCCCTGTCACCCCTCGGGTATTCGCTGTCCGGCGTGGTGACAGAGGTGGGACGGGGCGCGGAGGAGTTCAAGGTGGGCCAGTTGGTGGCCTGCGCCGGGAACGAGCACGCCCTCCACGCCGAAGTCAACTGGGTGCCGAGGAACCTGTGCGTTCCCGTGCCCGAGGGCGTCGACGCCCGGCTGGCCTCGTTCGCCACCGTCGGCGCCATCGCCCTCCACGGGGTCCGCCGGGCGGAGGTCCAGCTGGGGGAGAGCGCCTGCGTCATCGGCCTGGGGCTCATCGGCCAGCTGGTCACCCAGCTCCTCCTGGCCGCCCGCGTCCTGGTCGTGGGACTCGACCCCGTCGCCGACCGGTGCGCCCAGGCCGAGGCCGGCGGGGCCGCGGCCTGCCGCCCGCCCACCGCCGAGGGCGTGGCCGAGGTGGAGCGCCTGCTCCTCAGCCGCACCGCGGGGCTGGGCGCCGACTTCGTCTTCCTCACCGCCGGCGGCACGGCCAAGGACCCGGTGGAGATCGCCGCCCGCCTGGCCCGCGACCGGGCCCGGATCGTCGACATCGGCAAGTGCGCCCTCGACCTGCCGTGGAACACCTACTACGAGAAGGAGCTCGACCTGCGCTTCTCCCGGTCGTACGGCCCGGGGAGATACGACGACCACTACGAGCTCGACGGCGTCGACTACCCGCCGGGCTATGTCCGGTGGACGGAGCGGCGCAACCTGGCCTGCTTCCTCGACCTGATCGCCCGCGGCGACCTCGACCTCGACCGCCTCGTCTCCGGGGTCTTCCCTCTGACCGAGGCCGAGAGCGTGTACGAACGGATGAACGCCGGCGATCTGCGCGGCCTCGGGTTCCTCTTCGAGTACCCCGAGCCCGCGGTCGCCGACGTTGCCGCCCCCCGCCCGGTGGTCCCGGTCGTGGTCAGCCGGGCGCCGGCCACGGCCGCCGGAGCGGCCGCCGGAGCGGTGCGGCTGGGCTTCATCGGCGCCGGAAAGTACGCCTCCTCCATGCTCCTTCCGCATCTCACGGGCCGGGACGACGTCGAACTGGCCCACGTCGCCACCACCACGTCGTTGTCGGCGGCCAACGCCCAGCGCCGGTTCGGCTTCGGCGAGGCGTCGACCGACCCCGATCGGATCCTCGACGACCCCACGATCGACGCCGTGTTCATCGTCACCCGCCACGGCTCCCACGCCGACTTCGCCGCCCGGGCCCTCGAGCGGGGCAAGACGGTGTTCGTCGAGAAGCCCCTCGCGCTCACCTCGGGGCAGGTCGACCATGTCCTGGCGGCGGTGGCCGAGAGCGGCAACGACCGGTTGCTGGTCGGCTTCAACCGGCGGTACGCGCCCTTGTTCGTGAAGCTGCGCTCGATGTCCGGGGAGCGGGGCGGCCCGGGGGTGGTCCGGTACCTGGTGAACGCGGGGACCCTGCCCCGGGGGAGCTGGTACGCCAAGGCCGACACCGAGGGCTCGCGCTTCGAGGGGGAGGGCGGTCATTTCATCGACACGGTCAGCTGGTGGCTCGGGGCCGACCCGGTGGAGGTCACGGCCGTGGCCACCCCGGACGGCGGCGACCTCCTGATCACCCTGCGCTTCGACGACGGGTCCGTCGCGTCCGTCGCCTACGCCACCACCGGCAGCCCCCGGTTCCCGAAGGAGACGTTCGAAGCGGTTGCCGACGGCCGATGCGCCCGGCTGGACAACTTCCGCCGGGCCTCGGTGTGGACCGGCCGCCGGCGTCGGACCCAGCGGGAGCTCCGCGGCACCGACAAGGGCCAGCGCCAACAGCTCGACGCCTTCCTCGACGCTGTCCGGTCGGGCGGGCCCATGCCCATCCCCCTGGCGTCGCTGGTGGCCACGACCCGCGCCACCCTGGCCGTGAGCCGGAGCCAGGCCGCGGGCGGTCCCGTACCGGTTTGAAGGCGTCGCGCCTGGAGTGGTATTTCCGGCGGCTGCGCCGGATGTCGGTCGCGGAGGTCGCCGGTCGGAGCCGGGACTACGCGACCCGGTGGGCGTGGAAGCGGTACCAGGTGCTCCCCGGCGCCTGGGTCCCGAGCCCGCCGTCCGGAATCCGGACCTTCTCCGTAAGCCTGCCGCAAGGCACGGCCGCCCGCGTCCCGCCGGCGGCGCGCCGGGCCGTGCTCGACGCCGCCGGTCGCGTCCTCGAAGGCCACGGCGTGGTGCTGGGGGTCGAACGCCACGACCTCGCCTCCCCCGACTGGTTCCTCGACCCCCTCACCGGCCGGCGGGCCCCGCAGGATCGGTACTGCTTCCGCATCGACCACCGGTCGGAGGAGCAGACGGGAAACGTCAAGCAGGTCTGGGAGCTCTCCCGCCACCACCACCTGACCCTGCTGGCCTCGGCCTGGTTCCTGAGCGGCGACGACCGCTACGCGGAGATGGTCGACCGTCAGCTGCGGAGCTGGTGGGACGAGAACCCGTTCCTGTCCGGCGTGCACTGGACCAGCGGCATCGAGCTCGGGATACGCCTCATCTCCTGGACCTGGATCCGCCGCCTGCTCGACGGCTGGCCGGGGGCGCCGGCCCTGTTCGAGCTGAACGACCGCGCCGCCCAGCAGATCCACTGGCACCAGCGCTACCTGGCCGCCTTCGTGAGCGGGGGTTCCTCGGCCAACAACCATGTGATCGCCGAGGCCGCCGGCCAGCTGGTGGCCAGCTGCGCCTTTCCCTGGTTTCCGGAGAGCGACCGCTGGCGGGCGAGGGCGGCGACGGTGCTGGAACGGGAGCTGGAGCGCAACACGTTCCCCAGCGGGCTCAACCGGGAGATGGCGTTCGAGTACCTCGGCCTGGTGGCCGAGCTCGGCCTGGTGGCGTCGGTCGAGGCGGAGGCGTTCGGATCACCCCTCGGTGGGGCGACCACGAGCCGCCTTTGCACCATGGTCGACGCGGTGGCGGCGGTCGTCGACGAGCGCACCGAGGCCCCTCGCGCCGGCGACGGCGACGACGGCCGGGCCCTGCTGCTCGATCCCGCAAAGGCCAACCGGTGGGCGTCGGTGCTGGCCGCCGGCGGCCGGTTGTACCAGCGCCTCCCGTGGTGGCCCCCGACGCAGGACGACGTCCGGAGCGTGGCCCTGGGGGCCTTGGCCACGGGATTGTCGAGCCCGGGATCGCGGCCGGCCCGCCGATCGTCGCACTTCGCCGACGCCGGCCTCACCATTCTGCGCACGCCCGCGGGCGAGACACCCGAGCTGTGGTGCTCCTGCGACGGGGGCCCGCACGGCTTCCTCTCCATCGCCGCCCACGCCCACGCCGACGCCCTGTCGATCGAGGTGCGACACGCAGGGATCCCGGTGCTGGTCGATCCCGGGACCTACTGCTACCACGGCGAGCCCGAGTGGCGGACCTACTTCCGCTCGACCCGCGCCCACAACACCCTCGAGCTCGACGGTCACGACCAGTCCGTGGCCGGCGGTCCGTTCCTCTGGGTCGAGCACGCTTCCACCCAGGTGATCGAGGCCGTCGTCGATACCGACGGCGGGAACGGGTCGTGGACCGCCGAACACGACGGGTACCGCCGCCTGGCCTCACCCGCGGTGCACCGCCGCACCGTGCGCCTCGACCGTGGCCACCGTCGGCTGGAAATCGTCGACCGGGTTGAAAGTCAGGGGGAGCACCAATGGCGCCTGTCCTTCCTCCTCGGCCCCTCGGTGCGGGCGACCCTCGACGGGTGCCGGGCGATGTTGGAATGGCCCGGCCCTGACGGTGAGGTCTCGGCCACCCTGGAACTACCGGGCCGGCTCTTGTGGACCGCACACCGGGGCGAGGTGGAGCCCGTGATCGGCTGGTATTCGCCCCGCTTCGGCGAGAAGCTGCCCACGACCGCCCTGGTCGGCACCGGGACGTGCGGCTCCGAGGAGGTCGTCACCGGGTTGCAGTTCCGGGCCTGACCCCAACCGCGGGGCGGGGCCGGGCTCAGGCGGGTGGGTCACCCGCAGAGGGACACGACCTCCAAGGGCGACACTGAGGCGGCCGACGCCGCGTACCTGTCCGCCAGCCGCTGGATGGCGGCCGCCAGCTCCGGGTCCGCGGTCTGCTCGGCCAGCGTCCCCAGGGCGGCACTCCACTGACTGTCGGAGGTGACGGCGCCGTCGCCCATGATGGCGTCGAACCGGGCGCAGGCCTGTTCCCGGGACAGGGGCCCGGGCAGGGTCGTCGTCGAGGCCACCGTGGTGGACGGCTCGGCCGCCGGCGACGGTTCTCCCGGGGTGGACGTTTCGCCGGCCTGCCCCCCAACGGTCGAGGTCACCGAGGAAGGGGTCGACGGTGCGGCCGCCTTCCGACCGTCGCTACAGCCGGTCGCCACCAGCAGCGCCATCGCCCAGCCGGCGACGGCGACGAGCCAGACACGGCGACGCCGGTCGATCACCATTTCCCCCTTGTGGACAACGAACGACCGTCAGGGTAGGCGCTCCGGAAATCCACGAGGCCCTGCAAATTTCGCCCGGAGACTGCTACCGTCCGCGACGAGGGCACGAGTTGGGGGGCTGGGCAATGCGAGGCACGGGTCCGGGACGCGTCATGACCCTGGCGGGGGTCTTGGTAGCAGGCGTACTAACGGTGGTGCCGGGGAGGCCGGTTCTGGCCGCGGCCACAGTCACGGTGCAGCAGGTGAGCACCGACACGTACACCAACTCGGTGGCTCAACACGAGTCCCAGGTCGACCTCGACAGCTACGCCTGGGGCTCGACCGAGGTGTCGGTCTTCCAGACGGGCCGGTTCAACGTCAGTGGCGCGGCCACCAACATCGGTTGGGCGACCACGACCGACGCCGGTTCGTCCTGGTCGTACGGGTTCCTGCCGGGCATCACCACCTCGGCCACCCCGCCCGGTCCCTACCCGAGGGCGGTCGACCCGAGCGTCGTCTACGACGCGGCCCACGGCGTCTGGCTGGCGGCGTCGATGGGCGTGGCTCAGAGCGGCTCCACGTTCATCGAGACCGCCCTCGAGATCAACCGTTCCACCGACGGGCTCAACTGGGGCGCGCCCGTAACCGCGGTGGGCACCACGCACCCGGACAAGGCCTGGATCACCTGCGACAACACGCCCGCCAGCCCGTTCTACGGTCGCTGTTACACCGCCTATTCCATCCAGGACCTGAACCTGAGGCTCGCCGTCGTCACCTCCACTGACGGCGGTCTGACCTGGTCGGCGCCGGCGTACACCGCGTCGAATGCAGTCGGTTACGACACCAACCCGGTCGTGCGACCCGACGGAACCGTGGTCGTCGTCCACGACGACGGTGTGAGCACGATCCAGGCCTTCCGGTCGACGAACGGCGGAGCCACCTGGTCGGCCCCGGTCGACGTCGCCACCATCACCAAGCACAGTGTGTCCGGCGGCATGCGGGCCCTCTCGAAGCCGTCGGCCGCGGTCGACGCGGGCGGCACCATCTACGTCGGCTGGCACGACTGCCGGTTCCGCGCCTCGTGCAGTTCGAACGACATCCTCTTGTCCTCCTCGTCCGACGGGGTGACCTGGAGCGCGCCGTCGAGAGTCGCGGTCGACCCTGTGTCCAGCACCGTCGACCACTTCATCACCGGCGTGGGCGTTCGTCCCGGTACCTCCGGTAGCACCGCCGAGATCGGCGTCGTCTACTACTGGTACCCGACCGCCGTTTGCGGAACGTCAGGGACCCCTTCGTGCAAGCTCTACGCCGGCTACACGTCGTCGGTCGACGCGGGGGCCACCTGGGCGCCGGTCACGACGTTCAACACCACCGCCATGCTGATCAACTGGCTGCCGCAGACCAACCGGGGCCGCATGACCAGCGACTACCTGTCGGTCGACTATCCGGGGGGCAACGCCGCCGCCGTCGTCGGCATCGCCACGGCCCCCGTCGGGACGACCTACCACGAGAATGCCTGGGCCGCGACGATCAGCGGTGGTGGCTCCACCACGACCACGACGGCACCGAGCACCACGACCACGACCACGACGGCACCGACCACGACCACGACGACCACCACGACTCCGACCACCACCACCACGACGGCACCGACGACCACCACGACCACGACGGCACCGACCACGACGACGGCACCGACCACCACCACGACGACGCCGGGAGCGCCGAACCTGCTCGACGCCAACACGGCGACGCTGGAGGGATCGCTGGGTCGCTGGGCCGCGTGGTACTCGGCCACGCCGTCCCGGTCGACGGCGGCGGCGCAGTCGGGTGTCGCCAGCCTGCGGGCCGACATCACGGCCTCGGCCGGCTGGGGTCTCCAATTGAACAACTGGCCCGGGTTCGCCGCCACCCCGGGGCCGAAGACGATCCGCTTCTGGGGACTTCAGGGCTCCGGTTCCAATCTCGGCGTGACCATGACCGTCCGGTGGAAGAACACCTCGGGGGCGGACCTGCAGGTGGACACGCTGGCGATCCCGACCGTCGGCGGCACCTGGCAGCAGGCGATCAAGAGCGTCGTCGCCCCGGCGGGGACAACCAAGGTGTTCGTGCAGCTGTCCGGGAAGACGGGCGTGAGCGGCAATTTCGTCTACGTCGACGAGCTGTACATCGGCTAGGCACCGCCGGCGGCGCCACCACAACCGTCGCCGGCGCTCAATCCGGCCACCGATTATCTTCCAATTCGACGAGGTACTGATGCCTCGTCGGGGCGGGAAAAAGAACCTCGTTGTAGGCACGACGGCCGTATCCGGCAGTGTGGCCGCATCGAGCTCGGGAGGCCGGTGCTAGTGTCGCCGTATACCGCGAGTCACAGGGGGCGGCGAAACCGTGACCAAAAACGCCTTCTGGGTTGACTATCAGCCCGGATTCCGTTTCGCCCAATCTCCAGTCGGCACTTCCTCCTTCTTCCAAGAGGTGAGCGCCTATCGCGACGCCGAGGAACCGCACATCCCCGAGGTCGTCGGATTCTCCCGTTGGTCCGGCTGCGATGTCCTGGAGGCGGGCTGTGGGATCGGCACCGATGCCGTCCGCTTCGCCGGCGCCGGTGCCCGCTACACCGGCATCGACTTCAGTTCCAGCGCCCTGACGCTCGCCCAGCGGCGATTTTCGATGGAGGGGCTCCCAGGCCGGTTCGTCGCCGGCTCGGTCATGAGCCTGCCCTTCTCCGACGAGTCGTTCGACCTCGTGTTCTCCCACGGGGTCATCCATCACGTTCCCCGTACCGAAGCCGCCATCGACGAGTTCCACCGGGTCCTTCGGCCCGGAGGCACGATGCTTTTCATGGTCTACCATCGAAACTCCTTCAACTACTTCGTCAGCATCATGACGATCAGAAGAGGTCTCGTCGGCGCCATGGTGGTGCCCAAATCGGAACACCTGGTGTCGAAGTTGACCGGCGAACCGCCGGAAGTCCTGGCCGGACACCGGCAGCTGCTCCGTGAACACGGGCGTCGCTATATCCTGGATTCTGGCCTCTTTCTCTCCCACAACACCGACGGACCCGGCAACCCTTTGTCGAAGGTCTACTCCCGCCGGCAGCTCGTGGAGATGCTCGCCGGACGGTTCACCGACGTGCAGACCACCGTCCGCTTCCTGAACCTGCGCCCGTACCCGGGGGGTCTGCGGCTGGCCAGGACATCCGCCGGCCGGCGGATGGAGAAATCGTTGGGCTGGCACCTGTATGTCGAGGGCAAGAAGACTGCCACCTGATTCCTGCGCGTCCGGCGCGGCGACGGTGCAGGGCCCATATCGACATTGAGGGGACGTCGAGGGGACGTTTGTCCGACCGCCGGCCGGGCCGAGGGCCGCCGACATGAGTGAAAGACTCGCACCGGGTCGGGCTCTGATCCTGTAGAGTGGCCACCCTCACGGTTCGCGTTGCTCCAGTCCCCTGGTGACGCAGTCATTTGCGTCATTCCAGGAAGGTCCAGATGGACACCCCCGGCATCCCGCCGTATTCGCCACGCCCGCGGCGCGCCCGCGGCACCAGTCGCTCGCGCATCCCGTCGCGGGAATCAATGAGTCGATCGGCTCATCAAGCAGCCCTGGCGCATGACGAAACCTTGGCCATGAAAACAGAGTCGTCAGTCGGAACGGCGGGCCGGTCGGGGGCTTCGCTTCGTTCGCTTGTCTTCAGCATCGCCCTGGTCGCGGTAGGGGTCCCGGCCCTGATGGCCTCGTCCGCCGCTCCCGCCGGCGCCGCCATCGGCACCTTCCCGACCACTCCGCCGGCCCAGATCTGTGGCAACGCCTCGATCCTGAACGGCCCCGCTACCCAGCCCGCGGGCTCGGTGCGGGTCGATCCGGGCCAGAACCTGAACACCGTCACCCAGGCCCAGCCCGCCGGCACCACCTTCTGGCTGGCGCCCGGCACCCACACGCTGGGCAGCGGGTCGTTCGGCCAGGTCATCCCCAAGGACAACGACTCCTACGTGGGCGCCCCCGGGGCGATCCTCGACGGGGGCAGCGTCAACAAGTACGCCTTCACCGCCCAGGCCCTCAACGTCAGCATTCAGCACCTCACCATCCAGAACTTCGGCCCCGTCGGCTCCAACAACAACGAGGGCGTGGTCAACCACGACGGCGGCAGCGGCTGGACCCTGAAGTACGACACCATCCAGGGAAACGCGGGGGCGGGCGTGTTCATCGGCTCCAGCAACACCGTGGCCTACAACTGCATCCAGAACAACGGCCAGTACGGATTCTCCATGTTCAAGGCCACCCAGGGCTCGCTGGGCAACATCGTGATCGACCACAACGAGATCGCGGGCAACAACACCTACGACTGGGAGGCCCACGTCGCCGGCTGCGGCTGCTCGGGCGGGGGCA